>NZ_JACJQD010000002.1:0-515774 GCF_014696485.1 Limnothrix sp. FACHB-1083 | reverse complement strand
AGAGATTGGAGAACTGTATCGAAAGCGCTGGCAGATTGAGTTGCTATGGAAGTTCTTAAAGATGCATTTAAAATTAGATCAGCTCATTACGAAAAATCAAAATGGCGTAGCAATACAGATCTACATGGTCTTAATTGCTTATGCCATCTTGCAGTTAATAGAATTGCCGCAATTCTATAGTCAGACGCTACTAGATAAATTGCGATATTTGCAAGTTGTACTCGGTCGCTATGGCTCAATCAGTCATTGGAGCTATGATTTACTGCCAGAAACTCTTGTTGCCTAGAATATGAAGTTTTGTGTTTAGATTCAACACTTCTGCATGCCATCATATTCAATTCTAATCATTTCTTGATCTAGGACAACGTAGATCAAATTTCCACGAATGCGGCGATCGCGATCCCATCCTGTTTGCATCAGGGCATAGCGACCCTGGTGATCATCAAAAATTGTCTCTAGTCGAATCTTTCCGTGAGAAGGCTGGAACTGAGCATAATGCTCAATCACTTGCTTGATAATTTCACTGGCTGCTAAGGATGGATCCATCTTTTTGAGCCAATCGCTCCAAGAAATTTGGCAATTGATTTAGAAACTAACTAACAGGAGCGCGGCTGAGTTCGACGGCATCACGGCCATCGAGTTCTTGGAGGTAGACTTTCACCTTTTCGTCCTTGGCGGTGGGCAACACTTTGCCGGTGTAGTCCGGGTGAATGGGCAGTTGGCGATGGCCCCGATCGACCAAAGATAACAACCGAATGGACTCGGGCCGGCCGTAATCCAAGGTGGCGTTTAAGGCTCCGCGAATCGTGCGGCCCGTGAAGATTACGTCATCTACCAAAACAGTGATTTTGCCCGTGAGATCAACGGGAATATCGCTGCGTTCGGGGGTGCGGGGGCCGATTTTGTCGAGGTCGTCGCGATAGAAGGTGATGTCCAGTGCGCCAACGGGAACGGTTACGCCTTCGAGCATTTCGATTTGGCGGGCCAGCAGTTTGGCCAGGGGTACGCCCCGGGTGTAGATGCCCACGAGCACGACTTTGGAGAGGTCGCCCGATCGCTCAACCACTTCGGACGCAAGCCGGTTGACGGTGCGGCGCAACTCGTCGGCGGACAAAATTTCGATCGTGGCGGCAATTTCGGGGGACATATCCGGCGCGGGCGTTGATTTATTTGTGGATTATGCACGCGATCGACCGTTTCGCGGTGGGGGCGATCGCGCGATCGCCCCCAATCATTACGCTTCCACCTTCACGCCGCGCCAGAAGGCCACATAACCGGCGATTTTCTTGGCAGCATCCTTGGGTTCGGGATAGTACCAGGCGGCATCGGGGTTGGTTTGGCCATCCACGGCGATTGTGTAGTAGCTGGCCACACCTTTCCAGCCGCAGGTGGTGTGGGTGTTGCTGGGTTGAAAATAGTCCGACTTAATCGCATCGGGCGGGAAATAGTGATTTCCTTCCACAACTTCGGTGCGATCGCTCTCAGCAATCACGGTTCCGTTCCAAATTGCTTTGGCCATGGGCTTCTTGACTCGTCCTTGCAGGGTGATTGTGTGGTCTGTTTTTAACGATAGCGATCCAAGGGCGATCCGTTACCGGAACCCAGATCACACTGACCTTCGCATCACACCAACACTATCGGTAGACAAGGGGCTTAACCATCGGTAGACAAGGGGCTTAAGCCCCTTGCCTGGCCAGGTTTCGGGGCGATCGCCTAGGCCGCGCCCGGCAGCAGCAATCGACAAACCAACACCGAGGCGATCGCGCTGACCGCATCGGCAAACAGACCCACCGGCAAGGCATAGCGCGTCCGAATAATCGCCACACTGCCGAAATAGACCGCCAGCGTATAGAACGTGGTGTCCGATGCGCCCTGCATGGTGCAAACCAAATCTGCTAGGAAACTGTTGGGATTGGCCTTCACAATTTCCGACATAAACCCAAACGCGCCGCTCCCGGACAGCGGCCGAATCAGGGCCATAGGCAGCGCTTCGGCAGGCATCCCAATCAAGGCGGTGACGGGAGTGAGCAGGTTGGTCAGCAGTTCCAACGCGCCACTGGCTCGGAACATCCCGATCGCCACGAAAATCGCCACCATAAACGGAATTACCCGCACGGCAATTTCAAAGCCTTCCTTTGCACCCTCGGTCAGGGCTTCATAGACCCGCACGCCGCAAAAGTAGCCATAGATGAGGAAGCCGCTGATAAACATCGGCAGCACCCAATTGGAAATGGTGGTGAAGCCTTCCAAGCTGAAGACAAAGCCAAAACCGTGGCGGATCACCTTTTGAACGATCGCCCCGAGAAAAGCCAGCACCAACCCACCAAAGACCAGTTGACCGACACGGCTGGGGGGATGCAATACAGGCGGCGGGGCGGTGTCCACGGCCGGTTCGATCGCCTCTGCATCTTCAGGAGTGTCCGAGATCGGCTCGGTTGGCTCAATCACCGGGGCTGGATCAGGCGATCGACGGGCCGCAAACGTAGCGGCCAGCACCGCCGCCGTTGTCCCGATCGCCGTGGCAATCAAGGTGGTGAGGACAATCGAGGCCGGTTGGGTCGTGCCCGCGCTGGCCCGCACGGCGATCACTTCCAACGGAATCAGCGTCACCGAGGCCGTGTTAATCGCCAAAAACAAGCACATGGCGTTGGTGGCCGTGCCGGGGTTGGGATTCAGGCGATCGAGTTCCTTCATCGCCTTCAGACCCAAGGGCGTGGCCGCGTTGCCCAAGCCCAGCGCGTTGGCCGCCAAGTTCATGATCATGGCGGACATGGCGGGATGCTCCGGCGGCACGGTGGGAAACAGCCGCACCATCACGGGCCGAATCGCCCGGGCGATCGCCTGCATCAACCCGGCTTCCTCCGCCACGCGCATAATCCCCAACCACAGGGCCATGGAACCCACCAGCCCGATCGCCAGTTCCACCGCGCTGCCCGCCCCTTTGAAGGAAGCCTCCGTCAGGGGTTTCATCTTGCCGCCATAGGCCGCCACCACCGTGGCAAAGGCAATCAGAAACAGCCAAATCGGGTTCAGGGGCGAAACTTTCGTTTTCATGGGCCGGGGCTACTCCACAGAAATTCCCGAGAAATCCCTTGCAGAAATAGCACGATTTGCCCCAGAACGTTTCGGATTTCGTTGCTATAACCGAGGCGTGATCTGGCAATCAATCCAAAGATTATGACCAAGCGCCCCTTAGGTGTGACCATTCTGGCGGGCTTGCAGTTTTTCTATAGTGGTTTTGGGTTCTTGCTCAGTTTGTCGGTGTTGGTGATTCCCCAATGGCGGCAATTTTTAGTGGATAGCACGATCGAGAGCCTCAAACTGCAACTCCAAACCGCCGGTTCCAATTCAGATCCGCAAGCCCAGGCGATGATGCTGGGGATGGTTCCGACGTTGATTTTGGTGTTTGGGGGAATTGGGGTGTTGCTCTCGCTGGTGGGGGGATTGCTGGGATATGGCCTCTGGAAGTTGAAGCAATGGGCTTGGATTTTGACATTAATTTGGCAGATTTTGCAGGTTTTGAGTTTGGGACAGTCGCTCGTGAGTTCGATCGCCCTAGGATCGGCTTCAGTTCCGGCCTCAACCCTGTCGCAGTTAGGGTTTCAATTGGCGATCGCCCTTTTGATTTTGTTCTACCTGTTTCGGCCTAAAGTGCGTCAGGCCTTTAAATCGCCTCAATCGTCGGCCTGATGGTGGCTGTTGCCCAGGGGCGGCGGCGCGGAACAGTTGTTTTTTTTCCAACATTCCGCTAGACAACGTTCATTGAGGCTGGAGACTTTCCATGACCCGGACGCGATCGCCCTTGGCTGTCAATTCAACGCCCCCCATAGCGGCCCCCGATCGAGCCAGGCAGCAACCCTGGCGGTGGGCCCTGGGCGGGTTGGGTTTTGTGCTGGCGATCGGGCTGGCGGTGCGCTGGCTGGGGGATGGCCTTTGGTTTGGCCAGTTGGGCTATGGCTCCCTTTGGTGGATGCGGCTGGCGGTGCAGGCGGCTCTGTTTGGGGTAGGGGCGATCGGGTCGTTGGCGGTGCTGTGGGGCAATCTGTGGCTGGCGGAACAGCTCAACCGCCGGGAGTCGGTGGCCCTGGGCCCTGATCCCGATCGCCCCTGGTGGGTGATGCCTCGGGCGATCGAACCGCGCGGGGAACGGCTGGTGGGCGGCCGGCTAGATTTGCTGCCATTGCTGCTGGTGTCGGGATTGTTAGCCCTGGGGTTGGCCCTGCTGGTGGTGCATTACGGGCAAATTGGCTGGACGGCAGGGCGGGAAGCCTTACCCACGGCGGTTCCTCGCTTGCAACCGCTGTTGTTATGGGAACTGCTGGAACCGTTGAGATCGGGACAATGGTGGTGGTTGGCGCTGCCGGGATGCCTTTGGGCCCTGGGGGCGATCGCGCCGAGGTGGGGCTTGCGGGCCTTGGGGGCGATCGCCGCGTTGAACTTTGCCTGGATTGGCTCCCAACATTGGGCGACGATTTTGCTGGCCGCCCACCCCAGCCGATTTCAGCAGGTGGATCCGGTGTTTGGGTTGGATGTGGGCTGGTTTGTGTTTGGCTTGCCCCTGGTGGAACTGTTGGAGTTTTGGGCGATCGGGCTGTTGCTTTGGTCGGCCCTGTTGGTGGGGCTATATTACCTGCTCAGTCAGAAATCCTTGGCGCGGGGGCGATTTCCCGGCTTCACGGTGGGGGAGTGGCGGCACGGCTGCGGCCTCTTGGGGTTGGTGTTGTTGGCAGCGGGCATCAGCGCCGGGGTTGCCTGTTTTGATTTGCTCAATTCCACCCGAGGCGCTGCCTATGGAGCCGGTTTTGCGGATATTCGCGTGCAGTTGCCAGCCAACATTGGCTTGGGGTTGGTGTCCTTGGGCAGTGGGGTTTGGCTGCTGGGCTATGCCTTGACGGGGTTGCAACCTCGGCGTTGGCTGGATGGCCGGGTGGCACAACCCACGGGCGATCGCCGGCCGGATTTGCCGCCCCGGTTGGTGGCGATCGGGCTGTTGTGCTACGCGATCGGGGGCATCAGTCTGGGTTTTCTGTTGCCCGAGGCGGTGCAGGGGGCAATTGTGGAACCCAATGAGCTGGAGCGGGAACGGCCCTACATTGAGCGCAACATTGCCTTTACCCGATCGGCGTTTGGCCTCGATCGGGTGCAAGCGGAATCCTTTGACCCCCAAGCCACCCTTAGCGCGGCGGATCTGCAAACCTATGAACCCACCCTCGACAGTG
This sequence comes from Limnothrix sp. FACHB-1083, assembly GCF_014696485.1. Taxonomy (NCBI): domain Bacteria; kingdom Bacillati; phylum Cyanobacteriota; class Cyanophyceae; order Pseudanabaenales; family Pseudanabaenaceae; genus Limnothrix; species Limnothrix sp. FACHB-1083. Next base: position 510,555 of record NZ_JACJQD010000002.1, on the reverse strand, counting down.
TGCGACTTTGGGACACGAACCCGCTGCTAGATACCAATCGGCAGTTACAACAAATCCGCTCCTATTACCGCTTTGCCAACGCAGACCTCGATCGGTACCGATTGCCCGATCGGCCCAATCCGGCCCCGGCCGCCACAGACCGATCGACCCTCCATCCCACCATCCTCTCCATGCGGGAGTTGGACACCACCGCCCTGTCAGCCCCGGCCCAAACTTGGCTGAACCGCCATTTGGTCTACACCCACGGCTATGGCTTCACCCTCAGTCCCGCCAACCAAGTGGGAGCCGGTGGCCTACCGCTCTATTGGGTTCGGGACATTGGTTCCGGCACTGATGACACGGGCGGCGGCATCCTGCGGGCCGCCAATGGGCAGGTGAGCCAGGGCATTCCCCTCGATCGGCCCCGGGTCTACTTTGGTGAGCTGACCAATACCTACATCCTGGCTCCGACCGCAGCCCAAGAGTTGGACTATCCCCGAGGCAATGACAACGCCTATAACCACTACGACGGTCAAGGCGGGGTGCTACTGGGCGATCACTGGTGGAAGCGGTGGCTGTTGGCGGCCTATCTACGCGATTGGCAGTTACTGCTGACCAATAACCTCACGCCGGACACGCGCTTGCTCTGGCGGCGGAATGTGCGGGAACGGGTACGGACGATCGCCCCCTTCTTGCAGTTCGATCGCGATCCCTACGCCGTGGCCGTGAACCTGCAATCGGCGGCGGATGCCGATGGGTTCGATCACCGCAGCCACCTGTTTTGGATTGTGGATGGCTACACCACCAGCCGCCGTTATCCCTATTCCGAACCCAGCCGCGCCGGTTTTAATTACATTCGCAATTCCGTGAAAGCGGTGATTGATGCCTATAACGGCACGGTGCGGTTTTATGTGGCCGATGGGGATGATCCGCTGATTCGCAGTTGGCAAGCGGTGTTCCCGGAACTCTTGCGCCCGATCGACCAATGCCCGCCGGCCATTCGATCGCACTTCCGCTACCCGATCGATCTGTTTGCCGTGCAATCGGAAAAGCTGCTGACCTATCACATGAGCAATCCCCAGGAGTTCTATAACCGGGAGGATCTGTGGCAAATTCCCAACGAAATTTACGGCAACCAGCCCCAACCGATTCAGCCCTACTTTGCCCTGATGCAACTGCCCGGCACCAGCCAACCGGAGTTTGTGCAGTTGTTGCCCTTCAGCCCCGCCAAGCGCAGCAACCTGATTGGCTGGTTGGCGGCCCGCTCCGATGGCGATCGCTACGGCCGACTCTTGCTCTATCAATTCCCCAAGGATCGGCTGGTGTTTGGGATTGAGCAGGTGGAAGCCCGCATTAATCAAGATCCCGACATTGCACGCCAAATTAGCCTTTGGAATCGCCAGGGTTCCAAGGTGATTCAAGGGAACTTAGTCGCCATCCCGATCGGGCGGTCCATTCTCTATGTGGAGCCGCTATATCTCGCGGCCGATGCGGGCGGCCTGCCGACCCTGATTCGGTTGGTGGTGGCCCATGGCGATCGAATTGTGATGCAACCCACCCTCGACACGGCAATCACGGCCATGTTTGGCCAACGATCGCCAGCCCCTCAGGCCGCTCCCCCATCAACCTCCTAGGAATCCAAAATCTAGGAATTCAAAATCTAGGAATCCAAAATGCCGGACAAAGAGAGGGAAAAACCCGGTAAGCAACTATCGCCGCTCAAGGTGGTGGGGGATTTCAGGGTTTCCACCGGGCGATCGGGTCGGTAGATTTGGGCGATCGCCTCCGCCGGATCCAGCAACCACCCCAAACGCAGCCCATTGTTGAGATATTCCTGCATCTTTGCTTGCACTTGGCCCAAGTCATCACTGGGCGACTTTAGCTCCACCACAAAATCAGGACAAAGGGGCGGATAGCTATCCTGTTCCTTGGCGCTGAGGGCCAACCAGCGATCGCGGCTGACCCAAGCAACATCGGGCGATCGAATGGCTCCGTTCGGCAGTTTAAACCCCGTGGAAGAGTCAAACACCTCGCCCAAGCCCGTCTCTTCATTCCACAACACCAACCGCGCCGTGAGGCGTGAGTTGCGCTGTCCCGTTCCGCCTCCCGTGAGGGCCACGATCACTAATTCTTCTGCGGCGGTTCGTTCAAATTTGCAGTGGGGATTTTGGCGACAGATGCGGGCAAAGGTGGCATCGTCCAAGGCCAAGTCCGGCTGAAGATCGATCGCGATCGCGCTCATGGCAAGGGGCCCACCGGGGCCAACAAAGGAACGATCGGCCGCCGGGCCCCCAGGACAACCCCGAGACAACCCACGGCCGAAACAGACACAGCAACGAACCCTAAACCGCCAAGCCCACGGGACAGCTCACCCCCGTGCCGCCCAGGCCACAATAGCCGCCGGGATTTTTAGCCAAATATTGCTGGTGATAGTCTTCCGCGTAGTAAAACTCCGGCGCATCCAGAATTTCCGTGGTGATGTCTCCATGGCCCGCTTGGGTCAGCGCCCCTTGGTACTGTTCCTTGGAGCCGATCGCCGCCGCCTTTTGGGCTTCGTTGTAGGTATAGATGCCCGATCGATATTGGGTTCCCACATCGTTGCCCTGGCGCATCCCTTGGGTGGGGTTGTGGCTTTCCCAAAAGACCTTCAACAGTTGCTCGTAGCTCACCTGTTGCGGGTCATAGACCACCAGCACCACTTCGTTGTGGCCCGTCAGGCCCGTGCAAACTTCGTGGTAAGTGGGGTTGGGCGTGTGCCCGGCCGCATAGCCCACGGCCGTGGAAAATACGCCGGGGGTTTGCCAAAACTTGCGCTCGGCTCCCCAAAAACAACCCAACCCAAACAGGGCCGTTTCCAGACCGGCCGGGAAGGGCCCCTCGATCGGGTTGCCATTCACAAAATGCTGATTCTTGATGGGCATTTTGGTCGATCGCCCCGGTAACGCTTCCTTGGCGGTGGGCATCGTGGACTTTTGCTTTAAACCAAAAAACATGGCGAGGAGTTCCTGAACATTCATGGGCAATTTGATCGGGGTTCGATCAATCTCAAAGCAAGGCGCAATCCAATTTCAATCCAATTTCAATGCGATTGGTTTCGATTTGGGGTCGGATCCCTGGGCCGCAACTGCTCGATCTTAAAAGGTTTTCCTAGGGCTGGGGAGGCACAGACGATTCTCGATCGCCCGCTGATGGGGCCGCGTCCCTTGATGGGTGCTTGGGCAATCGCCACCCGATCGGGCGGCGGGTTCCCATTTCCGTTGCTGCCGAAGCCAGCAAATACAACACCAACAGCCCCATGCCACCCGCCAGCCACCACCAATCGCTGTCCGTGGTTGGGAGCGCCAACAGAATAGGCTCGATCGAGCAGCCAGACCCGTAATTCATCCCCCAATTCATCCCAAAACCCATCCTGTCATCCATCCCCACAACAGTTCCCATACCCAGTTAAGCACCCGGTTCGGGCCCCGCTGAATTTCCGGCTGTCATTGGACAAATTATCGGTTTTCAAGCCCACTCAAGTACGGTTTTCATCCTTGCAACTGTCTTAATTTGACTGCAATATCACTGCGCCTTTTTGGCATTTTTATTTCTTCGATTAAGCCTCAGCAGTCAGCAACAAAAGCGATTAGGCAGTTTGGTCAGCAGTTTGGCCAGCAGTTTGGCTCTCAACACAATGTCTCAGCCATTGGCTTCTGAAAACTCAGGTGTGGGAACTGCCCTTGAATGGGTCGTACAAACCGAATCTAGCTTCTGTTTGAGCGAGTTATCTTGAGATTGTGCAGAGCAAAACGCTCCACGCAAAATTGAACCAATTCGAGCAAGATTGAACTCGATTCTTGAGGTTAATCCTCAAGCAAACCCTTCTCCCAAATTGTTGATTTCAGGAGTTCGCGAGGTGGCTAAAATGACCTTGATTCGTTGGGAACCCTATCGAGAAATTGAGTCGCTCCGTCGTCGTTTTGATCGACTCTTGGATGGCGCACTGATGACTCCTTTGGCGATCGACCCGGAATTGCACCACGCACCGGCTGCGGAATTGGAAGAAACCGCTGATGCACTATTGTTGCGCCTGGAGCTACCGGGCGTTGATCCGAAAACCGTTGATGTGGAAGTGACGGCGGAGTCGGTTTCGATCGCTGGTGAGCGACGCTCCGAGAAAACCGTCCAAGAAGACAGCGCTTTCCGCACCGAATTTCGTTACGGCAAGTTTCAACGAGTGATTTCGTTGCCTACCCGCGTGCAAAATGCCCAAGCCACTGCTAACTATCAAAATGGCATTTTGGAACTGCGGTTGCCCAAGGTGGAAGAAGAAAAGAACAAGGTTGTGAAGCTGTCGATCGGCTAGGGTAACTGGCCCATGGTTGAAAGCGTTGCACTGCGGTTTTTCACTTTGGCTTTGAACTTTGATCTTGAGCGATGATGTTGCACTCCCGTTTCAGTGCAATTGCTGACCTAGAAGGATGAATGAATGCAGATTCGGGGGAATCCTGAACGGGTTCTCCCGGTTTTTTAATTCCAGTTCAATTCAGGTTTCTTCCAAACTTAGTCCAACTCCAATCAAAGCTCAATCCAAACTAAGCCCAAGCTGAAGTACGGTCAAACCAAGGTCAAATTCAAGCGAATTAAAGCACAATCAAGACCAAATCAAGATTGATCAAGCATGAATGCCGCTCAACTGTCCCTCAATCACAAACAGAGAGCGACCTTAGAGCTGACCTTAAACCTTGGCTTAAAATCTTCGCCTTAAACCGTTGATTTCAAAATCAATTTTTAACATTAGTTTAAACTCCCAAAACAATAGGGATTGATAATCCCTCGCTTTGGAAATCATGACGGGTAGGGGCCACACAATCCAGAGTGGCGCGTCTACAATCGAGGAAGCTTCTCACACAGGTCGGCGGTCTTAATTCGGGTATGGAAACAGGCGATCGAATGCGGTTATTGGCGCTCTTGGGGTTGAGCGTGGTGGCATTTTGCACAGTGGTGGGCGTGGGTAGTTTGGTTAGCCACGGATCCACCCTGGGGCTGGCCAGCGTGGAGGTGACAGACTCCGCCTGGGGCCAAGGGGCCCTGTGGCAAAATGCGGCCCAAGCCTTGGGGGGACTGACGATCGGGGTGGTGTCCATGCGGGTGCTCGATCGCTGGCGCTATCAACAACGGTTGGAGCGGTTGCAGCGAGATTTGGATCACGAAAGCCACGAACGCCAAACCCTGGAAACCAGCCAGCGATCGCTACAACTGCAACTGGAAACCTTGGAAGAGCAGGCCACCAACCACCAACGGACGATCGAGGCGCTGAAAACCCAACTCCAAGAGCGTGATCGGCTGCTGCAAAAGGAGCGGACTGACCTGGAAGCCATTCGCACCGATGTGGAACAAACCTGGGATGAGCAAGCCGCCCTCCAAGGGGAACTATCCCATTTACGGGATTACGTGGCGGAGTTGGAAGCGGAGCTAAACACAAGCCAAAGCAACTTGGCCAGCCTGTTGCAATATCAACCCAAACCGATCGAAGCGGGAGAGAACAACTCGGAAACGGACGAGTTAGTCAGTGCAGGGGCCTTTGAAACAGTGTTGGCGGCGGTGGAAACGGCGGAACAACAGTTTGGGGATGTGTTGGAAATTTGGGATTCTGCCCGATCGGCTGCGGCCGAGTCCCAATTTGGTCGCCCCAGTGAGGTTTATCAAGCTTTACGGGCGATCGCGGAAATTGGCCGCGCCTCCCTGCTGGCAAAACGGGAAGGGCGATCGATGGGCGGTTGGCGGGAGGGTTTCCGCGCCTATGGTTTGGACTTTAAGCCCACGGAACACCAAGTCACCGGTTCTCGATACGGGAGCGATCGGGACTTTCGCCATGGGGGCCGCAAACAGCGGATGTTTAAACATCTCACCTTGGGCAAAAACAACGCAGTCCACAACTTGCAAATTTATTTTGAGCTGGACTTTGAAACCGAAAAAGTGGCGATCGGCTACTGTGGCAAACATCTTCGCAGCTACGGTTGGGCTAGCTAACTATTCGGTTTCTATCAGTCTGGGCAGTTGCTCGCGACCAGCGATACTGGCACAGGGTTGAAATCAGCACTGTTGAAGGTAGCGAGCGATCGCCCCACATCGCCAACTGAATATTGCTGTGAATATTGTGAATATGGAGAAAGGCGGGAACCCACAAATAGTCCTGATAGCACCTGCGAGGTGACAATTTTTGGTAACTGATCGCTTCCGCTGAAAGACTTTCACTAGCTGATCATGACTGAATTGCAGCACTATTCATTACTATTCATTGGTGTTTGCAAGGCATTATTCATCCGATGCATCTTTGCTAAACTTTGAAGAAAGCCGAAGTGTAACTACGATGATGTCTGTTCCTAGCCCAACCATTCAAGATGTGTATGCATATATCACTCGCATCTTTCCACCAACTGCTTTATTACAGTTAGCAGCTTTGATTCTGAATGGCTTGACTCAGCAAAATCAGGCGGCGTTGGATGATAGCGACACTTGGACAGAACAGGATCAGTTAGACTTAGCAGCCTTTTCTTTCCAGCATTTCAACACAGATTTTGATAATGATGAGGAGATAGCTTAGTGATCTTCCAGCCAGGTGATGTCGTCACCGTGGACTTTCCTGGTGTCACGGGCATCAAACGCCGTCCTGCGGTTGTTTTGTCTTCATCGATTTATCATGTCCATCGTCCTGATGTCATTGTGGGACTGATTACAACTCAAGCCAAAGCTTTGGGTATCACAGACTATAAACTCCAAGATTGGAAATCAGCCGGTTTACGAGTTGAATCGATTTTCCGCAGCTTCATTGTGACATTGCCTCCTTCAGCAAACTTAGCTCGCATTGGGCAGCTATCAGAACGCGATCGAGAAGGTGTTCAAAGTTGTCTCAAAATAGCCCTTGCGGCCCTCGATGATTCAGACAGTTGAATTTCGCAAACGCCGATCGCCCTAATCAAATTGCTATAAGCTATTCATCTTGGTTCCTGGAAGTTTGGGCGATCGCTGAGGTAAGCCATGTCGAATTTACAGCCGGTGTATGTGATTGGCGGTGGGCTGGCCGGCACTGAAGCAGCCTGGCAGGTGGCGCGATCGGGCGTGCCGGTGGTGTTCTATGAAATGCGGCCCGAACGCCTCAGCCCCGCCCACCACACGGAACATTTGGCGGAATTGGTTTGTAGCAACTCCTTTGGGGCCATGTCTGCCGATCGCGCGGCCGGCCTGCTGCATGAGGAATTGCGGCGGCTCGGGTCGATCGTGATTGGCAAGGCGGATCACCATGCCGTGCCGGCCGGCGGGGCGTTGGCGGTCGATCGCGCGGAGTTTAGCCGCGACCTGACCGAAACTCTGGCGCAACATCCGCTGGTGGACTTCCGGCGCGAGGAAGTGCGGCAAATTCCCACCGATGGCGTGGTGGTGTTGGCCACGGGACCCCTGACCAGCCCGGACTTGACCGAGGATCTGCGGCAGTTCACGGGCCGGGACTATATGAGCTTTTTCGATGCGGCTAGCCCGATCGTGGTGGGCGAATCGATCGATCGCGACGTGGCCTTCATGGCTTCCCGCTACGACAAGGGCGAGGCGGCCTATTTGAACTGCCCCATGAACCGGGAGCAATATTTGCAGTTCTATCAGGCCCTTTGCGCGGCGGAACAAGCGCCCCTGAAGGATTTCGATCGCGAAAGTGCCAAATTCTTTGAGGGTTGCCTGCCGATCGAAGAACTCGCCCAGCGCGGCGAAGACACCATGCGCTACGGCCCCCTGAAACCCGTGGGCCTGTTCGATTCCCGACTGGGCGACGGGCGCGACCCCGCCAACCGCGACAAACGCCCCTACGCCGTGGTGCAACTGCGCCAGGAAGACAAGGCGGGGCAACTGTGGAACATAGTCGGCTTCCAAACCAACCTGCGCTGGGGCGAGCAACAGCGCGTGTTTCGGATGATTCCCGGCTTGGAAAATGCCGAATTTGTGCGGATGGGCGTGATGCACCGCAACACCTTCATCAACGCGCCAGAACTATTGAGCGCCACCTTGCAGTTCAAGGGCCGCGCCACCCTACTGGCGGCAGGCCAACTGATCGGCACGGAGGGCTACACGGCGGCCACGGCCGGCGGCTGGCTGGCGGGAACCAACGCGGCCCGGATTGCCCGCGGCCTAGAGCCGATCGCCCTGCCCCCCGTAACCATGAGCGGCGCACTGTTCGAGTTCATCAGTTCCGCCTCACCGAAGCATTTCCAGCCGATGCCGCCAAACTTTGGCATCCTGCCGGAGCTGCCAACCAAGATCCGCAACAAACAGGAACGCTACGGCCAATACCGTGATCGCGCCCTGGGTGAACTCGATCGCTGGAAGGTGGAATCCTTGGGCGATCGACCCGCTGCTTTGGTGGGTGCAACGGTTTAAGCGATCAACATCATGCAAAAAAAGATTGGGTTCAGCGATCGCCAAACCCAATCTCAACAGTACCAACTTGTGCAATTCAGTTGTGCAGTCCACAGGAGCGCAGTCAAGAACAGCTCGGGCTATCTTTTCAGTCCCCCAGCCTCATCCCTAAATTGGCTAGGGTTCGATCGACTGACGAGCTAGTTCCAAGCTGCCATTGACAGGCCTTGCAACCTAGTTCCGGGGTGCTGCAGCCCGCAGACGACGCTGAACCATTGCCCCACCAGCCACCAAACCAAGACCCAACAGCGCGGTGGGTTCTGGCACTGAGGTGGATTCCTTTTCGTATTCGTAATCAACCCGCAGCGCACCTTTAGCCAGGGTCAGCACACCGGCACTCAAGTTACCAGGGCCAAAGACACTGAACAGAGCCGAAGCGGAGAAGGTGTAGTCGATCGAACCAGTGCCAATGAAGCCAGCCAGAGCTGCGACATCAGTGATGGTTTTGGTTTGTTGATATTGACCGTTCAAGGAAGTAGAAAACTTCCGGCCCGAAGTGCCAGCAAAGTCAAGGCCCCCATCAAATGAGGATGCCGTAAAATCATGAGCACCCGTGAGGGGAATATCAAAAACTGACGTGCCGCCGCTGGATGTCAGGTTTAAATTAGCCTCAAAATCAAATTTGATGGCTGCTGCGTTGCCGGGGCGCAAACGACCGAGGTGCTCGTAGTAAGCCTTTTGCCAAAGTCCCGTATCAAAGGTCAACTTGGCTGATTTCAGAGTTCCAAGGCTAGGATCGAACTTCTGAATCGACAGGACTTCTTCAATATCCGTGAAACCATAAAGGCCATTTCGGGCTTCTGCGTCTGTGAGGCCGCCCGTAAATGCATCAATAGCATTCAGGGTCGTAACCGTGCTGGCATCCGGCACGTAGGCATCGGAGTAGCTGATGCTGAGGGCAAGGGCGGGAGCTGCGATGGAACTCAGCGAAATGGTTGCAAGTGCAACGCTGGGGGCAAACCAAGATTTCATATCTTCCACAAGAGGATGGGTATTGAGAGCAAAGTTCGACCGCGTGGCATTCCGCGTCGCTTTTATGACCCCTTATGGAATCTAACTTAGCTTTAAGATTTGGCGGAATCAAGGGGGATTTTTAAAGATTCAGCAAAGATTGGTTGATGATTACTTAAATTAAAGATTGGATGAAGAAGAAAATGCAATGGGACTCCAAAATCGAGCGATCGAGAGTTGTGTTTTTCATGCATCCCAATGGTTAGGTTTTGGTTCAGGCTGTTAGAGCGAGGAATGATTTTGCGATCAAGTGCGGACTAGACCAATGCTGAATCATTCCAGGGTGAATGCAAGAGGACAGTCAAGATAGAAGATTTAGAGAAAACTGGGTGTTGATCGAGTCAAGGAATTACAGGAATGAATATCAAGATAGAATAAATTTAATTTGATTGATTGAATATCATTGATTGGATTTCATTACAATTTGATGCCATTTTTTGATGTAATAAATTGATAAGACTTATAAGTTGATTGCGGTTCTGAAAAGAGGTCTTTCATGAGTAGTTGTCAGGAGCCAAACTGCACGGAACGCTCAACGGTGGCGTTACCGGATGGATTTCCCGATCGCTTGCCCAGTCTCACGATCGAGCTGCTGTGGGACATTTTAGACGATCGATTAGAGGATGACCGGGTGAATCAACTGCTGTGGCATGGGTTGGGTTACCAATGGGATCCAAACACCCAAGCTTGGCTGGCTCCGGCTGACTGGCAAGGGGATTATCCAGAACCACCGAACTTTATTGAAAGCCGCCCAGCCACGGTGAAGCTGACTCGATCGATTCCCGCTGAGAATAAGCAATTGCTGAAGGAATATTTGGGCTTCAAGGGCTACAAGGTGGGGGAATTAGTGCCCCGCAAAACCCGACGGGCAACGGCGGTGAATTGGCTGTTGGGCTATCTGAAAGCACAGAACTTGTTGCCAGTGCAGCCGCCCGATCGCCCTTCTGCCCAGGATTCATTACAGTCAGCCAATGGCGAAGACGCATGATTCAGCCTTGAGGCGCTTCCTAGGCGTTAGGTGGCTGAGGTGGCTGGTGGGAATCGGTTTCGATCGGGCTTGCGGGCGTGTCGATCGCGGGGGAATCTTCATCCCACAGGTCGATCGGATCATCATCATCCGTCGCAGCATTCTCTGGGGCGGCGGGCAAATTTCCAGCGGGGCGATCGCGCTGGGGGGACTGACTTTCCTGGGTCAGGCGATCGGCGCGATCGCGCATGGTTTCTGTCAGCTCCGTGGCGCGGGTGCGGGCCGTGTCCGCCAAAGACTTGGCCCGATCGCGGGCTTCCCGGGCCAAATCCGCAAACCGACTGCGGGCCGTTTCGGCGATCGGCTTCGTCTTTTCCTGCACTTGGCGCAGGGTGGTTTGCACCGAAGTTTGCACCGAATCCAAAGCCTGATCCCAAGCGACCGTCAAAGGAACCGCCTCGGCCGCTTCGGCCGCTTGGGTCACCACCAACAGCCGCTTGGGCCCGCCGCTGATGGCCGCTCCGGCCGGCAAGCTATAGGCCACATCCGCCACGCCTTCGCGCCGGAAGAGGTAGCGATCGACCCGGCCCACGGCCGGATCCAACTCCAGATCCGCCACCGTGCCAATTCGATTGCCTCCGTCAGTCCAAACCTCGTGACCCACAAGGTCAAAGGCTCCCTCCGGCTGTTGCAGGCTCTCCCCTTGGGTTCCTATGTCCACCAACACGCTATCGGCCCCGATTGCCACCACCTGACCCCAGGCACAGGCTCGCAACGGGCCACCCAGCGGCAACTTCAAGGACAAATTCAGCGGCAACGGCCCCGATCGAATCACAATTCCCAACACCCGGGCTGCTCGCGGATCCACCCACAGGGCGGCCACATGGCCCAGAGTTTCCGTAGTGGCGCGATCGAGCACCAAGCGGCCCAGCAGTTGGCTTTGGCGAATAAACGATGCTGTCGCAGACATGGGAGTTATCCAAACGGCCTGAAAGTTGCGTCGATCCTAGCCGATGATCTTCGCCAATTTCTGATCAAAAATTCCTGATCAACACTGTTGCGCTTTCACCCGAGCCCCTTGCATCCCAGCCAACCGCCGCGATGGCTCAGGTTGCCAAGCGTCAGTTCCAGAACAAAACTTTAGCAATCACCCTTGGGGAAAACAGGAGTATTTTGGGTGCATTGATGAGGGTGACCTAATTTGCCACCCCGTTCAAGACAATTGGGTTATTTTTCTAACACTGACTATCCTAACTTTTGCGGAATCAAAAACCCGAATCATAGGTTAAGGTCTAGTCCAGAATAGCCGATTCCCAATCTAGTTTCTGCTGGAATTTTAAGTATCCTTAAGCCAAGATCAGATCTTGCACAATTTACCCTTTTCAAAATCAAGGGACTCATGTTGTTATCATCCTGGGATTCTTGTGATCTCTAGTGGACTAACTCGCCGTAATTTCCAGCAAGCCAAAATTCTTTCTCATGGGTTAGTATAGTCATTTAAGGTAATTTTTCAGCGGTTGACTAGGTGAATCGAACTTTCAACTAATCTGAGCCATCAAGGGCAATTTCTTGCCAGATCAGCACACTTACAAAACTTATAAAACCTCAGTTCCATAAGTTGATATCAATAGAATTATCAATATGAGTTCAAGCGATCAAGCAAAGAACGCTGTGATATTTCTAACACTTCAGTAGATCTACTCGATTAGTAGGTAGATAGCGTTACAGATCATCAGTCGCTGATAGTGTTAATACCAGTTGTAAGCGATTGGTTAGGCAACGGCGCGATCGAACTGCGATCGGGCCCCGATTGTGATCGCAGTCGAGGATTGCAAACCGGTCGATCGCACAATTGCAGTCAGGTCATCCACCGTTGAGCGATTGGGATGCCACTACCCACCCATGCCCAAAATCAAACCGACCATTTCCGACCCAAGCCGCTGCCTCCAGTCTCCCCGTCATTTCCCAAACCGCTAGGACAAGGGCCCCTGAACGCGCCTGAATTGCCCCGTCAGTCCCGCATGAGCCTATGAATCTTCAACAGCCACGCTGGCGAAAAATGCGGCTCCCTCGTCGGATCCAAGGCCTTTGGCAACGGATTTCGCTGTTGCGGCATGGCCAAAATCAGCCCGATCGATCTGTGGCCAATCGATCTGCGGCCATCAGCCTGTTTTGGGTGTTGACGGTTCCCTTTGTGGTGCAGGTGGTGGGGGCGGTGGGCTTGGTCGGCTATTGGTCTTACCGCAGCGGCCAAACCTCCGTAGAAAATTTGGCCAATCGCCTGCTGGATGCTGTGGATCACCGGGTGCGTGATCATGTGGATAGTCTGCTCAGCAAGCAACAACACACCTTGGCCGCCAATGGTCGAGCGATCCAAGGGGGCAAGTTGCCGTTGGATAACTCCACCCCTTGGCGCGATTATCTGTGGCAACAGATGGCCACGGATCCCAGTCTGGTGGCGACCATGTTTGCCAACGATCGGGGCTTGCTGGTGGGCTATGTGCGATCGGTCAATTTGGAGTTGCGCCAACAAATTGAGCAGTTGACGGGCAAATCCTATCCCGTAGGTACACAGTTCCTGGCAGAGGCCAGCCCCAACCTGCCCAACCAGCGCCTCTATTCGCGTGTGAATGACCAAGGGCAACCCTTGGAAGCCGCCTATCAAATTACCGATGATGTGCGACAAACGGCCTGGTTTCAACGGGCCCAAAGTAGTCGCCAGCCCACTTGGTCACCGGTTTACACCCATCGCGTGATTCCAATGTTGGGCATTGATGCATTGTTGCCAATTTATGATGGCAATCGCAATTTTCGGGGCGTTTTAAGCCGCACGGTTTTATTGTCGGGGTTGAATACCTTCCTCAATCAGTTGCAGATTTCGCCCCGAGGTCAGGCGTTTATTGTGGATCGATCGGGCAATTTGGTGGCCACTTCAACCCTGGAATTGCCCTACATTCAGCAACCCAACCAACCCTATCCCACAAGATTATCGCTGGCCCAAAGTCGTAATTCAGAAACCAGGGCCATTGCCCAGCAACTTCAACAAAAAGATCCCCAATGGCAAGCCATTCAAACGGAACAACGGTGGCGATTAGCCTTTCAAAATGGCACGTTGTTTACGAAAGTCACCCCCTACCAAGATGCCTATGGATTGCATTGGCTTGTGGTCACGGCGGTTCCGGAAGCCGATTTCATTGGTGAGATTGAGGCTAATCATCGCCAAAATCTTTGGTTTTGTTTGTTGGCCTTGGCAGGATCTTTGGGAACGGGCACTTGGACGGCCAAACGCTTGAGCCGATCGCTGCGAAATTTGACAGAAGCAACCCGGGCGATCGCCGCCGGTCAACATGCCAACCCCCTGCCCAAAACACGGGTGGCGGAAGTGAATCGCTTAACCCAAGCCTTTCAGCAAATGGTGGGAGCCTTGCAAGCGGCCGACCAACTCCGCCACACCTATGCCCGTGACCTGGAGCAACAGGTGGCCCAGAAAACGGCGGCCCTCACGGAAGCCCAACGGATTGCCCAGGTGGGCAGTTGGGAATTTGATGTGGCGACGGGCACAAGCACTTGGTCTGCGGAACAGTTTCGCATTTTGGGATTGGAACCCGATGCCCAAGAACCGGGCCATCCTGACCTTTTTGATTTGCTCCCCGAGGCCGATCGCCCGCGATTTGTGGCCACGGTCACGGAGGCGATCGAGCAAGGAATTCCCTACACGATCGAACATGGTATCCAACGGCGCGACGGGTTAACCATTTATCTGATCAGTCGCGGCGAGCCGATTTTTGATCAACAGGGTCGAGTGGTGAAACTGGTGGGAACCATCACCAACATCACCGATCAAAAACGGATGGAACTGGCCCTGCGTCAATCGGAATTAAAATTCGCCACCATCTTCCAAGCGGGTCCAGAAGCCGCCTGGATTGCCCAAATCAATGATGGTTATTGCCTTAATATTAATGATAATTTCACGCGCATTCTAGGCTATTCTCACGTAGAAATGGTGGGCAAAAGCTGCACTGAAATGCAGCTCTGGAAAGATCCCAATGACTTAACGGAGTTTCGAAAAGTTCTGAAGGAGCAGGGATGGATTCGCGAATTCGAAACGGAATTTCGCACCAAATCTGGCGAAATTAAAACGGTTCTACTCTCAGCCACCATCAGCTATTTGGAAGGTCAAGATTGCCTGATTGGCATCCTCAGTGACATCAGCGATCGAAAACAAGTAGAACGGGAGTTACATCAAGCCAAAGAGGCCGCAGAAGTGGCTAACCGTGCGAAAAGTACCTTCCTGGCCAAAATGAGCCATGAACTCCGAACTCCTCTCAACATTATTCTTGGATTTACCAATATTTTGCAGCGAGAAGCGGTTTTGTCACCCACCCAGCGGGACGACTTACAGCGAATTTATCGCAGTGGTGAGCATCTTTTAAAACTCATCAACGAGATCTTAGATCTATCTAAAATAGAAGCCGGTAAATTAACCCTCGCGCCTCAGGTCATTAACCTGCGGGAATTAATGCAAAGTGTGGCCGATCTATTTTTGTTGCAAGCCCAACATAAGGGCCTACAGCTAGATTTACAACTGGCCGAATTATTACCCACCCATGCCCTAGTTGATGGCCGAAAGCTAGAGCAAGTTTTGATTAATTTGATTAGCAACGCCCTGAAGTTTACGCAAACGGGCTTTATTCGAGTGCGGCTACGTTCCCACAACAGCAGCCCAAACCAGTTACCCCCTGTTACGGAAACTTCACCCCCAAATATTCCTGATTTTGAGACAGTTTCCTCAGAAATAACACCTGTTCCTAATTCGGTTGCAGCGAATGGCACATCAACGGAGCAATCGCCCTCTACGCCCACCCAAACCACCTTGCTATTTGAGGTTCAAGATAGTGGAATTGGCATTGCTCCTGAACATTTGGAAACCATTTTTGATGATTTTGTGCAGGCAACGGATCACCAAGATGCCCATAGTGGAACCGGCTTGGGTTTAGCCATTAGTCGCCAACTGGTGGAGTTAATGGGTGGAGAAATTACCGCTGAAAGCCAACTGGGCCAAGGCAGCCTTTTCCGCTTTTATCTCCCTGTTTTGGTGACTCATCAGGCGATATCGCAAACCAATACGCCGATTCCCCAAATTGTGGGATTAGCGAGCGATCGCACGGACTATCGAATTTTGGTGGTGGATGATCAAACGGAAAATCGCCAGCTTTTGGTGCGGCTACTGTCCTGTTTGGGTTTGCAAATTCATGAAGCAAGAAACGGTTTAGAAGCGATCGCCCAATGGCAAGATTGGCAGCCCCATCTGATTTGGATGGATTTGCGAATGCCAGGATTAGATGGTTATGCCACAACGCGGAAAATTCGCACTCTGGAGCAACGGCGTTGGGAAAGTCAGCATCAAGCACCCTTTTCCTTAACCACGATCATTGCCATTACGGCCCAGGGGTCTGCCGATGATCCTTCGCTGGCGATCGCAGCCGGTTGTAATGATTATATGAGCAAGCCTTTTGCCCTCGATCAACCCTTTCAGATGATGGCAAAATATTTGCCCTTAAAGTACCGTTATGCAGAACTCAGAACCGATGCGCCCGATCACTCTGTCAGCTCCCTAGGCGCGATCAACCAGTCACCCACCGTGGATTTATCGGTGATGCCCCAGGCTTGGATTGCCGCTTTACACCATGCGGCCCTTACCTGTTCTGATCAAACCATTACTCAACTCTTGCAGCAGATTCCTAGCCCTTATTACGACCTCTTTCAAACCCTGACCCACTTAACGGAAAACTTTGCTTTCCCGGAAATTGTCCAACTGACCCAATCGGTTTTGGATAGTCGATCGAGTGGCGCAACGGGCGATCGGGAACCATCCTCCTCTTCAATCTCTTTCCTGGGTTAAGGGCTAGGTGGTGCAACGGTTCCGGTCATCGAACTGGGCGATGACTGAATGACGGGTTGAGTGGGATCCGGTGCAACAGAATTCTTACGCCCTGGATCGTCTTCCGTACAAAGGGGTAGTTTTCGGATAATCTCTCGGCTTGTGCCGCGCATCACAGCGCTGGTATCAACACAGGTCGCCATCCGTCCTTGCCCCACTTGGAAGAACCATTCATATTCTGTGAGGGTTTCCGGCCGCGATTTTTGCACACAGATGTTGTATTCCGCAGTGGCTTCCGTCTCCCGTTGTTCTTCACGATAAATTTGAGCCAGCAAGCAATGGGAAAGACCTGTGCCAAGCTGTTTTTCGGGAAAAGATTCATCTTCTCTAATGGCACGTTTCAAGACAGATTCCGCACCGATATAATCTCGTTGCCACCAACGCAACCACCCCAAATTTCGGTAGATTTGATAGCGCTGGTTAGCGGCATCAATGGTTGATAGACCCCTCATGTCAATGCGGTGCAGTGCCAGTTTTAAAAGGGCTTCGACTTCCGAGGTTTGTTGATTGCGAAGTAACGTGTCGGATCGCTTGGTTTTCAGCAACAAAGAGAACTGAACTCGTGCCAATCGACTGAGGGCGATCGGGTCGCCTTGGTCAGCCACTTGCCGATAAGAATCGCCAGCTTCTTTGAGTTGCCCCAGGGATTCATAAACCAATCCCAGCCCCAATGAGGCTTCGTCATTGTTGGGCATCAGAGAAAGCGTTTTTTGATAATTTACACGGGCTTCCTCTAGCTCGCCCTGTTGATAGTGCTGATTGGCGGCATAGTTAAACCACCGGGGCAGACCGTCTTGGGCGGCCCACATGGACAAAGCGCCAAGGGTGATGGAAAAGGCGGCGATCGCCTCGCTATACCACTGGCCGGGAATCGAAAACCTCGCGCAAAACTGTTTGAGGGCCTTGGTTCCTTCGGGGGTGAGCACGCCACGCCCCAACACGGCCAGCCCGGTCACCTGGCCGGCGCTGGCCAGGGCTTCTCCTAAGCCAAATCCCCCGATCGAGAAAACCGGCAGGATGGTGCTGGCGGCACTGGCAGTGGCCAGGAGGGACACAACGGACACCCCCCGCCAGAAAATTTCCCGTCGTCGGGTTGCAATTTTGGGCTTGGAGCCTTCGGCTTCGGGAAACCACCACCAGGCGTTAGGGCCAGGATCAAAGGTATCTCGCCAACGGGGCAAGGCTGCAATGGCCAGAAATTTTGAGTCTAGGGTTGCCAGGCGACGATCGAGCGCGTCGATTTCTGAAACGGTGGCGGCTTCCAGTTGCTGATGCTTTGCCAAGTCCTTGAGGATGGCTTGCAAGGTATCTCGATCGCACAGAATGTCGAGTGCTAATTCATCACGAACCGTTGGATCAAGATCTTTTTGAGCAAATCGCTCAAGCTGTTCGGTCAGATGCGCAACTCGCTCCTGAAACGTCGGAGCATCCGAAACTGAAGCAAAGCTCAACTCACTTCTCCCAAAGACGATGACAAACCCTAAGCAATGCTGTTAAGCATGAGTTGGTCTCGTTTACTCATAATGCTGACTCATAATATTACTAATCAACCCTTGGATTAATCAGTAATTTCACGGGGCCGATCGGGCACTGGGCCACCAGTAGTGACTGATCGATCGTCCATCGCGGTAAATTTCGGGGGCTTCCAGGGGGCCCAACAGGATCGATCGCTGCACCACATCAGGTTTGCGCCGGGCCAGCCGATCGGGCACGCCCCACCCATAGACCATGTGGCCACGACCCAAAATGGTCACCACCCGATCGCCCGGCCGTTGCAGCAACCGAGCAATGCCCGCCGCCATGGTTTCGTCCCAAGCGGCCTGAGCGGCCAAAAATCGGTTAAAGCGTTCCGTGCGATCGGCACTCCCAGAACTCTGGACGCTACTTTGGGCGCTACTTTGGGCGCTGGCTCCGTGCTGTTGATGAATTTCGTCATAAATTTCTCGCAGCCAGGCCCGGTAACCCGCAGACCCCAGTTGCAATTCATTGGGCGGGGGCAACCATTGCCAAGCCTCAGCGGGGAGCGCATCCCAGCCCTGGCGACCAATTTGGCGAGTCACTTCCACGGGCAGGTTCAAGGCCACGACGGCCACACCCCGATCGCGCGCCCACCGCAAAGTCGGCGCAATAATTTCCCAGTCGAATCCCCAGCGTTGGTCAAATTCCGTGCGATCGCGCAGGGTGGCTTCGTCAATCCGCCCCGCCAAGTAATCATCCAAGGCCGACTGGAACGGCTGTTGAAACATTTCCAGCGCAATGACCAACCGGCCGGGCTGACCCTGGCGCGAAAAGTTTTCCACCTGTTGAAAAGTCCTGTGGATAACCTCCAATTTGATCGGCACATCGGCGGATCGGTCGTGAACTTCCCCCAGATAAATCACTTGCGATCCAGCTAGGTCGGCCCAGAACCGATCAAAAACCCCCGAATCACCCGGATTGGTGATGAGGTCTTGTGCCAGTTGTGGGTTAGGCGTGGCAGGAATGGCGATCGGGGCGCTGACCGGAGCACTCGCCAAAGCGCTGGTGTCAGTCACGGACGGCGACACCACCATCGGGGCTGACATCGGGGCTGACATTGGGGCTGATTCTGCCCAAACAGGAGCGGCCCAGCAGCAGGAGATCGCCCCAACAATCCCCAGCCATTGACCCAACTGAGGCAAAAACTGCCACCAAAGCCGCTGATTTTGGAAATTTGAGCTATCCCTTGTCAGTTGCATTTCACTGGGCTTCCTGGGACTGCTAGCAACCGCAACGGGCATGATCTTCAATATTCAGCCCACGCTAGGAAATTCCAAAGCAAGGATAAATTTCAAAGCAAGGGCAAAAGAAAGGGCAACTGAACTAGCGATTAACTAACACCAACAACACCAAGCGATTAACGCCTGCGGCCAACCTGAACCTAGCTCCGCACCTGCACCGGCATCACCAAATGGGTTGCCTTTGCGCCACCCAAGGGCGTGATCACCACCGGGCTGGTGGGCGTGTTCATTTGAAGCTGAATCTCTGTCGTGGTCAGGTTTTTCAGCGATTCCATCAAGTACTTGACGTTGAAGGCGATGTCGATGTCCTCGCCGGAAATTTGGGCCGATTCGATCGTTTCGCGACCGCTGCCCGCATCTTGCGCATCGGCTGAAATGCCTAGACTTTGGTTCGTTGCGTCGATCGAGAACTTGACGATGTGGTTGCTCTTTTGGTCAGCAATCACCGAGATTCGATCGAGCGCCCCCAGCAACAACTTCCGCTCCACGGTCACCTGGCGATCGAACTGGCGGGGAATGAGCTGGTTATAAGCCGGGTATTGCCCTTCCAGGGTGCGGCTGGTGAGGTAATAATCTCCCCACTGCAAGGCCAACTGCCCCCGATCGCAGTACAGGGCCACCGGTTCGCTCGACTGCTGCGCCGCCAGAATCCGCTCCAGCTCCCGCAGCGTCCGGCCCGGAACCGTCACCGCAAAGGGTTCCACCGTGCCCGTTTCCGTCTCTTCGTCCTCCACCATTGCCGCCCGCACCACCGCCAGCCGGTGGCCATCGGTCGCCGCAAACTCCAGGGAATCGGTCTCCACCGACAGGTGAACCCCGGTCAAAATCTGCTTCGTTTCGTCGTTGCTGGCGGCGAACAGGGAACCGCGCATCCCCTCCAACAGCGCCGCCACCGGCAGGTAAACCGCTTCGCCCGTTTCCACCACCGGCAGGGTTGTGAATTCTTCGGCGCTCATGCCCTGAATCTGGTAGCGGCTGGACTGGGCGGAAATCGCCGCTGAGCAGTCCTCGTTCGCATCCAGCGACACCGTGCCATTGGGCAGCTTGCCCACAATGTCCGCGAAAAGCTTGGCCGGCAACGTGATTTCCCCAGAATCTTCCACTTCCGCCGGGAAGCTGGTCTGGATGCCCAAGCTGAGGTCAAAGGCGGTCAAACTCACGCGCTGAGTGCCCGCATCGCAGGTCAGCAGCACATTGCCCAAAACCGGGTGCGTCGGCCGTGACGGGACGGCACGGCTGACCAGGGACAGGTTGGCACTCAGGTCGCTTTGGGCGCAAAGCAGCTTCATGGCTTCTGGGGCTTGGGTTTCGGGGCTGTTCTGTGGAAAACGGCGACCGCCGCCGGGGGAAATTTGGCCCCGATGAGCAGCCCTGAGTTTAACCCAAAATCGCCGTTTTGGCCATCGGGAGTAACCCGTGACTTTGCAGCCCGATCGCCCGCTGGAAAACCGAAGTGCAATCGCAACAATCAAAGCCTGGCTTGGGTTTTAGCCGTTTTCAAAGGGTTCGATCACCCTCAAGCTTGCCGATCGGCTCGGCCTCAAGCGCAGCGAACTTTGAGCGCTCAGATCCTGATTCTGTCTGGGTTTTAGCCGTTTTCGGATCCGTCAACCGCTGGGTTTCAAACTCAGCCCAGCTCGAACCCTGTCGTCTCCAGCCCCTAGCGGCCACTGCCTCACCGGTCGGTTGCGATTCCGGCTCGATCGACTAGGCTAAAAACTGGATCCTGAGTTCGAGAGAAACAGACCGTCTCCCCGAAGAATTTTGGCCGTTTCCAAGAAAATTTTTGGGCTGGACTATCTATTTCTTCTTCTCTTTCTTATTTTTTAAATAGGTAGTAGTAGTAGGGCCCTGTGGAAATGTGGAAAACTCAAAAAAATCCTTATTTCATGAACCTTTCAGCGATCACACCCTGTGGAAAACCCTGTGGAAAAAGGGGGGGTGTTTTTCCACAGGGTATTTATACTTAGTCAAGTTTTCCACAGACACTTTTTTTTTTCCACAGAAAGAGGGGTATTTTTCCACAGGTTTTCCACAGAATAGGGGTACTTTTCCACAGGTTTTCCACAGGTTTTGCCCCGATTGGGCAGTTTTCCACAAGGGGGTCAGGTGATCACCCCTTACCTGACAAAGCACAATTTGTTATAAAATCGAAGGTTTTGAATTTTGCAATTTGCCCACAATTGATGGGTGGCCTAAATTGGGTTTTGAATAATTGATCCAAAATCTGTTAGAGCATATTTTGAATATCGTACATTAATTGGCTGCGAAAATTGCCCGATCGGGAAGTGGGTCGATCGGGAAATGGGTCGATCGGGAAATGGGTCGATCGAAATTAATCAAAAAATCTTGGAGTTGATCACAGTTGGGGTGATCGGTTCGTGATCAATTCGTTCATCAACCCGCTGACCAACTGGTCAACCCAATACACCACACCTGGCCAATACACCTGGATCGACCCCGACAACACCGCTCATTCCCATTGCCCATCCCATCAAGATACTGTGACAGTTGCCCAGCGCGATCGCCCTCGGCCCAAAGGAATTTAAGTGATTTAAGCGTGATCCTGAGGTCGTGCTTCCCTTAATCAGCCGTGGGCGGCTCTGAAGCGCTGGGAGCCGTGCTGGGTTTGGAAACCAGGATTTTATCAACCCGGTTGCCATCCATATCCACCACCTCAAACCGGAAGCCATTCCAGTGAAACGTGTCCGTGGCCTTGGGAATGTGACCCAACGAAGCAATCACGAAGCCCGCCACGGTTTGGTAGCGTCCTTCCCGCTCACCGGGCAGTTCAGCCATATCCAATTCATCGCGCATCCGCTCGATCGCCAACATCCCATCCACCAGCCAGGAACCATCCTCCCGCTGTACCACCTTGGGCGTGTCTTCCTCATCCACATCGGTCAGGTCGCCCACGATCGCTTCGAGCATGTCGTTGATCGTCACCAACCCTTGCACCACGCCGTATTCATCCACCACCAATGCAATATGCAGACCCGTTTCGCGGAACATCTCCAAAATTCGCAACGTGCCCGTGGTTTCCGGCACAATCAACGGCTGACGCAGGCAGTCCGTTAAATTCAGGGTCTGATTCATCAGGGTTTGGGCCAACAGGTCGTTTACCTGAATGAACCCAACGACCTCATCCAAACTGTCGCGACAAACGGGGAATCGCTGGTGGTGGCTGTTGATGATTTGCTCGATCGTTTCGTGCAAAGGCGCATCCAAATCCAGCCACACCACCTCTCGGCGGGAAGTCATCACGGAGCTGACGGGCCGATCGCCCAGCGACAACACCCGCTCTACAATTTCCTGCTCAGCTTCTTCGACCGTGCCCGCTTCCGTGCCCTGTTGCAACAGCAGCTTAATTTCTTCTTCCGTCACCTGCGGCTCGCTGGAAACCGTGGTTCCGAGCGATCGCACAATCAGATCCGTGGAATGGCTCAACAAATAGACCACCGGAGCCGTAATCCGCGACAACCACCGCATCGGTAGCGCCACATTGGCCGCAATCTGTTCTGGATTGCCCAGGGCCAGCCGCTTGGGAACCAGCTCGCCCACCACCAACGAAAGATAGGTAATGCCCGCCACGGTGATCACCACCGACAGGGCCCCGCTCATGGGGGCTAATGGCGGCACGGCTTCCAGGATTGGCCGCAACTCCGCCGACAAAGAAGCACCCCCAAAAGTCCCCGTGAGGATGCCGATCAGGGTGATGCCAATCTGGATGGTGGATAAAAACTGGTTGGGCGATTCCGCCAGGGCCAGGGCTGCGCGAGCCGCTCGATCGCCCCGTTCCGCTCGGTTTTGCAGGCGCGTCTTGCGGGACGAGACGATCGCCATTTCCGACATTGAAAAAATCCCGTTCGCAACCGTCAAGGCCGCAACGATCGCCAGTTCGGTAAGGGCAGAACTCATACGGGACGAGACAACAACATCGGTGATGGCTTGCCGGCCGGGCAAGAAGCGGGCGATCGCCCAGAGGGGGCAAATTTACACCGTAATCCTACTACTTCTTATCCCGTCTTGCCCCGATGTGGCTTCGGCGTTGCCGCTGGCCTGGGGGCGATCGCGCTGCCTGACCGGGCCGAGCGATCGGCGGCAACCGGTTAAATCACCTCGATGACCAAGCCCTCCTCAGCCGTGGGCGGCTCAAAGAAGCGCGTGACTTCGTGAAACATCGCCTCCGTGTCAAATTGGGCACGATCGGGTTGTTCTTGGCGGCGCTGGGCAATGCGGTCTAGACAGGTTCGATCGTCCACATCCAAATAGATGAACCGATAAGCCAAATCATGCTCGCGGATCAGCTCTTGGAACCAAGCCCGCTGGGTTTTTGTATTAGCGGGAAAGTCCATCACGACTGAGAGTCCCGCCTTCAGCAACGTTGCCAAGTGCTGTTTAAGTAAACCTTTCAAGCGGCGAGAATACTGGATATAGTCTGCCAATCCTTGGATTTCCTGGGGATAAAGCTGACTGAGCCAGTCATCTTCTGAAATTAAAATCGCGTTTAACGCTTGGGCAATTTGGCGTGATCGGGTGGATTTTCCCGCCCCCATCTTTCCACAAAAAAAGATCAATATGCCTTGGGGTCGCATGGGTTAGTTGCTATCTACAAAAGCCGATAAAGTTCCACGACTTCCCGATCGGGATCCACCAGCAGGGCCACCTCAGCGCCCTGCTCTAAATACATGGTGAGTTTTTCGCGAAACTTCACCACCCGATCGCTCTGGGATTTAATTTCCACCACCAAGTTGGGCACAACCTCCGCAAAATATCGAACCCTGCGGGGCATTTTGGCCCGAGAAACATGGGACACATCTGGAGCGGTCAGATCGCTGTTCGGCAAAATAAAGCCACCGCTAGAGTCGAACACCATTCCGAGCCGACGGAGATCGCCCTTTAATCAACCTCAAAACCCATCGGGACGCGATCGCACCAAGCGCCAAAGACCTGACCCCAAACAATAAAGCGAAATCGCCGCCAACAGCGCTCCCCAAAACCAATAGGGCAACCAAAGCTGCTTGGCCATTTGTCCCGTATCCGAGACCATCGCCACACCCTGAATTGTGCAGTTTTCAGTGAACAAATAGTCCAGCCGGGAAAAGGTACTGAGGCAAGCCTGCACACTCAAAAATTGCAGTGCAAAATATTGCACCCAAGGGGATCCATAGAGCGGAATCAACGTGATCGCAACGCCCAAAGCCCCGATCGCCAACACCCCAAACAACGTGCGCACCCACAACAACACCGACAGCAACAGCGCACAACCCAACAAAAATAGCCCCAACTGCACCCGAGGCAAGCGCTTCTGGGAGAGGCGCAATAGCCCATAGCCCGCCAAGGGCGCACCCAAGGGCCCACCCGCCGACACCAAGGCTCGCCCGATCGGCCCCAACCAGAGCTGGCCGCTGTGTTGGGCCACGCCGCCACCACTGGGATGGAGTAACAGCGTCTCAAACCGCCCGCCCAGCAGCATCGCAGCAACCCCATGACCCATTTCGTGGAACCAAGTTGCCAGAATTGAAAAGGGATACAAAATTTGGTGACCCCACGGCAGTTGCCACAGAATCACCGTCGCGATCGCCGCTCCGATCAGCCACAGGTGTTGGGGCGATCGCACCCAGGGCAAACCAGCATCATGATTCGGGATGGGGCGTTTAGGATCCGACATAGGCTGGAGGGGAGCAAAAATCGTTGAGCCATTGCTGTGATCAAGCTAATCCCAACGTTATGGGAATGTCACTCATCGTAGTCAACAGTAGAATTTTTCAAGAATCTAGATGGCCAATGCGTTTAGCGAGAAACTAATAGAACTTCTGAATGATGTAAAGCAGTTGACGATCTAAATAAATCTTCAAAAATTGCTTTAATGACTGGCACAGATACAGAATTTCCTAGTTGATGATAGGTCGCTATATCATCAGTATGTAACTGAAAGTCATCAGGAAAACCCTGAAGTCTTGCACATTCCCTTGGGGTAATTC
This sequence comes from Limnothrix sp. FACHB-1083, assembly GCF_014696485.1. NCBI lineage: Bacteria > Bacillati > Cyanobacteriota > Cyanophyceae > Pseudanabaenales > Pseudanabaenaceae > Limnothrix > Limnothrix sp. FACHB-1083. The sequence goes on along the minus strand of NZ_JACJQD010000002.1, from coordinate 485,469 downwards.
GCCTTGGAATTCCGTTCTGTACAACACCTAGACGATGAGAATCGCTAGCAGTGAGTGTAATAGAGATGCTATCAGGATCTAGAAACTTAAATACTTCAAACGACATGTTGCCGCATTTGGGATTGTACTTATTGTCAATGAATCGCAAATAACCTTTGCTCACTAAGTTCTGCAAAAGGTTTTCGAGATTTGGCTGATACCAGAAGGTTTTAATTTGTTCTAACGTTAGAGCTTTTCCATCTTGATGTGTACCAAAATGCTTTTTGCGGCGATTTTCAATAATGGCATTCATTAAATCTCTCTCTTCAAGGGAGCAATTTCCCTTGAGACCCAAATCCCAGGAATGAATTGAGTTACCACCTCGATAATCAATCAAACGAAAACCATGCAGCGTTTCTAAAGGTTTGCCATTGAGAGCAAGACGTAATTGCTCCGTGAATGTTTCTGAGCATTGATATCGTGGATCAGGGTTGCGTTCTAAAATATCTCGAACACAACAGTATTGTGATTGATTAAGAAATAAATCAATTTGAGAAAATGTTTTTTTAAATTGATGAGAATCTGGAGTCCCCACATTCGATTGTAGGGTTAACTTGGGTTCATGATCTAAAACACCAACAATATAAACTCTTACTCGATTTTGTGGAACACCAAAATTTGAGCTATTCAGCAGTAAAGTTTTAGTGCAATATCCCAATGCTTCTAATCTTTCGATGACAGTTTTATAAGTTCTGCCGGAGTCATGGGTTGTGAATCCTCTAACATTTTCTAATAAAAGAACTTTGGGCTTCTTCTCTGAATTAGAAAGCAGTCTTTCGATTTCAAAAAAGAGCGTACCCCTGGTGTCAGCAAAACCTTTCTGCTTACCAGCATAGGAAAAAGACTGACAAGGAAAACCTGCTAAGAGAATGTCATGGGTTGGTAAGTGATCAATAGTTCTAATATCCCCATAAGGCTCTTCACCAAAATTAAGTTGATAAGTTTGCTTGGCTTTTTCATCAATTTCGCTGGAGAAAACACAATCTTCTTGCAGTCCTTGTTGTGCAAGAGCTAGCTCTAGCCCTTTCCTCATCCCGCCAATGCCTGCAAACAAATCAACAAACTTGATCATGCTTGTTCTCTTAAGTAATCTAGATTTCGAATATTTTAAAGATTTTTGACTAAGAATTCGGCTGGCTTCTGAATGCTCTCTGGTGACATAGTAGAAATGAAATCACTGTTTTCCAGAAGAATATTAATAGCACTCTTACGAATTTCGATATTGCCAACCCCGTCAATGACATAACAGATTTTATGATTTTCACTGTGAGCACTTGCCAAAAGAGAAGATGACTCTCGGGCTTTTCTTTCAATAACGCTATTGGTCGTGACTTGAAAACTAACTTCAATGCCACAATATCGATTTTGAGGAGACTGAACAACAATATCAAAGTTCGTTTCTCGTTGATCTTGAGTGTGCGAGACCCGTGGTAGAGACGAATCTTTGTGTAGCTCCCAATTTGATGGAAGCAAAGCTTTAAGATGGTTCAAGACATAATCTTGAGCCAGATGTCCAAGATCATTAGAAGTTGCACCAGCAACTTGACGACTCACTCGAAGATAGTTTTCTTTTGCAAAATTATCTAAATCTTGACATTTACCGAGTAAAGATCCGAGAATACATTTCTCTTTAATATCGCCTGGTAAGGTATCGCAAACTGCAGACGAGCTAAATAGTAGCAACATGGCTACATCTTGCATAATATCTGTTATTTTTCGATCAGACTTATCTTTAGTGAGAAGGCTTTGAGCATCAACACTTAGAGCTGAATTGCTCAATGAGCATTTTGTTTGAATTTTTTTAAATGAATATTCTTGAATTTGTCCCTGCCACTCAAATTGTAAAACTCCGTTGGGAAAATACCGAGATAAAGAGGGCAGCTTATTTAGTGCTTCTCCTCCTAAATCACTAGCAACCATCAAATGTTTTAGAAATAAGGAGCCTGATAGAAGACGGCTCTGTTCAAGTCCGCCAATCCAAGCTTCTGGGTGGCTGTCACAAACTTTCAGCAACGAGATGAAAGCGTCTTGAGTTTTTAAAAGAATTGGAAGTGTGCTTTTATGACCCGCTAGTTGAAGCAACTCCGTTGGCCAGTGGAGAATTGCTTCAGCTTGTAGGTCTGCTAGGGTTCTGTGCTTCGAGGACATTGCTCCCATCAAGAGTTGCTAACTTAGACACTGCAACGGCATGAGGAGAAGGGCAAAAGCTTATCGCCCCATGCCGTTGCTGGCTAATCCTAGCTCACGCTCGCCGGTAAGCGCAGGTCGATCGCCTGGGATTGGATATCGAGCAGGGTTTCGCCGTTGTCGGCCACATCCACCAACACCCGATCGCCCCCCTTGACCCGACCGGACAGAATCGCCTCTGCCAGAGCATCTTCCAGCAGTTGCGTCACCTTGCGGCGCAGCGGGCGGGCCCCCAAGCTGCTGTCGAAGCCCTCGTCGGCCACCTTGTCCTTGAAGCGATCGCTCGCGGTCAGGCGAATGTCTTGCTCCACCAGCCGATCGGCCACCTGCACCACCAACAGATCGACAATTTGCCGCACTTCCGATTTTTCCAAGGGGCGGAACACCACCACCTCGTCCAACCGGTTCAGGAACTCGGGGCGGAAGAAGTTTTTCAGCTCATCGGTGACCCGATCGCGGATTGCTTGATAACGACCCTCAGCGCTGTCGCTGGCGAGGCCAAAGCCCAGGTTTGCGCCGCCCTTGGCGATCGCCTTGGCCCCCAGGTTGGAGGTCATCACGATCAGCGAATTGCGGAAGCTGACCACCCGTCCTTGGGAATCCGTCAGCCGCCCTTCATCGAGCAACTGCAACATCAGGTTGAACACGTCCGGGTGGGCTTTTTCCACCTCGTCAAACAGCACCAGGCTGTAGGGGCGGCGGCGCACCGCTTCCGTGAGCTGGCCGCCATCGCCATAGCCGACGAATCCCGGCGGGCTGCCGATCAGCTTCGAGGTGGATTGGGGTTCCATGAATTCGGACATGTCGATCCGAATGATCGACTCATCGGAGCCGAACATGAAGTTAGCCAACGCTTTGGCCAGTTCCGTTTTTCCGACACCCGTGGGGCCGAGGAACAAGAAGCTGGCGATCGGGCGCTCCAGATTCCGCAGGCCGGAGCGGGCCCGGCGCAGGGCCTTCGAGACCGCTTCGATCGCCTCGTTTTGCCCAATCAGCCGCTCGTGCAGCTTGGCTTCCAGGTTCAGCAGTTGTCCCACTTCCGCATCCGAAAGCTGCGTTACCGGTACGCCTGTCCAGAGGCTGACGATTTCAGCGATGTCTTCAGCGGTAATCGTTGGGCGAGGGCGATCGGTAGCGGGGGCTTGGCGGGCGATCGCCAATTCTTCGGTGATTACCAATTCCCGATCGCGCAGTTTGGCCGCCGTTTCAAAGTCTTGGTTTTCCACGGCTTGCTCTTTTTCCTCGACGGTTTGGGCCAGTTGCTGCTCCAAATCGCGGATGTGAGCGGGCTTTTTGCCAACGCTGACGCGGGCCCGGGAACCGGCTTCGTCGATCAGGTCGATCGCCTTGTCGGGCAGGAACCGATCGGCAATGTAGCGATCAGCCAAGGTGACAGCCGCCGCGATCGCCTCATCAGTCATCAGCACGTTGTGGAAGGTTTCGTAGGTGCTGCGGAGGCCGCGCAAAATCTCGATCGCCTCGGCTGGGGTCGGCTCACCCACCTTCACGGGCTGGAACCGCCGCTCCAGGGCCGCATCCCGCTCAATATATTGGCGGTACTCATCCAGCGTCGTCGCGCCCAGGCATTGCAACTGCCCCCGCGCCAGGGCCGGCTTCAGCAGGTTGCCCGCCGACAGGCCGCCCTGCATTCCGCCCGCACCCAGCAAGGTGTGAACTTCATCAATGAACACAATCACGTTGCCGGCCCGCTGCACTTCGCTGACCAGTTCCTTCAGCCGCTCTTCAAAGGCTCCGCGATATTGCGTGCCCGCCAGCAACCGCCCCATATCCAGGGAATAGACTTGCTTATCGAGCAGGGTTTCCGGCACATCGGCCAGGGCAATTCGTTGGGCCAAGCCTTCCGCGATCGCGGTTTTGCCCACGCCCGGCTCACCAATCAGGATCGGGTTATTTTTGGTGCGGCGACCCAGGATTTGCACCACGCGCTCAATTTCCCGATCGCGCCCCACCACGGGATCAAGCTTGTCCTCGATCGCCGCTTGGGTCAGGTTGGTGCAATAGGTGGCCAAAATGTTGCCGCTGTCGGCGCGATCGCCCGTGGACTCTCGCCGGGACTCGCCCCGATCGCCCGCGGCCACCGCCGCCGTTTCCCCCAGCAACCGAATCAAGTTGATCCGCAATTGATCGGGATCCACATCCATACTCCGCAGTACCTTCACCGCCGAGTTGTCCCGATCGCGAATAATCGCCAACAGCAAATGCTCCGGAGCCACCACCTTTTGGCCCTGTTGACGCGCTTCGGCCAAGGCCGCCTCAAACAGGGCCTTCACCTTGGGCGTAAAAGGCACTTCGTCCGGAACCATCCCCGCGCCGCGACCAATCAGCGCTTCCACCCGGGCCCGGGCCCCCTCCAGGGTGACCCCCGCTGCCGCCAACAACTGAGCCGCCGGGCTGGACTGTTCACCCAACAAACCGAGCAGGATTTGCTCACTGCCCACGAGGCGGTGGCCCAAGCGGCGAGATTCTTCCTGGGCGAGCAAGATGGCTTGGATGGCGCGATCGGTAAAGTACTCAAACATGGTGCAGAGAGGGGCAAGAGGGCAAGATTACGCAGTTGGACGGGGTTGGCTCGTGGTGGCGGAGCAATCACCAAAGGTCATCATGGGCAGATTGCAGTGAGCAGACCAAATGAACAGACCAAATGAACAGACCAAGGGATCCAAATAAGCCAAATAAATGGATCCATGGACAGATCCCGGGGATTCGTCATCAACCAAGTCAACAGCCCAACAATGGGCTAGCAACAGGCTCACAGCGGCTCCTTAGCCCCAAATCAGTACCGATGTTTTGAGCTAGGGGGTGGGAAACTGTGAATAAATGTTTACAACCTTAAAACTAATCTAAAGGATTCTGTATAGCCTGGCGCGATCGCGCGGGTACGGGAATTGCGACAAGGGTGGAGGCAATGGGGGGCAAGACCCCTCATAGAGGTGTTAAAGTGCTGGAATCCAAAGGCTGGCATCCCTTCCTGAGCCACGATCGCCCTGGTTGGTGAACAATCCGGCCGGGTTTGATTTCCCCCCAACCGGCCCCAAACCGGCGGCATGAGCCTTGGTTTGGTCATGATTGGGTTTTGATTGGGTTTTGATCAGGCATAGATCTCGCGTTAGTCGTTTTTGATTTACGTCTTCATGTCGATTTACGTCAATTCACGTCAATCGGCATCCCGATCAAGCCCCGCATGGGCGGGTATGGTGATTCACGATGCATCCTCTGGTCGGGCTGGGCCAAGAACACAGAACACCCATGGGTCAGGTTTCTTTTGATCGTCTCTACCGCTATGCGGAACTGTCGGAGATTTTGCAGAGCTATGCGGCCGCATTTCCGCAGCTTGTCCAATTGGCATCGATTGGCCGCAGCTACGAGGGCCGGGATATTTGGTTACTAACCATCACCAATAGCGAGACGGGGCCCGATCGCCACAAGCCAGCCCTCTGGGTGGATGGCAATATCCACGCCACGGAACTTGCGCCTTCCACGGCCTGCCTCTATCTCCTCGACTTTTTGACAAAGCACTATGGCAGCGATCCGGACGTTACCCGCTGTCTGGATTCGCGGACGTTTTATATTTGCCCTCGCGTGAATCCCGACGGAGCCGAGCTGGCCCTGGCCGATCGCCCCAAATTTGTACGATCGAGCACTCGACCCTACCCGGGCGATCGGTTGGCGGGCGGCCCCAGCGAACTGCAAATGGAAGATATCGATGGGGACGGGCGGATCCTTTGGATGCGTGTGCCCGATCCCAATGGGGCCTGGAAAGTGTCCGATCGCGATCCCCGGTTGCTGGTGCGGCGCGACCCGATCGAAACCGGCGGCACTTACTATCGACTGCTGCCGGAGGGCCGGATCGATCGCTACGACGGCGCGACGATCGCCACCCCCCGCCCGATCGAAGGGTTGGATCTAAACCGTAATTTCCCGATGCAGTGGCGACCGGAACCGGAACAGACCGGCGCGGGCAACTATCCCACCTCGGAGCCGGAAACGCGGGCGATCGCGGACTTCATTGCCCATCACCCCAACCTGAACGCCGCCGTGGCCTTCCACACCTTTGGCGGCCTGCTGTTGCGTCCCTACAGCCACGCCACCGACATGGAATTGCCCCAAGCGGACTGGCTGAATTACCGGGCGATCGGGCAAAAGGGCACAGAACTGACGGACTATCCCGCCACCAGTGTGTTTGAGGGCTACTGCGACCATCCGAAAAACGTGATGACCGGAGCCTTTGACGATTGGTGCTATGAGGAGCGGGGGCTATTTGCCTGGACGGTGGAGCTGTGGAACCTGCCCCAGGCGGCGGGGGTGAAAACGCCCAAATTGCTGGAATGGCTGGACGACCACCCGATCGAGGAAGATTTGGCGCTGCTGAAGTGGAACGATGAGGTGCTGGACGGGCGCGGCTATGTGGACTGGTACGCCTGGGAGCATCCGCAACTGGGCAAGGTGGAACTGGGCGGCTGGAACCAAATTTGCACCTGGCGCAACCCACCGGCTCACCTGCTGGAGCGAGAAATTGAACGGTTTCCCCGCTGGCTGCTCTGGCAATTGCTGATTTCGCCGCGTCTGGAACCGGTGAAGGCCACGGCGCAATCCTTGGGCGATCGGCTGTTTCAGGTGGAATGGGTGGTGCAAAACACGGGCTGGCTGCCGACCAATGGCACGCAAAAGGCGATCGAAAAGGGGGCGGTGCAACCCTGCCGCGCGGCGATCGCTCTACCGCCGGGTGCGGAGCTGATCAGCGGTCAACCGGAAGTGAGCTTGGGTCATCTGGCGGGGCGATCGCACCAACCGACCACGCCCTATTACGACCACATGGATCCGACGGACGATCGATCGCGGGTGGTCTGGCTGGTGCGTGGTGAACCAGGAATGGTGGTGGAGCTCACGGCTCGGGGCGATCGGGCAGGTCAGGTACAAAGGGCGATCGTCTTGCCGAGTTCGTAAACCCTGATCAGTTCAGAAGCGTTGCTTTCGGGTGGCGATCAGTTGATTTGTCCTCAACAAGGCCATTAACTGTATCCCACAGGATACAGTTAGCAGTATGTTTGAAATTCGCCAAACGGAAACTTATGCGCAATGGTTTAAAACTTTGCGCGATCGCCAAGCAAAAGCGCGTATTGATATTCGCATTCGGCGGCTGTCGATGGGTAATCCGGGCGATGTGAAGCCAGTGGGGCAAGGTGTATCAGAACTTCGGATTGACTACGGCCCAGGCTATCGAGTGTATTTCGTCCAACGAGGGGAAACCTTGATTATCCTTTTGGCAGGAGGGGATAAGCGTACTCAGGAACGAGACATCAAAACAGCCTTAGATTTGGCGCAAGACCTATAGGAGGTTTCTATGGCGATCGTTCAAACTCATTCTTGGGATGCAGCGGATCACTTGGAAACCAAGGAAGATATTGCTGCTTATCTGGAAGCTGCTCTTGAAGAGGGTGATCCAAGCCTAGTCGTGGCAGCGTTGGGAGACATTGCCCGTTCTAAAGGGATGACCCAGATTGCCCGTGAAGCAGGGTTGGGGCGTGAAAGTCTCTACAAAGCTTTGTCACTTGAAGGCAATCCAGAGTTTGCTACGGTTCTCAAAGTTTTACAGGTGCTTGGGTTACGTCTCCATGTTGTGCCCATTGCCTAACACTGCGTTGGTTCTGGTGGGCGATCGGGCTGGCTGGGTACAACGGGCGATCGTCTTGCCGAATTCGTAAATTTTTACAATCTCAGAAACCGCGACAGGCTAACGGCTAGACAGGGTTATTTGAGGAGTTGCGAATACCTAGATTGAGAACTTGAGTGAGTGGAAGGTGGCAGGAGGTTGATCGATAGAAGTATACTGATTAATTGTGGTGCTTCCACAATTAGAGTTGTGGCAAGAGTCCCCTAATTGGGGGTGATATCCTGAACCTGCGGTCTAATGTATAGCTAGGTCTACTGGTTTTAAGTTACTTGCAAGCGTAGAAGGCAACAAAGATGCAACAAACAGACATAAAAAATCAAATTTGGAGGAACCTTGACCGACTTCGGGCAGATCCAAGTTTTCGAGGATGTCGTGACACCAGGTTGTTGGAGCTTATTGGAGCAACTTTGGGAGTGGAAAAGCTTGACAGCTTATTCCAGAGCACAGAATTAATTTCTAAACTGGCAAATGCTTATTCAATTGTTGCACCTATTTATGTTTTGAAATTTATTGAAAAACTTCTAGAAGCCGAGAGTAAAAAATCTATTTTTGATCCTTGGCTAACAGCATCCTCGCCTGTTTTTTATATTCAGGCTGATGACGTTTTCGGAACTTGCATAGATCCAACAGAATTTGAAACTATTAAGTCCTTATTCGAGGAAAAAAGTCAGAATATAAAGCTTGATGACACACTAGATGAACTATCAAAAACAACACAGGGATTTGATTTGGTTCTTTCGTTTCCTCCTTTCGGAAGACGAATGCAAGACGTAAATGGAGAGAAAAGTCCTTTTGATTTTACAACAACTCTACTCTTGAAATGTGGTGAACGTTTAGCTCAAGATGGAAAATTAATCTTCCTTGTTCCTAATTCATTTTTGTGGAACGAAAAAGGGAAAGAAGCATTAAACAAACAAGGACTTTTTGTTGATGCTGTCTTTTCCATTCCTTCCGGTGCTTTTTCACCAATGACAAGTATTCAGTTACATCTTATTCTTATCTCTAAACAGAATAAAGAGAAAACATTTGTTGCTGAGATTTCACAAGATGATATAACGAATAAAACAATACTCCAAAACTTCAAAAACCAAAAACAAGGTCGAGCTATTCAACTTGGCTGTCTTGTTGATTTTTTAGAGTTCGAGTCATTGAATGCACTTATAGCTGAAAAAGAGATGCAAGAGCTTGTCAAGAGAATTGGCTACCCGCCAACTTTATTGACTGATATTTTATTAACTGATATTTCTGAATCTATAAATGTACTCAAAGGCGACAATGCTGATGAAGTTGAGCATTTAGCTAATTCTATTTATTTACCCAAGATCGGAAGCAGTCCCGTTGTTGCAAGCTTATCAGAACTGAAAATCAAACCAAAGAATTACTATCAAATTCAACTTGATGAAACAAAAGCCAATGCGATTTATGTGGCAAATTATTTTAATACGCCAATTGGTAAAAAATTAAGAGAGAGTTTAGGAGTTGGTGCAGCAATTCCTCAAATTCCAAAATCTCAACTTTCCAAATGCGTTTTATTTTTGCCTGACTTACCTACCCAAGCAGAGGTAATTGAAGTTGATAGCAAAATTCAACAATTCACATTTAGGCTTGATGAACTTAGACGCAATCTATGGAAACGACCGAAGAGCTATAAGTTAATCTCTAAGGAATTGAAAACTATAAATCAGGAAGAGAAATTAGAAACTTGGATTGACGAACTGCCTTTTCCTATCTCTTCGATTCTATGGCGGTATTATGCCACCAAAGACAATAGTAAAAAAATTGAGCACTTGTTTCACTTCTTTGAAGGATTCTCGGAATTTTTATCAATGCTAATGCTGAGTGCTTTGGTTCAAGACAAAGAATTTTACAAAGCCGAAAGCCATAACTGGGTTAATAATGATGAAAAATTTCAAGATTGGTATTTGAAAGCTACGTTTGGCAATTGGAATGCTCTCACGTCAAACCTTTCAAAAGCGATTAGAAAATATTTATCAGACAAAGATAGGAAGGATTATTGCAAAAGTCTGTTTGGCAATCCGACAGAAGCCTTTTTGTCAATGATTACCAGCAAGAGCATTATCCGTATATTAAAGGAAGTTGCCGATCTTAGAAATAAATGGAAGGGACATGGTGGCATAACAAGCGAAGAAGAAAATAATCAAAGAGTTCTAACACTTGAACAGAAACTAAACGAGTTTAGAGCGTATATTGCTGATGCCTTTGAAGATACTCGAATACTCTCCCCGACAACAAGCAGTTTTGAAGATGGTATCTTCACTTTTAACGCAAAAGAATTAATCGGAGCAAGAACCCCATTCAATGAAATAACAGTAAAAAGCCTAATCCCTCTTGACAGAAAAAAGCTGTATCTACGTAATTCAGGGCAGACAAAGCCACTGGAATTACTGCCATTTATCAAATTTGTTGAAGCATCTAACGCGATTTACTTTTATACAAGTATTGAGAGTAAAGATGTTCGTTGGATTTCATACCATTTTGAAAAAGAAGCTGAACTAAAACAACCAGTAGATGATCAACTATTTAAAGTATTTGACCTCCTTAAACCATAGCGGATAGGCAGAATGTCATCAGGTAACACAAGCTTGGTATGGTGGCGGGTTGAGTGTTTTGCATGACAGTCTCTATTACAACTATCCAGCCCCTGTAGATATTAGTTTTAGGAATTTAGCGGGTCATCAGTCCTGAGTTAGGCGATCGCCTCCAAATCAAAACCCATAGCGTGACTAATAACTATATTGACTTAGGAATGGCCCGGCTTGGGAACTCTGCGCCGATGCTTCCACATCACGAAACCTGTGATTAACAGCGCTAGGGGAGCCAACCCAACAAAAACGTAAAGAATTCGGGTTGCCAGACCGCCAAAAGTCCCAAAGTGAACTGCATCAAATTGACTCATAATCGCCTCCGCCCGAGTCGGCTTCAGCCCATCAGTCAGTTGAATTAACTCGCCGGTAAACTGATCGATCGCCACTCTAGTATTGCCCCATTGCGAGCTTTCTTGGGTTTGCCGCTTGCTGACGATCAATGGAGATTCCGGCTTTTTAGGAAGCACGATATAGGTCATCGTCGCATCGGGAATCACCGCTTCGGCTCGCTGGACCAACTCAGCAATGGATAAAGGCTGCTGACCTGGAATGGGCTTGGAAACTGGCGGGGCTGGCTTGGGCGTGAAAGTCACAGCATAAATCGCCTCATTCACCTTGGCTTGAGGCACATTCCAAGCAAACCCCGTGAACCCAATCAAGCCCAAAAAGATTGCCGTAATAATGCCTGAAACTTTATGAATATCAAAGTTGGTTCGTTTGATATGGGCATTTTTCCACTTGATTTTGAATCCAGCCATGAAGTTGCGCCAGCCCGGCCACAACACAATGCCAGTTAGGCTCAAGATCAATGTCAGCAACGCAACAATGCCCATAATTAGGGTTCCTGTTTCCCCCGCCAGCAGTTTGTAATGGAGGTCATAAATTAGGCCAACCCAACTGCTTTCCCATTCCCGATCGCCCATAATTTGCCCCGTGTAGGGATGCACAAACACCTGCCAATGGTGATGCGCTGGGGTCTCCAACCAGGCTTGATAGGGTTCCTGGGCTGATTGGGGTGGCGCAATGGTGTTGATGTTCCATTGCTTTTTCCCATAGGCCGCTTTGATCGATTCGATGATGGCAGCAACGGGCACCATTGACCCGGCAGGCACAACGGTTCCCAGCCGCTGAACCAGCACCCAATGATCAATTTCGTGCCAAAAAACGAGAACGCTGCCAGTCAAACCCGCGATGCACAACAAAATCCCGATCGCCAAACCTAACCAGCGGTGAATGAAGAAAGAAATCGTCCTGAGTTTGGCAGAAAGCAGGCGAGTGAGTGATTTTGGCAAAGGCTTTTGTGGTGATTCCATTTCATGCTTACCCCGGCTGATGAATACTGGGCGATCGCCGATCGCTGGGTTAAAACGTCCAAGAGAAACTGGCTTGCACGGTCAACGGCGCACCATAAAAGATGCGATTGCGATTGAAAGACCCTTCAAAATACTCCACATCAAAGAGGTTTTTGATGTTGATTGCCGCGCGGAATCCGTTCCGTTTATAAAAAATTGCGGCATCAGTTGTTAGGTAGCTCGGCAACTCAAATGTATTGGCATTATCACCTGCACGATCGCCCACATAAAACAAGCCCACACCAAATCCCAACCCTTGAAAATCGCCTTCCTGAATTTCATAGGTTGTCCACAAACTTGCCGCATGGGGTGCAGTGCGTTGGACGCGATTATTCACCAAATCTGAGTTATTGTCCTCAGTAATCCTTGCGTCGTTGTAAGCATAGCTGGCAAAGATCTTCCACCCTGGCAAAATCTCCCCGGCCACGCTGAGTTCAACACCCCGACTCCGCTGCTCTCCCGTTTGCACTGAGAAGTTGTCATCAACGGGATCGGTGGTCAGCACATTTTTTTGGGTGATGTTGTACCACGCCAAAGTTGCCGAAAGCCGATCGCTTAAATCGGCTTTCACACCAATTTCAAACTGGGTTCCTCGGGTAGGCTCAAAAGTACTGTCATCGCGAGAACGACCAATAGTTGGTTCAAACGATCGACTGTAGTTGGCATACAGGGAAATCGGTTCGATCGGTTGATAAACAATCCCTAGCCGAGGACTAAAGGCCTCGCCCGTCTGAACCAAATCGGGATTGCCGAAATCGCCAGTCTGTCTAAACATGTCAAACCGACCACCGATCAGCACCTTCAAGTTGTCTGCTAGGGTGATTTGATCTTGCAGCAAAATCCCCAGCTCATCGGTCACAATGCTGTCTTCACTGCTAAAGGTCACCGCGCCAGGCAATGCCCCAAAGGTGGGATCAAATAAATCAATGGGCGGGCCTTCTAGCCCCGTGAACTTCAGCTCAATATCCGATCGCCCTAAATCAACCCCAAATAATAATTGATGCTGAATGGAGCCGGTCGCGAACTTACCTACCACATTCGTAGTCATCCGATAGTCAAAATACTGGTCGGAAATGTCAGAGAAGCTGGTTGATATAGTTCGATTGTCAGCACCCAGCGCTCCCGGAAATCGGCCAAAGGTGTCAAACTCCATCCACCCATATCGAAACGCATGATTTAATGACCAATTTTCATTAAATTGATGCTCCAGCTTGTAGCCAATTCGGGTTTGTCGAACTTCAGCATCACTTTCCGTCAGGTTGCGGCTGCGCGGCACATCCCCCAGGGGGTTATCCAAAATTGTGCCCACAATCGGCAATCCATGGGTGGCGTTATCGCGCGACAAATGCTTGTAAGTGCCTTCAATGCTGAGTGTGGTGTCTTCACCCAAGGCAAAACTCAGAACCGGCGCAATCACGAAGTTTCTAGTTCGGCTGGAATCCGTGAAAAGCTCTTGGTCGCGATAGGAGGAATTCAGTCGATAAAGAATGTTTTTGTCGCGATCGAGGGGGCCAGACAGATCCACTTCGCCCCGGTAAAAATCGAAGCTGCCCGTACTCGCTTCCACGAAGTAATAGGGATCGCTCAAAGGGCGCTTTGTGACAAAGTTGATCGTTCCTCCCGGCGAGGATGAGCCAAACAAAATGGAGTTGGGCCCTTGGAGCACTTCAATTTGCTCAATCCCCGTGAGGTCAGGGCCAATATTGGCAGAGACCCCGTTAAAGTCCCGTGCGACTATGCCATCGACGGTGGGCGAAGTGAAAAAGCCTCGCACCTGGGCCCGCACCGCGTCAAAGTTAGACGGCGAGCCAACCCGCACACTAGGCGCATTCAGCAAGGCGCTGGTCACGTCAGCCCGTTGGTCTTGCAGCAGTTCCTGGGGAATGATTTGGATCGATTGGGGAATATCGCGTAAGGGCGTATCTGTTCGCGTTGCGCTGGAGGAGTTTGGCACGCGATAGCCCCGTTGCCCTTCGCCGGTGACCACGAGTTCCTCGTCTGGCTCCTCCCCGGCAGGGTTGAGGCTATAGGCCAGGCCGGCGGTGGTCAGGGTCACTTCGATGGTGGGCAGGGCGTTGGTTCCGGTGACGCTGACCCGGATCGTGTTGCTGTCTTGCTGCGTCACCTGCACCGTGGCAATGTCAGCGATCGGGTTTTCCGCCACAAAAGCTTGTCCTGCGGGTAGTGCCAGCACGGCATTCGGAATCTCGGCAACAAGACTATTGCCCTCAGTACGGAACTGAGTCGCATCAATTTGCAGGGGCTGATCTTCGGCGCTTTCTAGGATAATTTCGAGTTCCGCATCAGTGCGGTTCAGTTGCACGCCGGTTACTTGCACGGTGGCCCGTTCAATTTGCGCCCGCCACTCTTGGAGGCTGGTGGCAGGCTGCCCTAGGTCTTGTACTCGGGGAATTTGAGCGTTGTCCTCGGCCCAGGCGACCTGTGGCCCTGCCACCGACAGCACAGTCGCCACAACCAGACCCGACAACCGATTCACCATGACCCCACACCGCAGTTGAGAAAGACTTTCAGGAGCCTAGCAAGGGCGAATGGCAAAACAAAGCCGTTTTGGTGAGTCGCGGTACTTTTTTTGGGGGCTAGCAGAACTTTTTGCGCTGGGCCTGATAGAGCTTGGGATTGATGCCGAACTTGGTTCTGAACTGCTTGGCGAAGTGGCTGCGATCGCCAAAGCCCACAGCAGCCGCGACTTCGGACACTTTTAGCTCGCCGGTTTCGAGCAACTGTCTGGCTTGCTCTAGGCGATGGTCATGTAAATAGGTAAAAGGTGGCTGACCAAACACCTGCCGAAAGCCTTCTTTTAACGCCCGACTGTTCAGCCCCACCTGTTGCGCCAGAGTCATCAATGAGGGGGGCTGCTCTAGGTGTTTCAGCAAGATCGATCGCGCCTGGTGCAGGCGATCGATATCATCGGGTTTCAGGTTTGCCAGCGCCGCACCGCCCTCCCAAGTCTCTGCTGGGCCATGGGTTGATGGCTGTTCCTGCTGAATTTTCAGCTCATCGGCCAGCACCAGCATCACCGCCTCCAGGGCCTTGCTCTCTAGAAACATCCGCTTGGTAATGCCCTGATAGGGACAGCGAATGATTTGCCACAGCACCCGCTGCATGGCTCTGGAGACTTTGCCCACGCGGGTGTAGTAGAGCTGGTCTGGTGGCCGCACAAGGTGGCGCAAGGCCGGAGGGAGTTCCCCGTCTTGACCCGCAAAGGACTGAAACACCTGCGGCGACAGCCAAATATGGACTTCTAGGATCGGGTTCCGGTCTGTGCCAATGATCCAATCCTTGGGGGCCAGGCCACTGCCGTAGAGGGCATATTCCAGGTTGTGAACTTCGGTGTAGCTGTCTTGGTGCTGCCCGGAGAGGTGGAAATGGAACGACAGCCACTCGGCACGCTCGGCCAGGGCCGCATCCCAGCGATCGCGCAGCCGGTAGTGATGGACTTGGATTTCAAAGCCTTCCCGGAGTTCCACTTCTCGGATGTAGCCGTCCCAGAGCCAAGCGGGGTAAACCAATAAGCGATCGTGCCGATCGGTTGCGTCTGGGTGTCGGGCTTGGGCAGCCGTCTCTTGATAAAGCTCAACGGCGGCTTGTTCAGAAGTGGTGATGGTCATGGCGATCGCGCTGGCTTAAAAGACAGATTCTAATTAATGCGAAATTGTTGCATTAGAATTTGTTCTTGAGCAAGCCAGCAACATCGTGGTCTCTGGACATTTGCCAACCCGTTGTGGCTGCGACAACGATCGAGTCCGGCCATTCCACCGGGGCGATCGCGCTGCATCTGGCCATGGTTATGCGGCAGTATCCCATTGCCAAAATGAAGCACCTTGCCAAAACGGCAAAGTGCTTGAAGATGTTTTGGGTTGCCAGGGCCGGCTCCTGGATCGGGGAGCCGGTGGGACTAACGATAGTTAGTGAATTGCAGTGCCACGGGCAGATCTTCCTGCTTCAGGCGCTGGATCACCAGTTGCAGATCGTCTTTGGATTTGGCAGAAACGCGCACTGCGTCGCCTTGAATTTGGGCTTGAGCTTTTTTGAACTCATCGCGAATCAATTTGCTGATTTGTTTGGCGATGTCTTGGGGAATGCCCTTTTGCAACTTCACCTTTTGGCGAACACGGTTGCCGCTCGCGGATTCAATGTCGCCAAAGTCAAAGATTTTCAGATCTAGTTTTCGCTTGGCGGCTTTCTCGCGCAAAACGGCCGTGACGGCTTCAAGGGTCATTTCGCTGGCGGTTTCGATCGTGAGATCGGTTTCGCCCAGTTCAACGATCGTGTTGGTGTCTTTCAGGTCGTAGCGGGATTTCAAATCTCGCTGCAATTGGTCGATCGCGTTGACCAACTCCTGTCGATCGAACTCACTCACCACATCAAAGGAAAACGTCGCAGCCATAACCCTAATTTTTCAATCCAAACCAATACAAAATGAATCGCCCAATTCGTGATCAATCTTCAGCCAGGGGCGATCGAGTTCCCATGAACCAGACTCGCCAATGGTGACTGATGCAGCCGTGGATTCAGCCCCCCTAGGCAATTTGCTGGAGTGCTTGCACAAACAGCGAAATCATTGCAATTTGCCCAATGCCAAACATCAGCGATCGCAAGGGAGGAATGTTGGCCAAATAGGCCACCGAAAACAGCGCCCGCGCTCCCACAAAGGCCACCGCTGCCCAACCGGCCGCAGGGGTGTTGACCCCGGTGGCATAGGCCGCCAGGGCCGCAGCGGCATAGGGAGCAAAGGTTTCAATGCTGTTTTGGTGGGCCCAAGTGGCTCGCTTACCATAGTCCGGCAGGCGATCGAACATGGCCCGGGGCGCACCCAAATCCATCCCCACCTGGAACCGGGCATAGGCCACCGCCAAGTAAGGGAAATAGACCAAAAAGCTCGCCACAAAAATTGAACCCAGCAGCAAAGTGGGAATGCTAAAACCCAAAATCATGCGTTTTCACCTAGTCGAATTTCAGGAAGTCGAATCAACTAGTCGAAATAGAACAGCGTGACCACCCGACGCTGTTCTTCAGCTTCCCGGCAGGTTTGCAGCAGGGTCACACTGTCATGGAAGGCAAAGCAAATTAACTGCTGGCAACGGGAAATAATTTCGTGGTTGCACAGGGAGCTGGCTTCCGCCAAAGAAAGCTGGTCATTTTCTGGTTTTTCAACCAAATGAATCACCGATTCCAATTGATCGCGAGATTCGCGCGGTTGCCGCTCCAAACTTTGGGGCAAAATCACGGTCAACAAATTGGCATCGGCGCGCATGGCTCCGCGAATGGCGGCGGCGTTGGTTCCCGTAGCACCCGAAGTAATAATTTGATTCCCGGCCAGCACCAATGCGTAGCTGAGGGTTTCAATCAATTGTTGATGCGTAATCGGCACGTGGCGCGAACCCAGGATGGCGATCCGCTTGGAGCCGGTTTGCTGGATTGCAGCGAGTTCCTGCAAAAAATCGTCAACCTTGGGAAGATCGAGAGACGGACTCAAGGGTGCTACGGGGCAATAACAACGCCGCCATTTTAACAGAGACTTGGAGGCTGGCGTTGCGGCCCAAGAATTTAAAAATGAGGTGGGCTGGCGAGTACAAATTCAGGCCAGGATTGGCGGAAGGATGCTTTTGGGGATGGTAATTCAGGGGATCGATTCGCAGAACAACGGCTTTTGCTAGACTGAAGGTTCAATGGCGCGTGACTCAAAACAGTGACCCGTGAACCGGAGGGCTGCGCTCTCATCTTCATGACCCGATCGCCCCAGTTTGTTGCCACCGTTTAAGTTTTGCTTGGGGTGGAGGCTGGGTTGATCGATCGACCGTTCATCAGCGTTTTGGTTTCGGGTTCCTGCGTTGTGCCACTGTTTTGTGCCACTGTGTTGCGCCATTGTGTAGAACTCACCTCGCCAGCCGATCGCGGCGACGTAATTTTGATGAGTGATCCGGATTTGAAGTTGAACGCGCAAGAGCTGGCCCTGTTGACGGCTGAGGGCATTGAAGACGAAGGGGACGACGAGACGGTAGTGGAGTTTGCGCCGCCTGTGGCCAAGGGGGCGGTCTATCAACTGGGGCGTGGTTCCAGCTATGAAGTGGCGATCGCGGCGGCCAACGCGGCGGACGATCGTAAAGGGGAAGACATTGCGCTGCTGGAGGTGACGGAGGTTTCCTACCTGGCGGACTATTTCCTGATTGTGACCGGGTTTTCGCGGGCCCAAATTCGCGCCATTGCCGACGCGATCGAAATGAAGCTGAAAACCGAGTTCGATCGCCGGCCCCAAAACACCGCTGGCTATGGTGATGGCGGCTGGGTTTTGCATGACTACGGCGATGTGGTGGTGCATGTGATGATGCCCACGGAGCGCGAATACTACAACTTAGAAGCCTTTTGGGGCCACAGCAGGCGGCTGGAGTTTCGGCCCCTGCCCGCCACTGAATCGTCCAACACGGCTGGCTAGGGATCTCGATTCGATCCCCCCGCTGATCATCCATGCCTGAGCGGCGCAACAGAGCTGATTCATCCCTTGTTTATGACGCGATCGCCCCGTTCGGTTTGCCCCGTTCCCGAAGAACAACAACCCCTCAACGAGTTTTCCGAGTTGAAGGAGGCCTGGCTGTTGTCTTGGCCCACCCTGCCGGGCCGAGGGTTGGTGATCAAGCTGCTGTGGATTTGGGCCTGGAGCTGGTTGGTGGTGGGGCCCGTGGCCGCCGCCAGCTTCCCCCTCAAAAAAGACCTGGCTCACTTTCTGTTGGGGGCCGGTGGCGGGGCGGTGTTACCCGTGTTGCTGGTGTTGGCGCGGATCTATTCGGCCTGGAGCTATGTGGGCCGTCGCCTGTTCAGCGAAAAAATTATCTATGAAGAATCCGGCTGGTATGACGGCCAGGTCTGGGAAAAGGCTCCGGAAATGTTGGCCCAAGATCGGCTAGTGGTTTCCTATGAGGTGAAGCCCACGCTCGATCGGCTCCGGCGGTTGGTGCTGATTTTGGCAGGAACCTTGCTGGCGGGGGCGGCCGTTTGGAGCCTGGTCTAGGGGCCGGTTCGGTTAACCTGGATGGGGAACGGTGGGCGCGATCGAGCGAGTTCGATCGCAAGGCCCCGATCCGCGCAAGATCCGTTGAAGAATGGAAAACACCGAAAAAATGGGCTGATTGCCGAAGCTGATCTTAAATTGCGATGAACAATCGCAGTTTTTGGCGGAATTAATGTCTAACTAAACAAGTTTCAAACCAGTTTTTATGACTCGGGGCAAATTAACGCGCGCGGCCGATATTGAAATTCGCTTGCTGCGGGAAGGGTTGGTGGAGTCCACCCACATGGTGCAAGCAGTGGCCTGCGATGACCGGGGGCGCTTGTTGATGTTGGCGGGCGATTCCGGCATCTCCAGCTTTGCGCGATCGGCTCTGAAACCCTTCCAGGCCCTGGCCGTGGTCGCCTCTGGAACCTTGGATCACTTTGGTCTCAGCAATCGCGACCTGGCGATCATGTGCAGTTCCCATCAGGGAGACATTGCCCAAGCCCGCCAAGTGTTCAACATCCTTTGGCATTGCGGCATTGAACCCAGCGCCCTCCAATGCCCGATTCCCCAAGGCAAATCCAGCGCACTTCAACACAACTGCTCTGGCAAACATGCAGGGATGTTGGCCATGTGTCGTCACGGCAATTGGTCGATCGGGGACTATCTGCAATATTCCCACCCCGCCCAGCAAGCCGTTTCCAGTGTCATTGGCGAGCTGCTCGGGATTCCTGCCCAAGAATTTGTCGTAGCCCGCGACGATTGCGGCGCGCCCACCTATCTGATGCCCCTTCAGGAGTTGGCCACCCTGTTTGCCAAGCTCACATCCGGCGACAATCTGCAATTGGAGCGCATCGTGCGGGCCATGACCGGCTATCCGGAGCTGATTTCCGGCCATGGTGGCTTTGACACGGATCTGATGCGGCTGACGGGGGGCGAAATTGTCAGCAAAGCGGGAGCCGAAGGGATGCAGTGTATGGGCCGCGTGGGCGAGCGGCTGGGCATTGCTATCAAGGTGACAGACGGGGCCAAGCGGGCCAAATATGCTGCTGCGATCCACATTCTGAAACAACTGGGCTGGATTGGGCCCGATGTGTCGGAAGCGCTGGAAGAAAAATATGTGCAGCTCAATGCCTTTAAGCGGCTAGAGGCGATCGGGGAGCTAAAAATCGCCTAGATTTCGATCGGTTGAGCAGACCAAAATCAACTCAATTTCTGATCTTGATCCATATCTTGATCGGCATACTCGATCGACATCGTGAGCGCCAATTCCCAGGAAAAGGGCGGCTCGATCGGGAACGTCTTCAAGGGCAATTTTGTTTCCACAAAAGCTTGCTCGCGGGCTTGGGGATAGGCCTGCTCGATTGCACTGGGGAGCCAGGGTTTCAAACTCGGATTTTCGGTGAGTAACTGTTGAACTTCACGGCGGGCGGAACGAATGCTAAACACCCAAGAATTCGATCGGTGATCGGGTTGAAACCGCCATTTCAGCAAATGCAGATAGAGCCGCACAATCTGACTGGCTAAAGCTCGCTTTTCCGATCGCCCCAAGCTTTCAACCTCTTCTAACAAATTCTCCAGATCCAATTGATCAAACTGCCCCGATCGCAACAATTCGGCCTGTTGTTGCACCCAGCCGTAATAATCGCTGTCGTAGGTGGTCGGGGCGATCGACTCGATAGTCGTCTGTGTTTCCATGCGGTGGCATCCTAATCCCGATCAACATATTCGATCGCAACAGTCATCGCAGCTTCCCAAGTAAACGGCAGCTCGATCGGGAACGTATCGATTGGTAAGCCCATTTCTCGGGCGGCTTTTTTGCGGGCCTGCTCATAGCTCTTGACGATCCAATCTGCTAAGTCGCGCCGAAAGCTGGGATTTTCGTCGAGTAATTCCAAGATTTCATCCCGCGCATCTTCAATGGAAAATGCCCAAGAGTTCGATCGCTTGTGGGGTTGGTATTGCCACTTCAGCAGATGCCAATAGAGCCGGATAATCTGACTGGTTAAAGCTCGCTTTTCCGATCGCCCCAAGCTTTCAACCTCTTCTAACAAATTCTCCAGATCCAATTGATCAAACTGCCCCGATCGCAACAGTTCGGCCTGTTGTTGCACCCAGCCGTAATAGTCGCTGTCGTAGGTGATCGGGGCGATCGTTTTGGAAGTCATTGGCTCAAACTCCTCAGCGCCTTGACCATCGAGAAACTGCAATGTTGCCCAAGGTCGCTGTTGCTATTGTGCAAGATCCAGCACCGTGGTGGCACAGTCCGTGAAAGGTCATCAAACCCGCAAAACCCTTATCCAAAAACCGTTCCACCCTGCTAGACAAGGGACTTAAGCCCCTTGCCCCCTGACGATTTGGTAACAGCCAAGCTCCCGGCGGAACCTGCAATTTTCGGACTGTCACGCCACTACGGCCCCAACCGCCTGAAGTGGCCCGGCTGTCCCGTTGCGCTGATATCCTGAAAAGCATCAAGACTGATCATAAGAATTTCCCTTTTTCGCCCGCCATGTCCGTTACTGCGCCGCCCCAAACCCGAGACCCGATCGCCTTTCCGCTGACGGCGGTGATCGGCCAAGAGTCGATCAAGATGGCTTTGCTGTTGGCGGCGATCGATCCGGGCCTGGGGGGCGTGGCGATCGCCGGTCGGCGCGGCACGGCCAAATCGGTGATGGCGCGGGCGATCCATGCCCTGCTGCCCCCGATCGAGGTGGTGGACGGCTCCCTCAGCAACTGCGACCCGGACGCGCCCGATCGCTGGGAAGACGGCTTGCAATTTACCGGTGAAGTGCCCCGGAAAGTGATTCCCGCGCCCTTTGTGCAAATTCCCCTGGGTGTGACCGAAGATCGGCTGCTGGGTTCGGTGGATGTGGGCCAGTCCGTGAAGCGCGGCGAAACGGTGTTTCAGCCCGGCTTGCTGGCGGAGGCGAACCGGGGCGTGATGTATGTCGATGAGCTGAACTTGCTGGATGACCAAATCGCCAACCTGCTGTTGGGGGCGATCGGGGAAGGGCGCAACCAAATTGAGCGGGAGGGGATCAGCTTTGCTCACCCCTGCCAAGCCCTGTTGATCGCCACCTACAACCCGGAAGAGGGGCCGCTGCGGGAGCATTTGCTCGATCGAATTGCGATCGCCCTGTCCGCCGATGGAGCGTTGGGCTTGGATCAGCGGGTGGAAGTGGTCGATCGGGCCGTGGGCTATGCGCGATCGCCCCAGGACTTCCTCGGTCAATATGCCGAAGAACTGGATGGTCTGAAAACCCAAATCCTGTTGGCGCGGGAGTGGTTGCGTGATGCCACGATCAGCCGCGAGCAGGTGGAATATTTGGTGCAAGAGGCGGTGCGCGGCCGGGTGCAGGGCCACCGGGCGGAACTGTTTGCGGTGCGGGTTGCCAAAGCCCATGCGGCCCTCGATGGGCGGACGGCGGTGAATGCCGATGACCTGCGGGTGGCGGTGGAATTGGTGATTGTGCCCCGGGCCACGGTGATTGAAACGCCGCCGGACGAGCAACAGCCGCCGCCGCCCCCGCCGCCGCAACAGCAGCCGGAAGCGGAGCAGGAACAGGACGACGAAACTGACAACGAAAACGAAGATCAAGACGAAAACGAAGACGAGGATCAACCGGACGAGCCGCCTGCCATCCCCGAGGAATTCGTGTTCGACCCGGAAGGGGTGGTGATGGATCCGTCGGTGCTGCTGTTTGCCCAAACCACGGCCCAGCGATCGGGCGGTAGCTCCGGCAGCCGATCGATCATCTTCTCGGACGATCGGGGGCGCTACATCAAACCCGTTTTGCCGCGCGGCCCCGTGCGCCGAATTGCCGTCGATGCCACCCTGCGATCGGCCGCGCCCTACCAAAAAGCCCGCCGCACCCGAGCCGCCGCTGCGGGCGAAACGGGTCGCCGCGTATTCGTCGAAGAAAGCGACGTGCGGGCCAAGCGCCTCGCCCGGAAGGCCGGAGCCTTGGTGGTGTTTGTGGTGGATGCATCGGGGTCGATGGCCCTGAACCGGATGCAGTCCGCCAAGGGGGCGGTGTTGCGGTTGCTGACGGAGGCTTACCAAAACCGTGATCAGGTGTCGCTGATTCCCTTCCGGGGTGAGCAAGCAGAGGTGCTGTTGCCGCCCACGCGATCAATCTCGGCGGCCCGGCGACGGCTGGAAACCATGCCCTGTGGTGGCGGCTCGCCCTTGGCCCACGGTTTGACCCAGGCGGTGCGCGTCGGCACCAATGCCCGTCAGTCGGGGGATGTGGGTCAGGTGGTGATCGTGGCGATTACGGACGGTCGGGGAAATGTGCCCCTGGCGCGATCGCTCGGCCAGCCGATGGAGCCGGACGAGAAACCGGACGTGAAGCAAGAGCTGCTGGACATTTCCGGCAAAATCCGCGCCCTGAACATCAAGCTGCTGGTAATTGACACCCAAAGCAAATTCGTTTCAACAGGTTTCGCCAAGGAGCTAGCGGAAACGGCGGGCGGCAAGTATTACCACCTACCGAAAGCCACCGATCGAGCGATCGCCGAAATGGCCCGAGGGGCGATCGCCGACTTGAAATAGGGGCGATCGCCCGGTTACGGTTCCCGGCGCTTTAGCCAGCTAAATAACTCATCTACGGTGAGTGCCAAGGGCAAGTCCGGCAACACCGGCAGGCGATCGCTCCCCGACAATTCCAGCGGCAACGCATCGGGCAAAAACACCACCACCACCCGATCGCGCGGCATCACCAACCAGCCCAACTGGCTCCCGTGGCGCAAGCAGTGCAACAGGTTTCGCACCACGCGGGTTTCGCCCTGGGCTGGCGACAGAATCTCGATCGCCCAGTTGGGAGCCACCGTCATCCCAAAGTCCGAAATTTCATCCGCCTGATCGATCGGCACGTCGGTCTCGCGGACAACGATCAGGTTAGGCACGATCGAGCGATCGCCAAAGGTGCAGCGCATCTCCGTCAGCGCTTCCCAGGGTGAATTAATGGCCCCGCCTAAGCGAATTTGCAGACGGCTATGTTTTCCACCCGGCATTGGTTTTTGGATTGGCCCTTGATCGTGAAACTCCCAGGCCGGCGAGTCGTCAATCTCCGGCTGCTGTAAAAATTTCGCAAGCGATAAACCCGGGGCGATCGTGGCAACCATGATCGAATTGCTACTGTTCAATGGGTCGGGGCGACATCTCAATCATGACGCAGCATTGGCCGAAATTTCTTGATCACCCCCATTGAGGAGAAAAGGATCAATCACTCGATGAGCGATTGATCCTTCCAGCAAAGTTATGAATTAACGTTGATCGTAATGATCGATCGTCGTCAAAGCGGATAACGTTTACGCTTCACTGACTAATTGATCGTCATTGCGACCTCCACAAAATACGTGAGGAAATTGTCAAAGGTCAGCGTCATGAATCCATCACTAGGATCCTTGTAGGGATCTTCAGGAGCGATCACGTTTTTGCTATTGTCTTTCCCCCAAGGATTCCGAACCATAATCATCTGGTTCTGAGTGCTCGGGTCAACATAGGCGTTGTGAACACTGTAGGCATGACCTCCGGGGATGAGACCGCCAGAGCGCTGCGTCGCATCACCTGGGCTGCTGGCGATTACATAACGTCCACCATCCAGAGCCGCCTGAATTCTCTGGAAAAGTTCGTTCCTGCCAATGGGCGCGTCAGTTGACGGTTGAAAGTTATTAATACGAATGTTGCCCTTCTCATTCGTTTCGCTAGAAGTTTCTACCGCAAGGAAAGGTTGAAACTCCGTCTGATCCTCTGTCCGTTCTGGCTTCAAATTAATGAATTCCGTCCTCTTACCGGTGAACCGACGGAGGGGAACAAAGCCAATGTCGCCATTGCCAATTACCGTGTATCCATCGCGGTTCTCGTCAATTCCACGCTGTTTAGCATAAGCACGCTCCGCCACTGATCCCCAAATTGCAACACCATTAGCTTGCTCTGGATCATAGAGTCCTGGAGCAGGCAAATTGGAAAACAACCGTTGCGAATCGGGTTTGACAATCACTTGATTGTTGACACTTTGAACCTTCTCCTGGCCAGTCACGTAGTCATAGGTCTTGAGGCTATAAGTATTTGCTCCAGTCACCTGCAAATTGCTGTTCAGAATTGCGCTAGTAGCCGTTGCCGCTGCCGCCGGATTTTCAATCTTGCCAAAGGTTGCTGTGATGGCAGCCAGTGCCGCACAGTTACCCAAACTGGTTTGGTTGATGCCATTGATGCGATAGGGTGCTTCAACCACACCGCCTGTTAAGGGCGCGTATTCCAGGTTAACGACCTTGGCGGCCGCTTCACCCCTTGCGGTATCGCCTTTACCGGTGTAGACGGGCGGTGGCAATTCTTCATCGGTACGACTGATGCGCGGCACGGTTGTGGTTGGAGTGCCGGTGACGCTAGCGGTGATGTTGTAAGCTCCCAAACCGGGAGCATCAACACTGGAGGCATAGACCAAGTACTGGCGAGCGGCATCCGTTGTGAACGTCACGCGAGCGTCATAATTACCGCCCTCGGTGTCAATATCATCATTCTCCGCAATCACTTCCCCAGTGAGGGCATCAACCACCGTCAAATAAGCATCAAACTCAGTAGACGATTGGGTTAACTCCACCGTTAGCCCGCTGAGCAAGTCCGGCAACTGATAGACATCCGCATAGTTATCCGGATCTCCAGGATCGGGGAAGTCGTTTTGATCAAGCCGCCCCTTATTGTCAATACCTGGGAGCAGTGGCTCAAAGTTCTCGATCTCCGCCCGATTGCCTCTCTCATTGAGAGCAGTAATTTGGTACGGTGTGGCAGCACTAGCTGCTTTCACGCTCACGTAGTAGTCCCCGGGTGTCAGCCCCCCATCCAGCAGGATGTCATTCTTGCCCTCGGCCGCGACTTCCGACGGATCCAGCTCCCCATTCCCGTTGCTGTCGCGCCATAGTTGCAGATCCACATCACTCGTGCGATTGGAAGTGGTGATGTCCAAATACCCAATATCCACCGCCAGACGGTAAGTGTCGCTCTGGTCACTACCGCCAACAAAGTCGTTCAGTTGAGTATCCTCATTGGTCGGCAATGCTCGTGCAGAAGCTGCATTACTACCGGCCAGATCCCGTGGTGTTCCAGCGGCCCCCGCCACACTCAAGGTGTAGTTGCTGCTGCCTTCAAACTGAGTAACAGCTAGGAAATAGTCTCCGGGTTGCAGCAACATGTTGCTGATGGATTCTGCGGCATTTCCTGACTGGGCGGAAGAGGCGATCACTTCATCGGTTCCCAATTCCCCGTCTCCGTCTGCATCTCGATACAGCTCAATGTCTATATCGCTGCCATTGGCAAGACCTGTGAGATTTGCTTCTAGGACTGATGGGTTGGTGACCGTAAACCGGAAGTAGTCGTTATAGTCTGCATCGCCAACAAAGTTGTTCGTGGAGGCTGCTACGCCGAGGTTACCCAGATTGTTGGCACCTGGCTCTACGTCATCGATCGTGGCTTTTCGGGTACTAAATGTCCCCGCCAATGCTGTGGGAGCGACTCCCTGCACACGAGCCAAGATGGCCCCGGTGGATGCGAGGCGGATGATGGTGTCGCTGCCATTGGCTTCCAGCCTGACATCGGCTTCGGAGAGGTTGTCGTTGTTGCCATCAGTCAAAGCGAATAAGTCGCCAGCTTCGGCATTGAAATCGGTGATTAGATCGGCTGAGGTAATGCTGGTAGCAGTTTGCAAGGTTGATAAAACAAATGCATCCGATCCATCACCACCAGTTAGGGTATCAACACCCACATCTCCGGCGAGAAAGTCATCCCCTTCATTACCTTCGAGGAGATCATTTCCGGCTCCACCCAATAAGACATCATTACCCCGCTGGCCAAAAATTCGATCGGCCCCCTGACCACCAGCTAGAAAGTCGGAGTCTCGCCCACCATAAATCACATCATCCCCAGCATTGCCGAGGATATAGTCCCCACCGTTGTTGCCATAGATCACATCGGCACGCGCTGCCCCAAAGATGCGATCACTGCCATTCAATCCGCGAACACTAGAACCATTGGGAACGGTTGATCCAATGGTAAAGACATCATTTTGAGGAGTGAGATCAAAGTCCATCGATTAACTTATCCCTGATGTGTCAAGTTCTTAACAAAAGTATGCTTCGAGGAACGAAATTTCCTCGAAAGTCACGCTAGCTGCTTTGCAGAAAGTTTGTCAATCTAGAGAAAGAATTTGTAAGGTATTTAAGAGATTTTAGAAAAATTAAACTTAAAGAGAAAATGATGCCATTATTGATACTTTTTCATAAAAATTTTATAAACCAATTATCGTGGGTGTTGATTGTCAGTGTTGATTGTCAGTGTTGATTGTCAGTGTTGATTGTCAGTGTTGATTGTCAGTGTTGATTGTCAGTGTTGATTGTCAGTAGTGTTGGCAGCAATTCTCTCAGCTCGGAAAAGCGATCGAGCGTTCTCAATCACCCAGTAATTTCCAATTGCTCAATAGTTCTCAGTCGTTGACGGCGGTTAAAACCGCCCGATGATGGTTGAAGATTCACCGGGAGAGACAATGCCGTGACCGTTGCACCGAATGCTGTCGCTGAGACCGATCGCACCTGGCATGGATCGTTCGTGTTGCGGTTTGACCGATCGGGCGATCGCACCCAGGTTCAGGCTAAAACCCGATCGCCCCTGCAATTTCAGCGGCCCTTTTATCCCGAGGGGCCAGCGGTTTGCCACGCGGCCATGTTGCATGTAGCGGGGGGGATGGTTGGGGGCGATCGCCTGTCGATCACGTTGGACTTGGAGCCGGAAACGGCCGCCCTGGTGACAACGGTGTCGGCGGCCAAGATCTATGGCAGCCGGGGGCGATCGCTGGTTGACCCGGCCGGGCGGTTTGCCCAGCAGTCGGTGCGGGTGCGGGTGGGTGAGGGGGCGCACCTGGAATGGTTGCCCCAGGAGACGATTATTTTCGATGGCGCGTTGTACGAGCAGCGATCGCGCATTGACCTGGCGGCCGGAGCCACTTGGCTGGGGAGTGAGATTGTGCGGTTGGGGCGCACGGCCGGCGGTGAGCGTTACGGGTGCGGCGAGTGGCGATCGCGCCTGGAAGTGTGGCAGGGCGATCGACTGGTGTGGCTGGATCCGCAACGAATCGACGCGACCGACCCGGCCATCCGCGACGGCTCCCACGGGTTGGCTGGCTGCCCGATCGTCGGGACGCTGGCTTGGATTGGTCAAGAAATCCCGAAAGAGCTGATCACGGAAGCGCGATCGCACCTGCCCACAGGCGATCGAGTTGATTGCGGCATCACGCGGCTGCAAACGGGGCTGCTTTGTCGCTATCGGGGCCATTCGGTCAGTGAGGCCCGGCGCTGGTTCTGGCAGGTATGGGATTTGGTGCGCCGCAGCCAGCGCGATCGCCCGGCGATCGTCTCCCGGTTTTGGCCGCTATAGCTGCGATCGCCCCGAAACCCAAAATCTTCGCAATCAATCGGTGGCCTGCTAGACAAATCGCGGTACAACCAACAACAGAGTATTGGCAAGATGACCTGCGCGATCGCCCTATGCAACTCACGCCCCAAGAAAAGGACAAGCTGCTAATTTTCACCGCCGCGCTGCTGGCCGAGCGCCGCAAAAATCGCGGACTGAAGCTCAACTATCCGGAAGCCGTGGCCTATCTAACGGCGGCCATTTTGGAAGGGGCGCGAGACGGCAAAACCGTGGCGGAACTGATGGCGGAGGGGACAACGCTGCTCACCCGAGATGAGGTGATGGAAGGGGTCGCAGAGATGATCCACGATGTGCAGGTGGAAGCGACGTTTCCCGACGGCACGAAATTGGTGACCGTACATGATCCCATTCGTTAATTTCGGTTGCGGCTTTGGTAGGGATCGATTCGCAATCGGCTCCTAGGATGATTGTCATCATTTGCGATAAGGAAAAATGCCATGATTCCCGGTGAATTAATTGTTGAACCTGGCGAGATTGAATTGAATGTCGGCCGATCGCCCGTGACGATCACGGTGGAAAACCGAGGCGATCGCCCAATTCAAGTTGGCTCCCATTTTCATTTTTTTGAAGTGAACGAAGCCCTCGTGTTCGATCGCGCGGCGGCTCGGGGAACCCATCTGGATATTCCCTCAGGAACGGCGGTGCGTTTTGAACCGGGTGATGAGAAAACGGTGACGCTGGTTCCTTTTGCCGGAACCCGGGAAATCTACGGGTTTAATGCACTGGTAGAAGGCAGTTTGGATCGGGAATTGGGTAAAAAATCCAAGGATAAATCCAGAGGAAAAACCGAGAAAAAAACGCGCAAATAGTCTATTTTTATCCTGGCTTCAGAGTTCCTAACAGGAAGCTTCAGTTTCTGATGATCATGCTTGAGTAGTCAATGATTTTGGGATAACTCAATCAAGATTGCAATCGGCATAATCATCAGTTGCTTTTCATTTTTCTTGCAGGTCGTCAGAGATTTCAAACGTTTCTATGTCAACAGAACCCAGTTTGCAAGGTATCGCAGAAAAGATTGACTCGCTGGTTGTCGAAGTGACTAAAACCAATGAGCGAATTGATCAGTTATCCCATGATCTCTCTGAAACTAACGCCAAGTTAGCAGAGACGAATACTCGGCTTGATCGCAGCGATGAGCGGTTTGAGGTTTATCAAAAAGCAACACAATGGGTTGTGCAGCTTGCCTTTGGGTTAATTGCTAGCGCCACAGTGACAATTTTGATTACTTCGATCGTTCGGCGATAAAGGCGATAAATTGGCTGATGATGCTCCATGGATCGGATTAATTGAACCCTTGTTTTTAAACTAAAGACCCCATTTGGAGAGAA
The DNA here is from genome assembly GCF_014696485.1 of Limnothrix sp. FACHB-1083. Classification (NCBI taxonomy): domain Bacteria; kingdom Bacillati; phylum Cyanobacteriota; class Cyanophyceae; order Pseudanabaenales; family Pseudanabaenaceae; genus Limnothrix; species Limnothrix sp. FACHB-1083. Next base: position 455,772 of record NZ_JACJQD010000002.1, on the reverse strand, counting down.
GACGTGCCCTACAGAATCGATCGCCGCACCTACGCTGAAACCTATGGGCCCACCACAGGCGATCGCCTGCGACTGGCCGACACCGAATTACTCATTGAAATCGAACAAGACCTGACGGTTTATGGCGATGAAGTGAAATTTGGTGGCGGCAAAACGATTCGGGATGGCATGGGTCAATCGCCCATTACTAACAGCGACGGGGCGATGGATACGGTGATTACGAATGCCGTGATCCTCGATTGGTGGGGCGTAATTAAGGCTGATATTGGGATCAAACAGGGCAAAATCGCGGCGATCGGGAAGGCCGGTAACCCCTACACCCAAGCGGGCGTGGACATCATCATCGGCCCCGGCACGGAAATCATTGCGGGCGAAGGGGCGATCGTCACGGCCGGCGGCATTGACACCCACATCCACTTCATCTGTCCCCAACAAATCGAAACGGCTCTGGCCGCTGGGATCACGACGATGATTGGCGGTGGCACGGGCCCCGCCGCCGGAACCAACGCCACCACTTGCACCCCCGGCCCCTGGCACATGGCGCGGATGCTAGAAGCGGCGGAAGCCTTTCCGATGAATTTGGGCTTTTTGGGCAAGGGCAACAGCGGCCAACCGGCGGGGCTGATTGAACAGGTGAAGGCCGGGGCGATCGGGCTGAAGCTGCATGAGGACTGGGGAACCACGCCCGCCGCGATCGATACCTGCCTGAGCGTCGCCGACGAATACGACATCCAAGTGGCGATCCACACGGACACCCTGAACGAGGCGGGCTTTGTGGAAGCGACCGTGGCCGCCTTTAAGGGCCGCACGATCCACACCTTCCACACCGAGGGCGCGGGCGGCGGCCATGCCCCAGACATCATCAAGGTCTGTGGCTTGCCCAACGTGCTGCCCTCTTCGACCAACCCAACGCGCCCCTACACGGTGAACACGATCGAGGAGCACCTCGATATGTTGATGGTTTGCCACCACCTCGATCGGGCGATTCCCGAAGATGTGGCCTTCGCCGAGTCGCGGATTCGCCGGGAAACGATCGCCGCCGAAGACATCCTGCACGACCTGGGGGCGATCGCCATGATGTCGTCGGACTCCCAAGCCATGGGCCGAATTGGCGAAAGCATCATCCGCACCTGGCAAACAGCCCACAAAATGAAGGTGCAGCGCGGCTCCCTGCCCCAAGACCCCGCCCGCCACGACAACACCCGCGCCAAACGCTACATCGCCAAATACACGATCAACCCGGCGATCGCCCACGGGATTGCCAACCATGTGGGGTCGATCGAACCGGGCAAACTGGCGGATCTCTGCCTCTGGAAACCGGCGTTTTTTGGCGTGAAACCGGAGTTGGTGATCAAGGGTGGGGCGATCGCCTGGGCCCAAATGGGCGATGCCAATGCCAGCATCCCCACGCCGCAACCGGTGCATGGCCGTCCGATGTTCGCCAGCTTCGGCAAAGCAATCCAGAGCACCAGCCTCACCTTTGTTTCTAAAGCAGCCTTCAAGGCCGGGGTTCCCGAAAAGTTGGGTCTCCGGCGGCAAGTGGTGGCCGTGTCGGGAATTCGATCGATCCGCAAATCCGACATGAAGCTGAACGATGCGCAACCGGCGATCGAGGTCGATCCGCAAACCTATGAAGTGTTCGCCGATGGGCAACTGCTGACCTGCGAACCGGCGGCGGTGCTGCCCATGGCCCAGCGATATTTCCTGTTCTAGCCTGTTCCAGATCGCTTGAGGGATTGCCGTTTGCCTAGGGGGCCAGTTTGGGATGCTCGGTTGAACCTGCTGGCCCCGTCGGGCGATTATTTGATTTTTGTACAGATTTTTGCTAAATTGGAGAAGCTCTTTCGTCTTGAGGGTTTTCGGGATGGCCGCTGCCTCCGTTGCGACTCCAGTTCCTCCTACAATAGAAGCCGCTTCGATCGCTCCCCTAGCAGGCACCCCGGCCGATCAGGGCTTGCCGGAGCCGGCCACGGTGCGATCGGGCAGAAAATCTTCCATCACCGTTGACCCCCAGGCGACTATGGCTTCCAACGCATCCGCAAATTCTGACCCCACGGCGAAGACGGCCACCGCCAAGGAATCCGCCAGCAGCGCTAAAGGATCCAAGGACGCTAAGGAAGCGGCTAAGGAGTCGGCCAAAGAGAGCGCCGCCAAAGACGGGCCGACCAAGGAAATTAGCAAGGAAAAGGAAAAAGCCCTGGGGCTGGTGGTTCAGCAGATTGAACGCAGCTTTGGCAAAGGGGCGATCGTCCGGTTGGGAGATGCGGCCCGAATGCGGGTGGAAACCATTCCCAGCGGGGCCTTGACCTTGGATTTGGCCCTGGGCGGCGGCATTCCCAAGGGCCGTGTGGTGGAAATTTATGGCCCTGAAAGCTCCGGAAAAACGACCCTAGCACTCCATGCGATCGCGGAGGTACAGCGATCGGGCGGCATTGCGGCCTTTGTGGATGCAGAACATGCCTTGGATCCGGTTTATGCCAAGGCCCTTGGGGTGGATATTGATAATCTGCTGGTTTCCCAACCGGACACGGGGGAAATGGGGCTGGAAGTGGTGGATCAACTGGTGCGATCGGGCGCGATCGACCTGGTGGTGGTGGACTCGGTGGCCGCCTTGGTTCCCCGATCGGAAATTGAAGGAGAAATGGGCGCGGCCCAAGTGGGCAGCCAAGCCCGCCTCATGAGCCACGCCCTGCGGCGCATTACCGGCAACATCGGTAAATCGGGCTGCACGGTGATTTTCCTCAACCAATTGCGCCAAAAAATTGGAGTCACCTACGGCAGCCCGGAAACCACCACGGGCGGAAATGCCCTCAAGTTCTATGCGTCGGTGCGCTTGGACATTCGCCGCATTCAAACCCTGAAGAAGGGAACCGAAGAGTTTGGGATTCGGGCCAAGGTCAAAGTCGCCAAAAACAAAGTCGCGCCGCCGTTCCGGATCGCAGAATTTGACATCATCTTTGGCGAAGGCATCTCCTCGATCGGCTGCTTAGTGGACTTGGCTGAGTCCACCGGAATTTTGGTGCGCAAGGGAGCTTGGTATAGCTACAAGGGCGAAAACATCAGCCAAGGACGTGACAACGCTATTCAGTACTTGAAGGAAAATCCGGCGATCGCGGCAGAAATGGAGTTGGCCGTGCGCCAAAAGCTGGAGGAAGCGGGGGCAATTACTGGGGGATCCACTGACGAGTTAGATGAAGCAGATCTGAGCGAAGCGTTCTAGGACAAATCTCGGAACACTCAAAATTTTGAGACACTCGATCGAGCGGAATCGACAAGCTGAGCTGAGTTAAACCCGACCAGACCAAACCCTAAACAGCGGTAACCCCAATCATTAGTTAAGCGGCCAGCTCCCTCATTCAGTTGGGGAGGTGGCTGTTTTTGATCAGCTTTGCATTTTGGGCTAGCGGCTGGGTTGAGGGCCTGGGGGAACGAAATCCCGGGGATTGAATCCCTGAACTGAAACTGAGAGTCTAGGCGTAGGATAAATCGCGGGCGGTGCAGGCCGGGGCGATCGAGTCAGCCACCGCCGCGATCGTGAAATTTTGCTGACCCAATAACCGTTCACGGGACTCTTGGCGCAAGCTTCCTGACAAAAACGCCCGCTGAAGGGCCATAAACGCTTCGAAGTCATCGGGGCCATATTTCCCGCGCATGAGTTGGCGCAGGGATTCCTCTGCCTCGATCGACAGGTATTGATGAGCTAACGCTTCGGACACAATCTCGCGAATGGAAGTCATGTTGCTTTGAGACCTACTCAACGACTGCAAGGATCTGGGAAGTTTCCGGTTGCCACAGTTTTTAGTATCGGGGGAAAGTCTAATCAGCGAAGTGACCGATCGCTGACCCCGCATGGATCTTGAGCGTCATCCCCTGAGATCAAAACAGGGCTTGGGTGCGATCGCCGTCACAGGGTGAGACCCCCTCCCCCAATGGACTGACCAGCCCTTGAATTCAGCCAGGCTGGAATTCAGTCACGGCCGATCGAGATCCAGTTGAGATCCATCGAGACCAAAGCCCACAACCAAGACTGATGCTGGGTTGCTGGTTCGTGGAGTGATTGAGCGAGCGTGCATCTAAGGCCCATGGCTGAGTGCGCTCCTGACCGCAGCCATGAGCCTTGATTCCCATTCCGAGGGCCAGAGGGTCGATCGCGATCGCAGCCTGGTTTCAACAACGGCTCAGGTTCCGGAGCGAAGCTTTTGCTCCGCCCAACTTGCGCAACCGGTCACAATTACGGACGAAAACAGGAAAGAAAACGACGCAGGGAGACTAAGGAGAACCTAATTGAGATGCGTAGAAGCTAAGCGTAGATTGAGCAGTGGCAAGGTAAGGGAGAGTGCTCAAGGCTGAGGAAAGTGAAAAAAACAGCAATCAACCGTTTTTCAAGGCGATTTAGGCAAATTCCTCAAATTTTTTGCCAAATTTGCTGAACCCTGACGAACTGTCTTCCCAAAAAGTTTCTTCGGAAAAAGTTCTTTGGGCAGCACAACTCAATCGAGTCGCCATGGAGATGGTAGCAATCGAGCGCAATCGTCGGATCTCAGTTTAGCGACCCGTTTCCGGATTTGGGTGTGGTGATCATCACTTTTTGGCGGGTTTTGTCTGGCCGGGTCTGGCTGGGCCGGGTGAATGGAGACCTGGGTGGGGCGATCGCCTAAACATCACTTCGGGCTTGGCGCATGGGGAGCAATGGCTAGCCGTCGCCGTGGATTGGCAAGGGCTGGCGGTTTTGGCGGCTCAATGCCGGGGTTGGGGGCTAATGAAGAGCGCACCGATAGGCCAAGGCGGCGGCGGTGGCATTGTTGGAGCCGATCGCCAGGTCACCAATCAAGCGCCAAAGATCGGGGCGGTGGGGCAAGGCCAAGCCGCCCGCCGGGGGATGATGCAGCCGATCGAGCCAAGCGGCCATGGCTTGCGGCATTCCCTGTTGTTTCCCCTGTCGCTCCAAAACCGTCAAAAGATTCGCAATGGGTTCATGCCAGTAGGTATCCTTTTCCAGGGCTTGCAGATAGGCCACCAGGGGTTCCAAATCGTAGCCAGTGCCGACGGGCAAGGTTTTGAGGGCAAAGCCAGGGTGACTGTGGCCAAAGACCTGGACTAGCGATCGGGTCAAGGGCCCGTAGTGCGCCAGGTCTTGATCACTAAACTCCGGCTGGCGCTGGGCCCAAATTTCCGCCAGGGTGAGATAGGGAGCCGCCACTTGGGGAGCCAGCCCGATCGCCCGTTCACAGAGTTGTTGAGCCGCATCCCACTGGTGCGATCGCGCCAAGGCCCAAGCCAGAGCATCCAAGAGCAGCGGATCCGTTGTGGCCTCAGCCGCCCGTTGCCAGGGAGCCGTGAGGGGTTGCCAATCGCGAACTTTGCGCAAAAAAAGCTGATAGCCGCTGAAAACCACCTCAAAACAGTGGGTAAACAGCAACATAAACAAATCCACACCGAATTGTGGGCAATCCTCCGGCAAACCCACATAACGATAGTCATCAATCACCACCAGCCCACCCACCTTCACCAGGGGCCAGGTCATGACGGCATCGCGGAAGGCCACCCAAGGCGCATGGCAACCGTCAATGTAGGCCAGGTCGTAGTGATCAACCGGTAGCTGGGCCAGGGCTTCCCAAGAGAGCTGAGACAGAAGGGTGACCTGCGGGGCCCGACCGGTGCGATCGAGATTGTCCCGCAGGGTGGGACGAATTTCCGGTTCAATGCAGGTGAGCCTTGCTTCCGGATTCAGCAGGACGCGATCGAGCAACCAGCAGGCAGACATCCCTTCAAAGCTGCCAATTTCCAAAGCCTGTACCGGCCCCCGATCGGCCAAAGGCTGCACCCAATTCACCCAGTTGGGTAATTGATTGGAAAACCAGTCTCGGGAAAACCAATAGCCCCGATCGCCACTTTCGGGCCAGTCCCGCAGGCGATGGGCCTTGGCAAAGCAGGTTTGCGCCTCCGGAAGCTGATCACGACTGACCAACAGGGTTCCCAAATCCGTCCAGGCCTCGGGCATGGTGGGGTGTTGTCGGGTGAGGCGACGCAGCAGGGTTTCCGCCCAATCCCACTGGCCCGCCTGTTGGAACAGTTCGCCCCAACGACGATGCTCTTGGGGTTTTAGGAAGTCGGTGACCTGCAAGTATAACTGACCGGCGCGATCGACCTGGCCCGCTGCGATCGCCGCTTGGGCCTGCTCAAAGCAAGAAACAACAGAATCCGCCATGGAAAACCATCCGTAAAAACCGCGAGCCACAAATAACGCAAGGGCAGTTCTGCGCTGCAAATTCTGCGCTGCAAGCTTTGCCCGGCAAGTTCTGCTCGGCAAGTTCTGCTCGGCAAGTTCTGCTCGGCAAGTTCTGCTCGGCAAATTCTGCTCGGCAAATTCTGCCCTGCAAATTCTGCACCGCGAATCATCATGCGCCCGGGAACTCATCATGCGCCCGGGCCTGTACCCTAGCGCAGGGGAAAAGCCGTGTTGATTTGATTGCGCCCCCGCACAAATGCCCCTGCAATTACAAACCGCTGCCCATCGTTGGCCTCGCAAAACCGACTGGCTTGGGCGATCGGGGAGTTTTCCACCGCCGAAGGATCTTGAGGGAGTGCCAAGGCGGTTGTCCCAGGCGCAGCGGGCATCAGTTGAGCAACCGGCGCAACCGCTGCTTGGGCTGAGGTCGATCGGTTGCCAGGCCGGTTATAACCGCACCAAGCCCAATCGGGCGCGCCCCCTGGGCAACTAATTTGATTGCGAGCCGCATAGCGGATCGATTCCAATACCTGCGCTTGGGAGCAGCGATCGGGAAACATCGTGGAAAACTTTTCCCGACTGGGATCGGCCCCATGGCTCCAGCGCACCCCATAGATCCCTCGCCGGTTGGGTGGTTGGGTCACTTGAAACCGGGCCACCGTGCGGGGATTGGTGCCGCCCGGTCGGGAATGGAACCCCTTGGGCCGACCGTTGCTAAATTCACCACAAAAAATATGGGGTTGGTTCACCTGGGGGCCGCTGGCAAAGTTGCTCCAGTGGGGCAGGCGATCGCAGTTCACCAGTTTGGGGGCCGCGGTTTGGCCCTCGGGAACCGCCAGCACCAGGGCCACAATTCCCGCCAGCACCAGACTCCAGCGCGATCGCCCTTTGCGGTAAGCCGAGGAGGAGGCAGTTTTCCCGATCGTTGGCTGATTCAACGGCTGAGTCATATTGGTGTTGTCTGTTTTGTCTGTATTGATTGTTGGTGTGGTTGCTGTGCCGGTGACTGTTGTTCGCTGGATTTGTGCCGGATTTGTGCCGAGTTTCCGGTGGGTTTTCGCCGGGTTCCCGCTGCGCTTCTGTTCTGTTATTGCCGTCTTTGTGCTGCTTTCCTGACTTTTGCCGGATTGCTATTTCGCCGTTGATTAACCCCTTGCTCAGCAAGCTCTTGCTACACAAGTTAAAGACTCGAACAGAGGACGGGTGCGGCAGGATTCGAACCTGCGACCGGCCGCTTAGAAGGCGGCTGCTCTATCCACTGAGCTACGCACCCAGACTGAGATCTGTAGAGATTTCCGTGAAAATTCCCACACACAATCCGGGGAAAATTCATCGGCGGAAGTTCCCTGGGCCTTGAAAAAACCATTGCTTCTCCTGATTGCAACTGTTCGCCAACGAATGCTGTCATCAGGGCGCTTCCGGCTCGATCGCGGCGGCGTGGGTTTCATCCGCGATTCAGGATGACACGCCCGGACTGGCCGCCTTTCAAGGTTTACGAATTGTATCGAGTTAACCTAACCCCAAGCAAGGCCGTTGAGGAGGTTGATGGGAGTGATCAACCCACCCTCAGAACATCCATTCAGAGGCAATTCCGCCAAGAGCCAGTTTTTAGAAGGTCGCGGGGTACACTTGAGAGACCAAAGTTGATTTTCGACCCTAGATCCCCCAATAGCTCTACGCTAAGGGCCCTGGGCTAGAATGATGCCCAGCGCAGGCTCAGTTCACCGGTTGGGAAGCTGTCTATGCAGCCCTCACGACCTTGCTGGGGCTAGCTTCTGGAGCAGCTCTGGTTGACCGACTGCATGAGTTCAAGCTAGATCAGCCCTGTGGCCTCTGGTTTGGATGGCGTAGCTCCAAGCATGAGTTCTTTGAATAACGCATGTTTATTCTGAAGCGGCAAGACGTGGACATTTCCAACGTCCGGCATCCCGAAAAAGATCAGCAAATTCCGATCCTGAGCTATCAGGGTCAAACATTCACGTTGCTGAATGTTTTTAGCGCAAATCAGGCGGAAGAGGCGCGGGCCTTATGGCGAGATCTGACGGATAACCGAGGGAAAGCTTGCGTCCTGCTGGAAGAGCCGGATCGGTTCAGTGTGTGGGGCAAGGTGCGGCTCGATCGCCTGGGAGTCGCGGATGCTGGCGCAGGCGACAGCGGGGCGGCGAAGTCGTCCTATGTGCTGGCGGGGATGCTGCTGCTCCAGGCGGTGTACTTCGACATTGAAGATTTGCTGGGAGAACGCCAGGGCGCGAAGTTTCGCCAGGAAATTGGCGAGGTGTTCAAGCGGCTCCAGTTTCCAGGGCTGGACAACCAGGCGGCCGTGAGCAACATTTTGGAAGTGAACCCCTTTGAAACGGCCTTGCCGCCCTGGCAAGAATTGCAAATCGTGGGGTTGCTACAGGAACTGCACACGCTGGGTAAAGGCTATTTTGGCAATACCAATTTCACCAGCCGAGCGTTTGATGCGTTGCAGGAGATGGATGCGGGCGAGCGTTCGGAATTCATGGACTGGCTGGGGCGATCGCCCGCGGCCAAGCTCTGGCGCTAGCCTTGGGCGGCGCTAAACCGAATGGCCATGGCCGTCTGGGGCAATGGGGGCGATCGAATGCCCAACTGCAATCGACGGCTCCAGGCTCAGGGATGTTGGGCGATCCATCCCCGGTCTGCGGTGGTCTGTGTCCCTCTTGAGATCGTCACCTCCTGGTTTTTAGAACCTTTTGAAGCCAACCCCTATGACTAAGACTGCGAGCGAATCGCCAAAACTGTTTTCATCGCGCAACCTAATTATCGGGGCTGTTTCTTGGTCTCTGGTTGCCTTGGCGGTGTTTCTGTTTTTCAGTGTGACTCCGTCGGGGGAAACCCTGCCCCAGTGGTACAGCATTGCCACTTCAGTGTTGGAAACAACGTCCTATCTGTGGGCGGCGCTGGTGTGCTTTCGGAACTGGCGCAGCAATCAAATCCTCAGTGGCCGGACGGTTTGGTTACTGATTGGGTTGGGAATGCTTTGCTATGGTTTGGGCAACTTACTGTTCAGCTATTGGGAAATTGGTCTGGGGATTGAGCCGGATGTGAGTCCCGGTGACCTGTTCTACATCGTCACCTATGCTTCCCTGGCGATCGGGCTGTTGTTGGCGGTGTTGCCCCGGCGTTTGAATTTGGAACTGTGGCAGTGGCTGACGATCGGGGGAATTGGTCTGGCGGGGACTGCCTTCGCCTTCTCGCCGTTGGTTTTGGGCGAGGCCGCTTGCCCGGAACGCACCGCCGAGTCCGTGGCCAATGTGCCGGCCTGGGCTGAGCAGATCCAAGGGGCCCTCTCGCCGATTGCAGACTATATTTTGCCGGTTTATACCGTTGGCGATATTGTGCTGCTGGTGTTGGCTTCGGCGTTGCTGTTGGCCTTTTGGGGCGGGCGATCGGCCCAATCTTGGCGGATGATTGCGGCGGCCTCCATTTCGCTTTACATTGCGGATATGTGGTTCAAGTACGCCACGGCCAACATTTGCAACTATGAAAGCGGTAGCCTGCTGGAAGTGTTCTGGATCTTCAGTGGCGTGCTGTTTGGCATCGGTGCCGTGTTGGAGTACGATCTTTCGACGCGATCGCGCCGTAGTGCCCGTCGGCGCTCATCGGGAGCGGCTAACTAGGGTTCAAGGTTGTCGCTGGCCCCGGGCGGTGGCGACCATCCTTTGGAGCCCTGAACTGTCCGCAGGCATTTGCACAATTCCCCAGGTTTGGGCATGACTCCTCCCAAGTTATCGGATTCCGAAAAATACGAACTGATTACGCTCTATCGCCAGGGCGGCCACACCATGGCCACCCTGGGGCAGCGCTATGGAGTCAGCACTTCAACCGTGGGCCGAATTTTGAAGTTGGCGGCCGAAGAGCCAGTTCCTGCGCCGGTTTCAGCCCCGGCCCCGATCGCCCCGCCTGTGGCCACTGCCGCACCGGAAGCTCCGATGCTGGAATTGGATCCCCAGCCGCCCCAGGTGGATCCCATGGTGGACTCCGGCGGCCGATCGGGCGGGCGATCGATCTCCAACCAATCAGCGGAACCGACCGACGGCACAACGGGCACAAGACGGGTGCGCCGTCGATCGCGCAGTGGAGCCTCGGAGTTGTCGGAATCTGCGCTGCCGGAGTCCGTCGCGGCCCCGGAGCCAACGCCGGCCAAGCCCATGGAACTCCCCGCCATGGAAACCCTGCCACTGTTTGAAACCGCCTTTGCCACCGCTGCGGCGGAACCCTTGACCGAGGTTGTTGCGGAGTTAGAAGCTGAGGCCAAGGAAGAGGTGCGATCGTCGCGGGTGGGCCGGCCGGTGAAAAAGCAGGCAGAAGCGACCACCAGCACCAATGGTAAAGGGGGGCGATCAAATCGGCGGCGTAAAGGTAGTGGCCCTGTCGTGGCCGAGATCAACGAAGCCAGCGCAGAAGAAGCCGACGATGCGGATCTGGGAGCTGACTTAGATCTAGATGATGACGATCTGGATCTAGACGAAGATGATTTTGAGTTTGGGGATGATGACGGTGAAGCGGGCATTGCCGCCATGTTTGGGCGCGGAGCCAATCCGGATCAACCGATCGAAATCATGCCCCTGGAAACCTCACGGATCCCCAACCCCTGCTATCTCGTGATCGATCGAGCAGCGGAGTTAGTGGCCCGTCCCTTAGAGGATTTTCGAGAATTGGGGCAAATTCCACCCCAGGAAGCCGCCAGCCGCACCCTACCGGTCTTTGACAACCATCGCGTGGCGCGGCGATTTTCAGCTCGCAATCAGCGCATTATTAAAGTGCCCGATGCCAATGACCTGTTCCAGAAAACAGGCCCCTATCTCCAGGCCAAGGGCATCACTCACCTGTTAATTGATGGGCAGGTTTACTTACTGTAGGCCTGGCTGCCGAATTTCTTGATTGCCCCCCTCAAGTCTGTGGAGCGCCCATCCCGTGAAGACGGAGCAGCAGCCCAATCAGCCTGCCGGTTGGTCTGAACCATCGGAGCAGGGGACTCCTCTGAAATCCGGGACAAACAAACCGGCATCGATCGGGCAGGGGGTTGACCATGGGCGCAGGCGGCAAAATTGCCGATCCCACTGGACATCCTGGGTTCAATCCCTGTGCGTGATGGTGGCGCTGTTGCTGCTGGTGGCCCATGGGCTTTGGTATGGGGCAGTACTGCCGGTGGCCCATAGTTTTCCTTTGTTTGGGGTGCGGCGGGTGCTCACCACGGAGCCGCTGGTGGCTCTGACCTTTGATGATGGGCCCCAAGCGCCCTACACGGAGCAGGTCTTGCAGGTGTTGGATCGCTTTGGGGTGAAGGCCACTTTCTTTGAAATTGGTCAGCAGATCGATCGGGAGCCGGCCTTAGCCCGATCGGTGGTGCAACGGGGCCATGAGTTGGGCAATCATTCCTACTCACACCGGAATTTGATCCTGCGTTGGCCGGGGGAAATTGCCGCTGAAATCCTCGAAACCGATCAACGACTGCGGGCGGCGGGGGCTGAGGGGCCGATCGCCCTGCGGCCGCCCTTGGGTAAGCGGTGGTTTGGTTTGCCCTACTGGCTATGGCGATCGGGGCGCACCTTGGCCATGTGGGAAGTGGATTCCGGTGACTATGACCCGGCCAATTCAGTGGCGGATTTGGTGCAAGGTGTGTTGCAGCGGGTGCGGCCTGGCTCCATTGTGCTGTTCCATGACGGCAGCTTCAAGACCCGTCAGCCCCGCGATCGCACCGTGGCGGCGCTGGGTGAAATTATTCCAACCCTCCAGGCTCGGGGCTATCGCCTGGTGACCTTGGGGGAACTGTTGCGATCGGGAAAACCCAGCGGTGGTGGCCCCTGGGAAAGCCATCCCCTGGAGCCAGGGCCAAACCCCGCAAAACCTTGAGGCCCGCAAAATCTTGAGGTATGAACTGGGTTCGGTGGCTGGTATCTGTCGATCAACGACCCAACGATCGCTGATCGCAAAGTCCCGCCATTGCTCCCGGCCCTAATCCGGCAGATCCTCCACAATGATCCAGGGGCCAGAGGGGTTATAGCGCCCTCGCAGAACGATCGAGCTACCGGATTCCAGTTGGCCAAGGTGGTAATTCACCCAAGGATGGAGCGCCACCAGAGAAATTGGCTCCGGGGTCAAGGCCGTTTCTAGGGCATAGTCCTGGGGGCCGCGCCGCTGAAACTGACCGGTGAACCCCAAAGTGGCTGAAGGTTCCGGCGGTGGAATCAGATTCAGGGGATGCTCCTGGGTGAGCAGTTGCTCGTAGGCTTGGGGATGGGCAATCCAGTGCTGCTGCTGCGATCGCCAATCATCGCGATCGGGCGTGAGGCCAAAACAGGGAATCACCGCCGCCGGAGCCTGCGGGTCATGGAGCAAGGCCGTTTGCACAGCGGCCACCGGCAGCGATCGGGGTTGGCAATGCTGCTGCACACAAAGGGCAGCCGCCGCCCCCGCCGCTTGACCCAACCCCAACACCACCGGTTGGAGGCGCGTGGCTCCGTTGGCCATGTGGGACACAGAAATATTTTTGTCGCAAACCAACAGCCCATCGACCTGTTGCGGCACCAGGCAGCCATAGGGCAGCGCAAAGGCCGTCCCCGTCCAGCGACCACCCCATCGAAGTGATTTGGGCGCTAGGGGAAAGACCTCCCCGGGGTAGTGGTGATCATTGGGATAGTTGCCATAGGCGATCGCGCTGCTGGCTCCACTGTGGGGATCTCGGGGCAGGGCCGCTCCCCAGCCTCCGACCACTGGCAAGATCTGGTTTTCCGTCACCGTTGCCAATCCCTGAAGGCGGCGGCTTTCCCGAAAGTAGGGATATAGGGCAAAGGCTCCGGTGTCGGGAAAGAGATGATCGGCCAAGCCATAGCGCCGTCCGAGGGTTTGTTGTAACCAATGGGCAAATCCCAAACTACGATCGTAGGCTGCTTGGAGCGCCGCTGCCCGATCGGCCGCTGTTCCCACCAGGCGATCGAGGTCATCCCCATAGTCATTGCCGGCCTGGGGCCAGTTGATCATGAACCGATCGCCCGCAATCCGCCCATAGTCCAACACGCGCTGGGCACTGGCATAGCCCGCAAAGGCCGCTTGGTAGCGGGTGGGGTCATAGTCAGCGGGACAGGGAATTTCCGGGGCGATCGCTTCGGGGCCAAAATCCTGAAGATAAAAAACCCAAGTGGGAGCCTGCACCGGAAATCGTTCGGTCAAGGCCGTAGGCCCCGCCGGGGCCGTGGGTTCTTGCCATTGGTCTTGCCACTCCCAACCCCAGCGATAGGGAACCTCCCCCAGGGCTAGCAGATCTCCCAATTCCGTGCCGTCGATCGTGATCTGGGCGGTCACCTGTAACCCCGAGTCAAAAGTAACCCCGGTGACTCGATCGCCCGATCGCTGCACCGACACCGGCCGCACTCCGGAAACCCAACGCAAACTGGGCAGGGCCGCCACCCAATCCGCAAAAATCTGCGCCCCGATCGCCGGTTCATAGGTGAAAAAGCTGACCCAACCCCAATCCAGCCCCTGGGGTTGACGCTGGGCCAACTCCTGCAAAAATGCCCCCCAGAGACCCGTTTGCAAGGCCGTCAATTCATTGCCATCCGGCGCACAGACCCCCGCCGCCGTCAACATTCCGCCCAACCAGGAAAACTCCGTGGCCAACAGCACCCGCACCCCACAGCGGGCCGCTTGGATGGCCGCCGCCGTTCCCCCAGTGCCGCCACCCACCACCAAAACATCGGTTTCCGCGATCGGGTTGTCCAGAATGGGGCTGTCTAGGGGCAGCGGATCAGGGGTCGGGGACACCGCCCCCAAGGGGAGAGCAAAACCCTCAATCGCTGTCTGAGGGAAGCGTTCCGTGGTCACCGAGCATTACTCCGAGCAGATCAACTGCCCAACCTTACCACGTGGGATCAATGCCCAAATTGACCGTCAGTGCTGAGATTCCGGTGGGTACGGCACTGATGCAAGCACAAACGGTTTGGGGGTCTTCGGAACGGTCGGGGGCCGCTGACGGATCGGGGCGATCGGGGCTGGGTAGGGGTTGCGCTGCCCAATCCACTTCGCAGGCATGGCAAGACCCCATCAGGCAACCCGTGGGAATGGCAACCCCGGCGCGATCGGCCACGGTTAACAGCATCTCGCCCGGTTGGGCTGAGACGGTAACTTGATCGGGCAAAAAGGTAACAGAGATCTCCATAGGGCGGATGGCGGCGGTTTGGGGGTTGGGCAGTGGAGTCAGTGATTGGGTGGCCTCAGCTCATTCCGTGGCCTCGGCGGAAAGGGTGGGTCGATCGCCCCGAGCGTCCGGCTCGATCGGCAGGAACGATAATTCCGATTTGCGACCCGGCAGCAATTGGCGCGTGGTGATCGTGTTCAGGCGGGCCTCGGGTTTGTTGAGACTTAGCTCCGGTGACCAAGCGGGTTGCTGGGCAGCGGGCAGGCCGTCGCCATGGGGGCCCATCTCCGAGGCCCCATTGGCCGACGGCGTTTGGGTAATGGGTAAGGTAATCGTAAATTCTGCACCCTGGCTAGGGGCCGATCGACAAACCATGCTGCCGCGATGGCGCTGAATAATTTGATAGCTAATTGATAGGCCCAAGCCCGTACCCTTACCTAGGGGTTTTGTGGTGAAGAAAGGATCAAATAGTTGGGATTGAATCGCTTCCGGAATCCCCGGCCCATTGTCTCGAATGGTGACACCAATATGCTGAGGATCCGGTTGTGAAAGCTCAATCCAAATGCGACCAATGAAGGGCAATTGATCGCGACTCAGTTGCTCTTCTTGGGACTCGCGCAAAGCATCGATCGCATTGGAAAGCAAGTTCATGCAAACCTGATGAATTTGACCGGAATAGCATTCAATGGGGGGAATGTTGTCATAATTCCGAATGATCTCAATTTCGGGATAGCTGCCATTGGGCTTCAGGTGATATTGCAAGATCATCAGGGTAGACTCGATCGCCTCTTGCAGGTAAAGGGCGTTGGTAATGGTGCGATCGACCCGTGAGAAACCACGCAGCGCCGAGACAATTTCCCGAATTCGATTAGTGCCCAAATGCATTGAGTCCAGCAGTTTGGGAAAATCCCGCGCCAGAAAATCCAAATCAAAGGTTTCCAGTAAGGCTTGAATCTGCTCCTGTGGTGCTTGCTGGGCTTCCAGTCGGGCCAGTTGAATCAAAAATTCAGAATATTCACGAATGGGGCCCAAGTTGCTATGAATAAACCCGATCGGGTTATTGATTTCATGGGCAACGCCAGCGATTAATTGCCCCAAAATTGACATCTTCTCGCTTTGGAGCAAATGCATTTGGGTTTGCTTTAGCTCATCCAGGGTTTGGGCCAGTTCAGTCGCTTGCGATCGGGTTTGTTGCAGCAATTCCGTATGCTGGAGCGCCACACCCAGTTGCGCACAAACCTGGCGCAAAAACTCCACTTCCGAGTCTTGCCAGTCCCGGGGAGCCGTGCATTGGTGAATGCCCATCAGTCCCCACAGTTCCTCACTTTGAATGATCGGAATCACCAAATTGGCCTGCACTTGCCAAGTCCGCAACATTTCCAAATGGCAATCGGGCATGGTCGAATTGTGGACATTCGGGATGCTGTGAACTTTGCCCACTTGGTATTGAAGAACATGCTGATCACTAAAGCAGGGATCTTCTAATTCCAAGTGCAAAATGGAGGTGCAACCCCGGGCCCGATCTTCCGCAATGATTTTGCCCTGGGCGGTCGGAGCGTGGGAATTAAAGGCAAACACCACCACGCGATCGGCCCGCAGCAGTTGCCGCACTTCCCGCGCTGTGGTGCGAAACACGGTTTCGAGATCCAAAGACTCGCGAATTTTGGCAATCAATCGCGCCAGGGTCTGTTGCTGATGGATCACCCGTTCCAAATCCGCAGTTGATCGCTGAAGTTCCTCGTTTGATTGTCGCAACTCCGCCGTGCGGGCCTGCACCTGGGCCTCCAAGCTGGCGTTCAGGCTGTTCACCTCTGTATACAGCCAATGCTGCTTGACCGCCGTGGCAAACCGTTCCCCCAATGCCTGGGCGAGCTTCACCTCAGAAACCGTCCATTGTTGGGCCTGGCCGATCCTGATTTGTCGCCACACCTCAAAGGAATGGCGGGCCATCAGTTGGCGCGTGTCCGGGTCGTGCCAGCCGGTCCAAAGCTCATCGGTGTTGACCTCATCCCGAAAGATGCTGAGGCAACCCAGTAACTCACTGCCGTAATAGAGGGGAACCAAAATCAGACCCCGGATCGGCAGCCACTGAAACGAGGGGGCCACCGATCGCAGCAGGGGTTCTCGATGGATGTCCCCGATCGCCCAAACGCGCTGGCTAAAACTGCTGCTGTCCTGGGGTGGGGCCGCCAGGCCATAGTTGGCGCGCATCCACTCCACAGACCAATCCTGAGTGGTGGTGCTGGGCGGTGGCTCGGGCACTGCGCCCGCTTTCAAAAAGGCATAGACCAGCCGGTGTTCCTCAAAGGGGCGCTGATCCGTGGTGGCCAGGGGATGGGGCTGGGGCCCCACCGTATACAGTTCCCGATCGGTCTGCCCCCCGGGCCAAAGACACAGCCGGCCGCCGCTCCCTCCCAAAATTTGCACCGTTTCTTCCAGGGCCTTTTGCAGTTGGCCCGTGGGCGCTTCGTGCAGCAGGGCCGTGACACGGTTAATGCTCGCCTCCTGAAGGGCTTGATCCGTGACCCGCTGCACCAAAATTGACTGGGCGATCGCGATTTCTACCTGATCGACCACCGCTTGGATGAATTGCAGTTCCTCCTCATCCACCGATCGGGGTTCCGCGTGGTGAGAAACCAACAGCCCCCACAGGTTGCCCATGTGCAAGGTGCTGGAAACGGGCGGCTCAGAGGTGGCCGGAAAGTTATCCAACACGATCGGAACCACCACCGACGACTGCACCCCCATCACCGTCAGATATTCCACATGGCATGGATCCACCGGACGGTAGCACATCGTTGAAGGGCTGCGTAATTCACCATCGCCCGGGGGATCCATGGCACTCAGGCCCGTTTGGCATTCAGCCACATCCACCACCACTCGCTGGCGGGCCCGCACGAACAACTCGCGGGCCTGGGGCGGAATATCATCCACTGGGAAATGCAACCCCTTCAAGGAAGGCAGTCGATCGGGCACGAGGGATTCGGCCACCACCGTGCCATGGCCCTCGGGCGAAAATTGGTAAATCTTGACCCGATCGGTCTCCAAAAAAGCCCGCACCTCCGCCACCGTCACCGCCAGGATTTCGCTCAGCTCCAGGGACTGCCGAATCCGGTTTGCAATCCCCATCAGTAGCTGTTCCTGAGTGCCTTTGCGTGGCTTCTGTAACTCTAATTCCATAGCTGCTTAACCTGTGCATCAACACGATCGCCACCGTTGGCCCAAGACTAGCGATTGACGGGCTAGACGGTGCTGAACAGGGGATTGATCGTCCCCACCCGCAGACAACCCCAAAGCATCGCGCCTCGCCCCTGATCCCCAAGGGGCCGCTCCCCCCAAGGCGCTGATCCCCACGCGACTGGCCCCAAGGCGCTAGATGGTGATGCACCAGTGCCGCTTGCTTTGCAGATCCCTAGATCTCAAGATCCCAATCTTTTACAGATGTCAATTTCTATCTTCAGGGAATGGGTCACTCAAAAGCAATGTACTGACCACGCACTGCGGAAACCGTAAGGTCAACGATTTTGGATCCCGCTGGATGAGCGGTCGATCGCGGCAATCAATTTGCGCCAAATATAAAAACGGTATGGAGATTCGTTAGAGTCGATAGGGGTCAGTACAAAACCAAAATTCCCCATATCCAACACCCAAGGTGGCCGCCTATGCATCTGAGCGAACTTACTCACCCCAATCAACTTCATGGGCTGTCGATCGCCCAATTAGAAGAAATTGCCCGCCAAATTCGAGAAAAACATCTGCAAACCGTTGCCACCAGCGGCGGTCACCTGGGCCCCGGTTTAGGCGTGGTGGAATTAACAGTCGCCCTCTATCAAACCCTTGACCTCGATCGCGACAAGGTGATCTGGGACGTGGGCCACCAAGCCTATCCCCACAAACTGATTACCGGTCGTTACAACGAGTTCCATACCCTGCGCCAAAAGGACGGCATTGCCGGTTATCTCAAGCGCTGTGAAAGTAAGTTCGATCACTTCGGCGCGGGCCACGCCTCCACCAGCATTTCCGCCGGTTTGGGTATGGCGATCGCCCGGGACATGGCCGGCGAAAACTACAAAGTGGTTTCGATCATCGGCGACGGCGCAATGACCGGCGGGATGGCCCTTGAAGCCATTAACCACGCGGGCCACCTGCCCGACACCAACCTGATGGTGGTGCTGAATGACAACGATATGTCCATTTCACCCAACGTCGGGGCCCTGTCGCGCTACCTGAACAAAATGCGCCTTAGCCCGCCGATGCAATTCCTGACGGACAACATCGAAGAGCAGGTGAAGCATTTGCCCTTCTTTGGCGGTTCCCTGTCGCCGGAACTCGATCGGGTCAAAGAAGGCATGAAGCGCCTGGCCGTGTCGAAAGTCGGCGCAGTGTTTGAAGAATTGGGCTTCACCTACATGGGCCCCGTTGACGGTCACAACATTAAAGAACTGATTGACATCTTCCGCGAAGGCCACAAGCAAAAGGGCCCTGTGCTCGTCCACGTGGCCACCACCAAAGGTAAGGGCTACGCGATCGCCGAAAAAGATCAAGTGGGTTACCACGCTCAAAATCCCTTTGATTTGGCAACGGGCAAGGCCAAACCCGCCAGCAAGCCCACGCCGCCCAGCTACTCCAAAGTTTTTGCAGAAACCCTGATTACACTCGCGGAAAACGATCCTCGAATTGTGGCGATCACGGCGGCCATGGCCACCGGCACGGGTTTGGATAAATTCCAAGCCAAGCTGCCGAACCAATATGTGGACGTGGGCATTGCCGAACAGCACGCCGTGACCATGGCGGCGGGCATGGCCTGCGAGGGAGCACGCCCGGTGGTGACGATCTATTCCACCTTCTTGCAGCGGGCCTTTGACCAAGTGATCCACGATGTTTGCATCCAGGATCTGCCGGTCTTCTTCTGTATGGATCGGGCCGGCGTGGTTGGAGCCGACGGGCCCACCCACCAGGGGATGTATGACATTGCCTACCTGCGCTGTATCCCCAACCTGACGATCATGGCTCCCAAGGATGAGGCGGAGTTCCAGCGGATGCTGGTAACGGGTGTGACCCATCCGGGCCCGATCGCCGTGCGCTATCCCCGGGGCAGTGGCGTAGGTGCGCCGTTGTTGGAAGCCGGTTGGGAGCCGATGTCGATCGGCAAGGGCGAAGTGCTGCGAACCGGCGATGATCTGTTGCTGGTGGGCTACGGCACGATGGTTTATCCGGCCATGCAAGCGGCGGAAATCCTTAGTGAGCACGGCATTGAAGCCACGGTGGTGAATGCCCGGTTCGTGAAGCCGCTGGATACGGAACTGATTGTGCCCCTGGCCCAGAAGATTGGCCGGGTGGTGACGATCGAGGAAGGCTGCCTGATGGGTGGTTTCGGTTCGGCGGTGCTGGAAGCCCTCGGCGATGCGGGTGTGGCCGTGCCGGTGACCCGCTTGGGTGTGCCGGACATTTTGGTGGAGCACGCCACGCCGAGCCAGTCGATGCAAAGCCTGGGTCTGACGGGGCCGCAGATTGCCGATCGCCTGTTGACACAGTTGGGCCGTAAGCCGGAAATGGCAGCGGTTTAACGGTGAGCTAACGGTTAGTTGGGGGATGGTTGGCTGACAGGGCGATCAACCATCCACCAATCTTTCTGCGAATCGTTCCCCCAGTTGTTCAAAATGGCTCAAAGCATCAAAACGGTAGACCACTTTTTCTATGAATGCCCTATCAATTCCCACTTGGATCGTGCATGTTTCCAGCGTCATCGAGTGGATCGCGGCGATCGTGCTGATTTGGCGCTACGGCGACCTCACCGACAATCCGAGCTGGCGGGCTTTGTCTTGGGGGATGTTGCCGGCCCTGGTGAGCGCCATGTGCGCCTGTACCTGGCACTTTTTTGACAATGCACCGCGCTTGGAGTGGCTGGTGACGGTGCAAGCGGCCACGACGGTGATCGGTAATTGCACGCTTTGTGCGGGGGCTTGGTGGATTTGGCGATCGCGCCCGATCGACCCGTCAGGATCTGAAAAAGATCTCTAGGAATTCGGTCTTAAAAGTCGGCCCCCTGTCCCAAACAGGGGCCTTGATTGTGATTGATCCTTGTGACCGTTATTGTTGGGCTAAATCGAATTTTTCTGAAAATCTAGAATCTGTTACGTTGGAAGAGTTATAAAATATTAAAATTTCAACTGTTTCTCTGAGATTCAATTATTTTTTCTTTGTTTTAAGTCTTTTTAATCTTTGTATAAATTAATTCAATCAAGAATTGGAATTTTTAAAATATCTTTTGTTGTTTTAAAAAATTTTTCTGGAAGCAAAAAGGAACGCTTCAAATCACAATTGAAAATCATAATCATTAAACACAAAGAATGCTTCATGAAATCTTCGTCTAGAGATCACTTAATCTTTAAACCGATTTTTCAAAGTGTGATCTAAGATGTAACTCAAGAACCTAAACGTTGGGTGCTAGACCTCTCCACTACTGCGGAAAAATTGTCACTATGAAACGCTTCCAACAAATTGCTAGCACCCTGGCTCTTGCCCTAGTTCCTGCTCTGATTGCCACCCAGCCCGCACAGGCTGCCAACCTGGTTAAAAACGGCAGCTTTGAAGTAACCCCAGGCGCTCCCCTCAACGGCGGCTGGCGGACTTTTTCAGAAATTGAGGGCTGGTCTGCAACCAAGGGCGGCAAAATTGAGGTGCAAGCCGGGGTAGCCGGGAAAGCCTACGACGGCAAAAACCTGGTGGAACTCGACAGCCACTTCTACGACAGCAAAGCATCCGAGCTGGGCCTGTTCCAAGACATCGTGACCAAAGCAGGAAAGACCTATGAACTTTCCTTTGCTTACTCGGCTCGTCCGGGAATTGCAAACAACTGGAAAGGCGGCAAAGACCAAAATGCCTTCTCCGTTTTGTTTGGTTCCAGCTTCAACCAAGTTTTCAATGCGGGTAACGGCGGCAGTCAAACCAACTGGCTCAACAGCGGCCCTCTGTTGGTGAAGGCGGTGTCTGATCTAACGCGCTTGCAGTTCAACTACCTGGGCACGCGGGACACCTACGGAGCCTACATTGATAGTGTCAGCTTGACGGAAGTGGCCTCGACCCCTGAGCCGGTTAGCTTGCTGGGTCTGTTGGCTGTGGGGACGGCGGTTGGCGTGGCTGCCAAAAAGCGCCAGCACGCGATCGACTAAATCGCGATTGCTAAGGGCTGCCGTTTTGGCTACTTTTTGACAATTGTTCATGTTCTGTTGAGGGCGATCGCTTGGAAATCAGGCGATCGCCCTTGTTTTGTTCATGTCCCCATGGCGACTGAAGATTTGCTTTGAAGATCTCCCGTGAATGGCAGAATTGCCTAATACGAGGATGGCTGGAGAGCCAGAGCTGATTCACCCGGTGGGGTAGGCCTTTGGCGGCTGGCTCCGCTGTTGTTGTTAAGTCCCTGATTACTGGAATTGAACGTTTTGCTATGACCCCTCCCTATTTGCGGCCGGCTCCTTGGTGGAATTGGTTGGGCCTGTTGGCTCTGGTGACGGCGGTGTTGTGGTTGTTGCGGGGGGTGGGGCTGTTGGGCTTTGTGCCGGGGATTGTGTTTGGTGTTTTGTTTTTGGCGATGGGGGTGTTGCTGCTGTTGGGCGTTTGGGGGGTGCGATCGCGCCGTTGGTAGTGGATGGCGGGCCGTCCCGTGGCAGCGCCCTATTGCAGGGGCAAGAAGATGGTCATCACTTCGCCGCGCTGGGGCCGTTGCCGGATGGTGAGTTTGCCCCCGATCGCCTGGAACAGGTTTTTGGTGACATGTAAATTCAAGCCAAAGCTGCCGGTTTCCGGTTGGAAGGTCAGCAACTGCCCGATCGACTTCAGCGATTCCAGGCGGGTGGCCGCGCCCATTGCGTCGTAGCGCAATTGCACCTTCAGTTGGCTGCCGGCCGTTTCCGCTTCCATGTCAATGCGGCTACCGGCGGGCAGGGTGCGGGCCAAGTTTTCGATAATTTCCGCCAACATTCGATCGAGCAAGGTGGGGTCGCTGGCAACCGTGGGCAGTTTGTGCGGTAGCTTCACCGTCAGTTCCAAGTTGTGGCGGCTGGCCTGTTGTTGCCAACGGGGAATGCTGGATTGAAACACCTGGGCCAGGGGAATGGGCGTGAGGGACAGGTGGGCGCTGTTGCTGGTTTCTAGTTCAACGGCTTTGAAGATCAGGTCAAAGCGGTTGATTTGTTCGGTACATTCCCGATCGATTTTTTCGATGTAGTTCACCGCCTTGTCCTGCAAATTTTGCTGGCGCATCAGCAGGCGGGTGAAGGTGCGGATCGTGGCCAGGGGCGTGCGGACGCTGTGGGCGAGGGCTTGCAAAAGCTCCAGGTCGATCGCGGGTTTGGCCGGTTGCGGCCGGGCTGAGGCCCGCAAGGGGCGACGGCGCGGCTCCGAATGGGCGGGGTTGCTGGGAGCTGGCAGGGCTTGCAGCAGGCGCTCTGTGAAGGCGCTGACGATCCGATAGCTGGGTTCTACCAAAGGAAACTGTTGAGCCAGGGCATCAAACGGCCCGAGCTGCTGCGGGGCGTTCAGTTGCACCCGGGCCCGCAAGGCTTGCCAGACGGCGGCGATCGCCTGAGGCTCAAAGGAGAAGCGAAACACCAGTTGGCCGGTGGAGTCTTCTTGGAGTGAGAGGGCCAAGCTAAAGTCCCGCATTCGCACCACGCAAAAGGATTCTGCGGCCAGGGGATCCACCGGAGCTAGGCCGATCGCCCGTTCCGTCACTTCCGGGCAGGGTTCGCCCCCATCGGCGGAGGGCAACAGCCACAGGGATTGCCAAAGGTGGCTGCTGAATGTCCAGACCGAGAGGCGATCGAGCCAGGACCCCGTAAACAAGGGCAGGGGCCCCAACAGCACCACCCCTTGATCGATCGCTTCGGAGGGTAAGGCTTCCGCAAAGTCCGTGATGAAGGCCGCTTCGATCGCGTCGGCCGCTTCCATGGATTGGGCCATGATTTGGGCGATCGCCTTCGTGGCCCCCTGCCATTGGGCCTCGGCGGATAGGGTTCCTGGGCCCGCTCCGGGGGTAAGGGGAGCAAGCAGATGACCCACCGTTGGTAACACCCATCCATTCATAGTTGGTCGATCGATCCGTTGGCGATCGAGCGGGCGATCGCTCAGAGCAGGGGAGGGAAGCGGCATCGCGGGTTTGGGGTTCGCCGCAATCGTCGAGAGCGTCGTCACACGCGCTAGGGATTTAGACTTAGGGGATTTGCCTCAAGTGTATCGGCAAGGCCCCGGAGTCGCGCACCCCAAAACCGAACGTTGCGAGTCGCGATCGCCGCCATTTGGTTGGCCAACGCCCAATCGCTCCAGCACTTGAGCCAACACCAACGCAGTCCAATCAATATCCGCTTCCGTGGTGCTCTGGCCCAGGCTTAAGCGCAGGGCCGCTGTGGCTTCGGCGGGATCGTAGCCCATGGCCAACAGGGTGGGGCTGGGGGTCAGGCTGCCGCTGCTGCAGGCGGATCCAGAGCTGGCGGCAATGCCCGCCCGATCGAGCTGGCGCACCAAATCCCGACCACTGGGCAGGGGCAACCGTCCCCGTAAACAAAAGCTGACATGGTGGGGCAAGCGATGGAGCCGATCGCCCGTGGGATGCAAAGCGGGCAAGGGAGCCAAGCGCTCAAACAAGCGATCGCGCAGTTGACCAAGCCGCTGAGCCTCCGTTTCCCAGGTTTGGGCCATGCGTTCCGCCGCCGCCCCAAAGGCCGCGATCGCCGGCAGGGCCTGAGTTCCCGATCGCCGCTTACTCTCCTGGCCACCGCCCAGCAACTGGGGAGCCAAATTAATCCCCGGCCGCGCCCACAGGGCCCCAGCCCCTTGAATGCCGTAGATCTTGTGGCTGGAGAGGGACAGCAAATCCACCGGCAGGGTTTGCAAATCCACCGCCACCCGGCCCACCGCCTGCACCGCGTCCGTGTGGAATAATGCGCCCGATCGCCGGGTAATCGTCCCCAACTCCGCGATCGGTTGCAGGGTTCCCACCTCGCTTTGGGCAAAAATAATCGACACCAGCACCGTTTCCGGGCGAATGGCCAAAGCCAAGTCCGACGGATTCACCCGTCCGGCGCGATCGACCGGCAAGCGCGTAATCGCCCAGCCTTGGGCCTCCAGCCGCTCCAAGGTTCGCTCGATCGCCGAATGTTCCACCTGCGAGGAAATGATATGACGCGGTTGGGTGAACCGCTGGGCCACCCCCAAGATCGCCAAATTGTCCGCCTCCGTGCCCCCCGAGGTGAAAATCACCCCCGTGGGATCCCCATTAATCAACGTCGCCACCTGCAACCGCGCCGTTTCCAGCACCATGGCCGAGCGATCGCCCCAACTATGAATGCTTGACGGATTTCCCCATAGTTCCGTCATCACCCGTTGGGCCGCCGCGATCGCCACATCACAGGGCGGCGTGGTGGCGCTGTGGTCTAGATAAATTTGCATGGACAATCCGTTGGCATCAAGGTTCAGGAATTTTGGCGCAGGAATTAAGGTTCAGGAATTTTGGTCTTTGGTCATTGAAGATGCAGTATTCGCAGTATTCAAGGTGCAGTCTTTAAGGTGCAGTATTCAAGGCGCAACATTGTCCATCGATTCTTCCGCCTCTCCTGCTGCGATCTCGATCGACAAAGAACCCAAAACCAAGCGATCGCTTAACTGAATCCATTGCTCCAGGCTCAGTTCTTCTGCCCGCGCCGTTTCAGGAATTGCCAGCTCAACCAAAGTATGACGCAACTGATCCAAATCCACGACGCTTTTTAGATTGTTGCGCAACATCTTGCGGCGACTGGCAAAGCCCAGTTTCAACAACGTTTCAAAGCGCTTCACATTTTGCGGCGACTGCGGAAAAGGGCGGGGCTGAATTTTCACCACCGCTGAATCGACCTTGGGCGGCGGTGAAAAAGCCTTGGCCCCCACATCGCAAACCCAAGAGCAATCCGCTAAAAAGCGCGATCGAATCGAAAGGGCGCTGTAATGTTTGCTGCCCAAATTCGCCACCAACCGCAGGGCCACTTCCTTTTGCACCAACAGCACGATCGACTCAAAGGGTTGCGATCGCGGTTGGGCGATCGTCCCCAACAAATGCTCCAAAATTGGGCCCGTAATGTTATAGGGAATATTGGCCACCACCTTATTGGGATTTTGGAACTGGGGATTGGGAAAAGCCGCCAACTGTTCCGGCCAATCTAAAGTCAAAATGTCGCCCTGAAGCAGCAAGAAATTGTCCCGCTGCCCAAACTTTTTCACCAGCTCAGGACAAAGATCGTGATCTAACTCAACGGCAACCACTGCTCCCGCTTGATCCAGCAATTGCCGAGTCAAGACCCCCTGACCGGGGCCAATTTCCAAAACCCGATCCTCTGGGGTCAGTTCCGCCGCTGAAATGATTTTGGCAAGGGCTTTTTCACTTCTCAACCAATGTTGACCAAAGCGTTTCCGAGGTTTTGGCATGGCTTTGCTGCAATCTTTGCTTAGTGATCTGTACTCAGTAATTAATTCACTATTCAATCAGCATCAAAAATGGATTCATAATCCAATCAATGACTGATCGCACTTTTGAAGGAATGATCATGAAGAATAGGGCAATGATGGATCTCATGATCGATCTATAGGATCCAATGAATCGAGAATCAGGAAATCATTGATCGGGGGTTAATTAATTGAGATTTATGCATCGGGTTGATGCATCGGGTTAATTCATCGGGTTGATTCATCATTGAATCGCCAATTGATACTTCGTTAAAGGGAAGTGGATGGTTGATGAATCCCGTATCAACGCTGATCACTCGGGTCTTGCCAAGAAAAATGTGTCGCCTTTAACTTGTCTTGGTTCCAAAAACAGTGCCAGAGTCTGACGAGGCAGCGCTTAGGAGCATGACTCGCTCAGGCTTAGGCTCCAGTACCAAGCCCAAGGGATTCACTCGAAATTGCCGAAATTGCGCTCACAGGCAAGCTGAACATCAAAAACCAGAATTGCTCAAGAAAGGAGAAAACCGAATGACGGACGTGGTTTGGCAATTGCTGCTGATTGGATTGGCGGCAGGGTTAGCGGGGGGCCTGTTTGGCATTGGCGGCGGGGCGATTATGGTGCCGGCCATGGTGCTGTGGCTGGGCCTAGACCAAAAATTAGCAACGGGAACATCCCTTGCGGCTCAGGTGTTGCCGATCGGGCTGTTGGGGGCGATGGTGTATTACCGCAACGGCAATCTCAACATCAAGTACGGGTTGTTGATTGTGGTGGGATTGCTGGTGGGGAATTACTTTGGGGCAATATTCGCCAATCAACCCTACATCAGTTCGGCCCTGATGAAGAAACTGTATGGGGGCTTTTTGCTGCTGATTGGGTTGCGCTATTTGACGGTGCGCTGAGAGGTTGATCAACAGGTTGGGCGATGATCGCACGGACTGGGAATAAAGGTGGGGGATGATCTGGCAAGCGCCATACATATGAAAACGATGGGAGAAAGTCGCCCATGATTGCTTGGGCTATTTTGCAGGCGGGTGGGCCGGTGGTTGTGCCCTTGCTGTTGGGATCGATCGCGACGGTGACGGTGGCGATCGAGCGGGCTTGGTTCTGGGCCCAGGTGCGGCGCGATCGATCCCAACTGGTTCCAGCGGTTTTTGAGCTGTATGGACGCGATGCCAAGGCGGCGATCGCCCGGTTCCAGCAATATGCCGACGGCCTCCCGATCGCCCGCATTAGTTTGGCAGCCTTGGAGCTACACCGCCCCCACCCGATCGCCTTTCGCTTGGCCCTCAGCGCCGCCACCCAAGCCGAACGGCCCCAACTGCGGCGCTTTGACCTGTGGTTGCAAACCGTGACGGCCCTGGCTCCGTTGTTGGGCCTGTTGGGCACGGTCACTGGCCTGATGGGAGCCTTTGCGGGTCTCGATTGGGCCGGGGAGGGCCCCAGCCGCGTGAATGCGGGTCTGAGTGAAGCGCTGGTTTCCACGGCGATCGGGCTGGTGGTGGCGCTGTTGGCCCTCACCCTGGGCAATCTGTTCCGGGCCTATGCTCGACGGGAGCAAATGGCCATTACGCGCGATTGTCGTACCCTGGAGCGGCTGTATTTGCATCATTACTGGCACTTCAACGCGCCCGATCGGCCCGGATACCGCCGCCGTCGGCGAGATCGGCGAGATCGGCGCGATCGTTCAAGCCCCGCCCAGCTCTAGGGTTACCCGATTTTCCAAGTTCTCGATTTTTCAAGTTCCCGGCTTTCCACTGCTCAGAATCCCTGAGTGTCCAGATCCAGTGTCCAAATCTCTGGTGTTCAAATTTCCCCAATATTCAAATTTCCCCAATATTCAAACGAATTTAAATTTCCACCGATTCCCTACGCCAGATTTACAGTGTTGCTTCATTGATGTTACATTTCTTCACAGGAGGCTAATTAGCCAACGCCCGGAGAACTGTCAAGCACTAACCGCCGCTTCAAGTTGCCATCAACCCTATTCGTTGAAACTGCTGAAACTGCGATGGTGTGCGTCTTTGTCACTCAAAATGCAAAGTCGATGACATCCCCGGCCAGGTTTTAATTGGTATTCTCCCAACACAGCAAGCACGGCCAGCCGCCCCAACGGCTGGCTTTTTCACGATCGGGGTAGCAATCACCGCTGCGATCGAACCCGTTGCCCAGCCCCCGGAGATCTTGGCCCAATTTGCAAAGCGTCGTGATAGACTTTTATGCCAGCAAACCAGCCGCTCGATCGATGCTGTTTTAACTGTTTGGTGAGTTTTGCTGCCCCCATCGTGGCAAAATCTTCAGCAGCAACACACCCGATCGACAACGCACGGGTCACACGGCTCCGGATGGCTAAAGGTCAGCGCTTGACTGCTCAAGACTGGCGACAGATCCTTTCCTTTCAATTGAGCAATAGCAAGTCTATTTGAATTGAATAGTTATCAAACAACCTTTATTCAGCAGCTTGCAGCAGAGCGTTTGATATCCCCGCGCGAGCTGTGTTTTGCTCAGAGCTGGCAAGTTCTCAAAACTTGTCTTTTCCATCGAGGTGCTCTCGATTCAATGGCAACCGAATGGTAACTGCCAACCACCACATCCAGTCACCCGGCGCTTAGTCTCCTGGCGCTTGCTGCAAACCATCAGAGGGATCCGTCATGTCCATTCGCCTGTACGTTGGCAATCTGCCCAAAGAAGTCGATCGCAAAGAACTCGAAGCCGTCTTTGCCGGCACGGGCGACCTGACCTCCACCAAGGTCATTGTCGATCGCAAAACCGGAAAATGTCGCGGTTTTGCATTCGTGACGGTTCCCACTGATGAACTCGCCGACCAAATCATCGAACAGTTCAACGGTTCCACCTTCAAAGACACCGTGCTGAAAATTGAGAAAGCCATGCCCCGCAAAGGCAAGGGCGATGACGAAGCCCCCGAAAGCGCCGAAGCTAGCCCCGTCAAGGCAGCTCGCCGCAGCGGTGGCGGTGGTGGTGGCAAAAAAGGCAACGGTGGCGGTCGTCGTGCCCCTGGTGGGGCTGTGGTTGCCGAAAGCAGCGCCGCTTCTGCCCAGCCAGATCCCCGCTGGGCCGGTGAGTTGGCGAAGCTGAAGCAACTGCTGAACGCTCAAACGACTGGCTCCTAAGGTTTTCTAGGTTTCTGGCGGGTCAATTGGGTTCAGGTCAGCGGTTCGATCGCCCTCAATTGCCCGAGCAGCCAGAAAAGATTGAACGCCCATTGAACGTTCATCGTGCAACAATTGACCCGATCGCAGCTCTGATCCTGTTGATGAACCCAACGGCTTAAGGTCGGCTTCAGTCGGTTGAGGTTAATTCCAGACCAGTTGCCCAAACCGCACAACGTTTTCCACTCTTCAGAAATTGCAATCACACCATGTTTGGTCGTGGGTTTGTCCCTTGCCAGATGTGGTGTTTTTTTTGGGCTGAATGCCAGAAATTCTCAAGAGTAATCTCCAAGGGCAATGTTCAAGAGTAATCTCCAAGAGTAATCTCCAAGCATGAGTTGGCGGAACCGGAGGGCAAGGGCGATCGCTCGATCGCTCTCCATCGTGATAGCAAGGGAAACATTGACCCTTTAAGGATCTCTCGGAAAAAATTACGAATTGGAAATTTTAGCTGAACATCTAATCGATCTTCGGAGTAAGCTCTAATTGGGGATTAGCAGTTCGCCATCTACTCCAATTTGCTGGAATCTACTCCAATCGGCTGGGATCTACTCTAATTCGCCTGCGCTGATCTCCTCTTCGCCAGTGCTTTCATCGGCCCATATCAGGGACAATTTCAGCGAAATCTGGCATCTTTGGTTAGCCTTGCTCTGCAAAGTGCAATGTAAGACGCAACTCAAGATTTTCAACCCAAGATTTTCAACCCAAAGCTTTATTGAAAACTGAATCCCAGACTAGATTTCAGACTGAATCAGGGACTAGATCTTAGATTTAAGGCTGAATTTAGACCGGAGTCTAAAAACCATATCCCGAATTGGAGGTTGGAATGGGTTAACCTCAATGCCATTCATTCAGTGATTCATTCAGTGCGATTAGTTCAGCACCAAGAATCCAGTGATATTGATTCAGCACGGTTCAGAGCCGATCGAGCAGCTTGCATGATCCCACTGCCCATTTGGTCATTGCCGATCGCGTCCTGACCCATTTTGATTGAGTTACTTGACCATTTTGCTGACGGATGATCAGGAGTCAGTGGCGCGTCTTTGAGCCGGACGCAGTGAGTTTTGCACCGGTTCCTAGGCGGAGGTTATACAGGGTGGTGGTGTGAATTCGCGATCGCCCGGTCACAGGTGCTTTGACCCATGAAAACTGCACTTCAACCAATCCTAAGGGTGTTAGGGTGTGCCCCCGATCGCAGCCTGCGGTTTTTCCTGGTTACAGACGCTGCGTCAGGGAATCAACAGAATAGGAACGGCCGCGTCATGATCGGCTGGATTGCGGGATGCTCAAGTGCAATTGAATGGGCGAAACCACAACATAGTCACTCCTTGTTCTACGTCACCCTTAACCTGGTAAACCCAAGGCTATGAAGATTCTGATCTATTCCTACAACTACCATCCTGAGCCGATCGGGATTGCACCGTTGATGACTGAGCTAGCGGAGGGGCTGGCTCGGCGTGGTCATGAAGTTCGCGTTTTGACGGGAATGCCAAACTACCCGGAACGGCGGATTTACGAAGGCTATCGGGGCAAGTTGTATTGCACGGAAGTGATTAACAACGTGCGAATCGATCGCTGCTATGTCTGGATTCGACCCAAGCCCGGCCTGCTGACGCGGTTGGCCCTGGATGGCAGTTTTGCGATCACGAGTTTCCTGCGGGCCCTAAATGGCTGGCGGCCCGATGTGATGTTGATGACTTCGCCTCCGTTGGCGGCAACGGTTCCGGCGGCCCTGCTGCGGTGGATGTATCGCTGCCCGCTGATCCTAAATTTGCAAGATATTTTGCCGGAAGCGGCGGTGCATACGGGGCTGATTACCAGCAAGCGGGCGATTCAGGTTTTTGAGGCCCTGGAGCGATTTGCTTACAAAACCTCAACGGCGATCAGCGCGATCGCGGAGGGTTTTGTGGACAACCTGGTGAGCAAGGGGGTGTCGCCCAACAAGATTGCCCTGATTCCCAACTGGGTGGATGTGAACTTTGTGCAGCCCATGCCGAAGAACAATGCATTTCGTGCAGCCCATGGGTTACAGGGCAAGTTTGTGGTGCTTTATTCGGGCAACATTGCCTTGACCCAAGGGCTGGAAACGGTGATTGATGCGGCGAAGGTGCTGGATGGCCGGCCCGAGGCGGCCCAAATTCAGTTCGTGATTGTGGGTGAGGCGCGGGCGATCGAGCGATTGGGGCAATATTGCCGTGAAAATGCCGTGAGCGATCGGGTCAAGCTGTTGCCCTTTCAACCTCGGGAAGCACTGCCGGAAATGATGGCGGCGGCGGATGTGAGCTTGATTGTGCAGCGGCGCAACGTGGTGGGCTTCAATATGCCCTCGAAAACCCAGGTCATTTTGGCCAGTGGCCGGCCGATCATTGGATCTGTGCCGGGCCATGGCACGGCGGCCCAGGCCATCCGGCGCAGTGAGGCGGGGATTGTGGTGGAGCCGGAGTCGCCCCAGGCTTTGGCGGAGGCGATTTTGGCCCTGGCTCAGGATCCCGATCGGGCTGAACGGTTGGGTCGTCAGGGTCGCCAACATGCGCTGGAGATGTATAGCTTTGACTCGTCGCTCGATCGCTACGAACAGTTGTTTAACCACTTGGTGAAGCAGTCTCGCCGCCATTCGGCTGCGGTGACAGTTCCGGCGGACTTGGCGGGCACAGCGCGGCCTCTGCAACTGCCCCAACCCTCAGCCAGCAATCGATCGCACTAAATTACTCGCGATCTCAGCAATTAGCCTTCTTGATCCAGCGCGATTCAGAGCGATTCAGCGAAATCTCGCCAGGTTTGCCCAACGCGCCTGGGTCAAAAAGTCCTAGGTCAGCTTCAGGGCATCGTAACTGCCGAACACCTTCAAGGTTTCCACCCGATCGCGCAGTTCTGCCAATGCTGCCTGGGTGCGAGCTTCCTGTTGCCCGGCTTCCAAATCCAAAAAGAAAACATAATCCCCCAGGCCACGCTTGGAAGGACGAGATTCAATTCGACAAAGATTGATGTCCCGCTCTGCCAAGGTGGCCAGGGGCTGCAAAAGGGAGCCGGGCCGGTTAATGGTTGAGAAGGCGATCGCTGTGTGGCTGCCGGTGAGGTGCGCCGGTTCTCGGGCAATGACCCAAAACCGGGTGCAATTGTCCGGGCAGTCACTGATATCACGAGCCAAAACGGGCAAATCGTACAGTTGGGCCGCTCGCTCTGAGGAAATGGCAGCGGTTTGGGGCTGTTCCTGCACGTTGGTCAAGGCTTCGGCGGTGGAATTGGTAGGCAGGGGCTTGGCATTGGGCAAATGGGTTTCGATCCACCGCTGACATTGAGCCAGGGCTTGGGGATGGGAATAGACCGTGGTGATCGCCTTCAGGTCTGGGGCTTGGGTCACCAGCACATGGGCGATCGGGAGCAACACCGCCTGTTGCACATGTAGCCCCTCCAGTTGCCAAAGGGTGTCGAGGGTGGTGGTGACGCTGCCTTGAATGGAATTTTCCACGGGCACAACCACCAGGGGTACTTCGCCGCTGGCGGCCGCTTCCAGGGTTTTGGCAATGCTCGGGTAGGGGCGAAACTCCCCTAGGAAGGCTTCCTGGCTCGATCGCCACTGGGCATAGCCATTGGTGGCGGCCTCGGCATAGGTTCCCGCCGGGCCAAGGTAGCCAATCGTGATTGGGTGGGGGGAATCGGTCATCGCCATCGCCATCGCCAGAATATGGGGTATGAAATCCGGTATGCGGAATTAGGGAGTTGCAGGGTGCGGAATCGGCAGCGGGCATCAAGAACCGTTGATGAACCCTCGTTTTGAATCGCTGCCCAGTTTGCAGAAAGTTCTCCGCAGAAAGCTCTCCGCAGATAGTTCTCAGAATACGATTTCCAGATCCCGACTGTGCCGGTTGATGCGCCCAGTCTTGGGCCGAATTGAAGCCAACCGATCGCCCCGAGACCGGGGTTTTGGAAAAATGCACCGCCACTCTGGGCGATCGCTCGGGTTCGGCTGGCCACCCCCCGCCGATCGCCAAACCGGTATGATGGAATGCATTGGGTAGCGTTAAGTCATGCTTAGTCCCCAAAATTTGGGTCTAATCGGGTCTAATCCGTGTCAACCGCTTGCCAAGGAGCTGTCCTGTGGTGACAGCCCGGCGGTGACCACCGTTGCCCAAGGATGAGTTGAACCTAACGCGGAGACTTTTTCGGTGGCTGCTGGCTTCTCTGCCTCACAGACGATCGATATGCCGATGCCGCCAATGCGTCGCCCGGTCGCTGAATATCTGCGTCAGCCGCACCGGGTCGCGTTGGCGGCGGCCCAACCGGGGCACTTAGTGGCCCTGGGGGGCGATCGCTATCGGCTTTCGGTGCCAACCCTAACCTTTGCGCATTTGCAGTTCCAACCCATGGTGGATTTGCGGGTTTGGACTGACGAAGCAGGCGTAGTGCGGATGCGATCGGTTGGTTGCCAACTGGTGGGCCTCAAGGGGTTGGACAACGGCTTTTCCCTGGAGTTGACGGGCCAAATGCGAGCCATTAGCACCTCAGCAGGCGATCGCCTGAAGGGCGTGGTGGATTTAGGGGTGAGTGTAAAATTGCCCCCACCGCTCGACCGCCTGCCGGCCGCCACCATGCAGTCCACTGGCCAACTGCTGTTGACCCAAGTGCTGGCCAAGATGAAATATCGCTTGGTAGACCGATTGAGCGCTGACTATCGCCGTTGGGCCACGGAGTCCACCTCCGCCTCGCTGCCCCTGCGCTCTATCCCAGGCTCCAATGCCGCCCGCCGCAAAACCCCATGACCTCCGATTCCAGCCCTGCGATCAATCCCATGACCCCTTTGCCCGAGTCGGCCCTCGATCGCCCCGCCACCGTACGGATTGTGGGCGCGGGGCCCGGTGACCCCGACCTCATTTCCGTGCGAGGTCAAAAACTCCTGGCGGCGGCTGATACGGTCTTTTTTGCTGGCTCCCTTGTTCCGGAAGCAATGTTGAGCCATTGCCGGCCAGAGGTGGAAGTGATCGACACCCGATCGCTCGTCTTGGAAGATTGGTTGCCCACGTTGATCGATCGGGCCCGGGCCGGAAAACAGGTGGTGCGACTGCAAGACGGCGACCCCTCCCTCTATGGCGCACTCCATGAAGTGGTGGCCCAACTGTTGGAGCAAGAGATTCCCTTTGAAGTGGTTCCCGGAATCAGCGCCTTCCAAGCGGCCGCCGCCCGTTTGGCCGTGGAGCTGACCGTGCCCAACCTGGTGCAAAGCATCATCCTCACCCGGGCCCGAGGCGAAACCCAAGTGCCCGACGCGGAAGATCTAGCCAGCCTGGCCGCCCACAAAGCCAGCCTTTGTCTATACCTGAGTGCCCACCATGCCCAGCGGGCCCAAGACCAGCTCGCGGCCCATTACCCACCAGAGATGACCATCGCGGTTTGCTACCGGATCGGCTGGGAGGATGAGCGAGTGGTGCTTTGCCGGTTGGATGAGTTAGCCAGCATCACCCACCAGGAAAAACTAACGCGCACCGTTCTTTATGTGATTAGTCCGGCCCTGGATGCCATGACCACGGCCACCACCGCCCGATCGCGCCTTTACAGCGGCGATCACCGCCACATTTTCCGCCCCAAAGCCAGCCAAGCCTAGACTTGAGGGGATCAACTGCCCATCGCTGAAATGGGTATAGCCCAGCAGCAATAGAGTTTCGAGTCGTGCCAGAATTCAGTAGACCTCTTGCACGAATCAAATTGGATGTGTTGCCTGGTAGTTGAGCAA
The DNA here is from genome assembly GCF_014696485.1 of Limnothrix sp. FACHB-1083. Classification (NCBI taxonomy): domain Bacteria; kingdom Bacillati; phylum Cyanobacteriota; class Cyanophyceae; order Pseudanabaenales; family Pseudanabaenaceae; genus Limnothrix; species Limnothrix sp. FACHB-1083. The sequence goes on along the minus strand of NZ_JACJQD010000002.1, from coordinate 421,014 downwards.
CCCGGCCAGCAGATGAAGCCTCAAGCCACAACGGCGACGACGATTGCGATAGCGTCCTGAGAAGATCCGAAATCGCTTCAAACGACGAATGGCGTGCTCAATCCGAATGCGCACCGCCGCCAACGCCCGATTGCAAGCTTTTTCCACTTCGGGCAGGCACTTTCGAGGCGGTTTTCGTTTCGGGAGAATCGTAGCCTCATGGTCACGAGCAAGTCCTTGGTATCCACTATCCGCTAGACACAGCCGGTCTGGGGCTAAGCGAAAAGCACTCTCGCGCCAGAGTCGCAGGTCATGGGTGCGACCTCGACCCACCGTCACGGCTAGGAATTGACCGGAGCGCCAATCAATCACCAATTGCCCTTTCAGCGTGTGCCGCTTTTGCTTACCGCTGTAGTAAGCACGCTGTTTTTTTGGGGGCGTTCAATGGCGACTTCGGTCACATCCAGCACCACTACTGACTCATCCGCTTCGGGGTCTAAGAGACGGCGTTTGCCGGGCAATGCAAACCGACCACTGTTGACCAAGACAGTCTCCACGCGGTTGATGATGCGACAGACGGTGGCTTCTGAGACCCCGAAGTCGAGACCGATATGGAATTGGGTGCGATACTCGCGCCAGTATTGCAGGGTCAGCAAGAGCTGATTCTCGACGCTGAGACTATTTTGTCCCCCTCGTTTACCACTCCGGTCTAGCGCGGGACGAAGAACTTCCAGCATGGCTTGGAAGGTGGAACGACTAAAGCCACAGGCCCGGCGGAACTGTGATGGGGGTAGCGAGGCGAGGCTTTCGTAGAGCATCTCCCGAGGGTGGTGACAGCGAATTTCCACACCGCTATTCTATTCGTGCAAGAGGTCTAGTAATGATGAGCGACTAAAAGCCTCGTGACGTAGGCGATTCGTTACCGAAAATCATTCCCTCAAAGTGCTACTGTCTCTCAACACAGTTATCAATATCAACCCGCAAGCAAAGTTGAATTTGCAGAAGCAATTCCTAGCGTGAAAAGCTTTCTGGACTATTCTTTCTGGACTATTGTTTATAAAATTTTTCGGGGAGCCGATATCTTTTTTTCAAAGAAGATTCCTCTGGTAGCTCAGCTATTAGTTTGCAGAGATCTTCAAGAAAAAGATTTAAGACATCATGATGCGCACCAGTAACCCCGAATTTAAGTACATCTAACTGCTTCTCATCGTCGGTCGTATGGGTTCTTACAGAAAGATCCCCGAAATAGATCGCTTCAAGATCTTCAAGAAGATGAATGATCTGAGGATTTAAGTATTCGGTGGAACTCTGGTAACGATTCTCCAATTCTACAAAGCGTTCTATCAGTTGTTGACGACTGATAGAACTAAATTGATCTTTGATTAGATAACGTTGCAGAGTATCCAACCAGTTAGCGATCGCCTGTCTTAATCTTCTAAACAGCATTTAACCTCCATACCCGTACCACATTCAAGATTCTATTCTGTTGCACTAGAAAGATCACCCCAAAATATAAGTCTGCCAAAAGTCCAAGCCGATCGATCAGTATATTGATACCGATCGCCCCATTGCCACCTCCAAATGCTCACATTCCCAATCGAAAGGTGCGCAGTTGCTCCGATGAACTCATCTAGCGGTTAGTTTGTCGTAGGCTCTGGAATTTTCAAGATCTACGAATGCTGAAAATTGATGGGGCGATCGCCTGGGTTGACACATCAGTTCAGAAGCTCCATTTTGTCTAGGAAGCCTTTAGCGGGGCTTCCGGTAATGCGCCTTGCATTCGACCTAGCCAATCGATCAAATTATCCAGTTGCTGTTCCGGTTTCACCACGCCCAAACCACGCACCATCACCTTTTTCGGCATGTAGACAAAGCGCGATCGCAGGTGATCGGGTAGGTTTTCGGCTAATAGCTTCCAAGCCGGTTCTTCCATCGGTGTTTCGAGAATTACGTGCTGTTTATTCTCGATCCGAATTCGAGAGAAGCCGAGCTGTTTAGCCACCTGTTTTAGTTCCATGACCCGCAATAGTTGCAGACAAGCGGGCGGAATGGGGCCGTAGCGATCGCTCCAGTCGGCGGCGATTTCCGTGAGTTCCCGTTTGGTGCTGGCGGCGGCAACCGATCGATAGGCGCTCATCTTCTGTTCCAGATCGGGAATGTAGTCGTTGGGGATAAAGGCCGTTAGGTGCAAATCGATTTGGGTATCGTCCACCTGCGGAATTTCTTGACCGCGAATCTCATCGATCGCCTCTTGCAACATTTCCATGTAGAGATCGAAGCCGATCGCTTCCATTTGTCCCGATTGTTCCGCGCCTAACAAATTGCCCACGCCGCGAATTTCCATGTCGCGCATGGCCAGTTGATAGCCCGATCCCAGTTGGGTAAATTCCTGGATTGCGCGCAGTCGTTTGCGGGCAGCTTCTGATAGTAATCCTTGGCGGTTATAGAACAACCAAGCGTGGGCTTGTACCCCGGCCCGACCGACGCGGCCGCGCAATTGGTAGAGCTGAGATAGCCCAAATTTTTCCGCATCTTCGATCAGAATTGTGTTGACGCGGGGAATATCCAAGCCCGATTCCACAATCGTGGTACAAACCAAAATATCCGCTTCGCCACTACCAAAGGACAGCATGGTGGCTTCCAATTCGCCCTCATCCATTTGCCCGTGGGCGATCGCAATTCGCAGGCTGGGAACCAATTCCACCAATTGCGTCGCCACCTTTTCAATGCCTTCCACCCGAGGCACCACGTAGAAAATTTGCCCACCCCGATCGAGTTCTTGCCGAATGGCCGATCGCACCGCTTCCGGGTCGTAGGGAGCCAAGTGGGTTTGAATCGGACGGCGGTTGGGCGGCGGAGTTGTAATCAAGCTCATTTCTCGAATGCCCGAGAGCGCCATGTAGAGCGTTCGAGGAATCGGCGTGGCGCTGAGGGTCAACACATCCACTTGGGTTTTCAGGGCTTTGATTTTTTCCTTTTGATTCACCCCAAATCGCTGCTCTTCATCAACTACTAAAAGACCCAAATCTTTGAATTGAGTGGATTTGCTCAAGAGGGCATGGGTTCCCACCACAATATCCAATTCTCCGGTGGCCAAACGCCGTTGAATTTCCTTGCGTTCCTGGGGCGATCGAAACCGATTCATCAACCCAATTTGAATCGGATAGGGCGCAAATCGTTCCTTTAAGGTGTGGTAATGCTGTTGGGTCAAAATCGTGGTGGGAGCCAACAGGGCGCACTGTCTGCCAGCGGTAACGGCTTTGAAAATGGCGCGCACGGCCACTTCCGTTTTGCCAAAACCCACATCGCCACAGACCAAACGATCCATGGGGCGATCGCTTTCCATGTCTCGTTTTACGTCCTGGGTTGCCTTTAGTTGATCCGGCGTGGGTTGGTAGGGGAATGAATCCTCTAGCTCCTGTTGCCAAGGCATATCCGGCGGCAGGGCCACGCCCCGCTGTTCCGATCGCGCCGCATACAATTGCAGCAAGTCCACCGCCAATTTCTTGATCGTTTTGCGAACTTTCGCTTTCGTTTTTTCCCAGGCTTTCCCGGTCATCCGGTGCAATTCCGGCGGGCTATCTTGGGTGCGGCGATAGCGCGACAGGCTGCCCACTTGATCCGCCGCCACCCGCAATAATCCATCGGCGTATTGCAACACCAAATATTCGCGGGTTTGGTTATCAAAAACGATTTTTTCGAGCTTTAAAAACCGCCCAATCCCGTGGTTGCGATGCACCACATAATCGCCGGGAGCCAGCTTGTTGGGATCCACCTGTTTGGAGGTGGCGCGGCGACGTTTGCGCACATAACCGGGCGTGGCCAAGGCGTGCTGACCAAAAAACTCCCGATCGGTCAGCACCGTGATCCGATAGGTGGGCAGCACGAAGCCTTCGAGTTCCGCCAAGCCGGAATATTTGACCGCCACGGGGGTGTGGTTGCCCTGGAGCCGATCGATCGCCTGAAAGTCGCGCGGGCTGGGCACAAACTGCGCCGGACAATCGTGCTCTTGCAGCAGGGCCACGGAGCGGCTGGGCTGGGCCGACAGCAGCCAAATGGCGAATTTGCGATCGACCTCGCCGCGAATGAAGTCCGCCAACTTGCTGAACTGGTGCGGCGTGGGCGGCACGGGCCGGGAAGCCAAATTAATCGGCCGAGGCGGGTTGGCAATCAGGGGCGAGGCCACCTCCGTCGCCAGCTCACTCAGAAAGAAGCGATCGAACCGATCGAGCGCCGCCAACACCTCGCCAAAGGTGCGATGAATCGGTCGCAGGGGTTCCCCGTGGGGCAAGCTGTCCGGGTGCTGATTGACGATCGCCCAATGCTCACCCACCTGCTCCACCCAGCGATCGGCATGGGCCCCGCAATGGTCGATCTCATCGATCGCCACGATCGTCCCCTCGGGCAAATAGTCCAGCAAGCAAGCCGGTTGCTCAAAGGCCCGCCCCAACAGCCGCCGCATCCCTTCCGCGTCCGATCGCAACTCCGCTTCCGCCTCCGGTTCGTCCAAGGGTTCCGGCTCCCAACCCAAGGCCGCCCGCACGATCGGCCCAAAATCCGTCGGAGTCAGCACCACCCGCGCCACCGGATCGAGCGATCGTTGATTAGACGGGTCAAACTCCCGAATCCGCTCCAAAGCGTCGCCAAACCACTCCAACCGCACCGGCAATTCCGACGACACCGGGAACACATCGATGATGTCGCCCCGCTGGCTCCACTGGCCCTCCGTTTCCACCAAGGAAACCCGCTCATAGCCTAGCCGCGCCAGCTTGCGCCCCAAATCGCCCAAATCTGACTCGGCCCCCGGCTCCAGATTGATGCAGTAGGGATCAAAGGCCGCCACGGGGGGCAAGTGCGGTTGCAGGGCGCGCTCGGTGGTGACGATCGCGATCGGCTTCGGGTCACTGTGGAGTGATCGCCCCCGCAAATCCGCCAACACCTGCAACTGGCCCCAGAGGGTTTCCTGTTCCGGGTCAAAGGGTTCGTAGGGCGAGGCTTCCGAGGTGGGATAAAAATGCAGCGCCCCAAACCCCATCTCCTCCATTTGGGCAGCCCAACGGCTAGCTTCCTCCAGCGTCGCCGTCACCACCAGCAGCGATCGCCCCCGCGCCTGGGCCAGCGCCGAAATCGTGAAGGCCTTGGGCAACTGGGCCGCGCCGCTAAAAATCAACTGGCGATCGCGATCGAGCCGTCCTAAAAACTCCTCCGTCAAGGGAGACCGCTGCAAGGCACGAACGATCGACGCGAAAGCCATAATCCAGACCCCTTAAAACCTGAGAAGCGCACCAGAATCCCCACCACAGGGAAATTGTGGCTCTTTTGAAGCGTTAGCGCGAATGGTTAACCCTTCTGATTCTAGGAGGTTGTTGGGTACATTTACCGACCGGGCGATCGGGGGCGAAACCAATCAGGAGCCGTAGGGCGTGTGGGAGAACGTCACCTCTGCAACAACAATCTCCCGGTCATCTCCCACGCACCGCCACCCATGTCGCATTTCTGACGATCCCCGATCGGTTGGGCCGCCCTCAATCCTCGGTGCATGGGAGTGAAAATCAACCCTTTCGTCACCATTCAAGCGTTCTCCCATGCACCCTACTGCTGCCTACACGCTAACTTCCAAAATTCTGAATTGCTTGCTCGATCGCTCGATTGAGTCCATCCGTATGCACCCATCCCACAAAGCCCGCATAGTCACACGTTCCCTGCTGGTTGGCAATAAAAATATGCTTCACCCCGACTGGATTCTTCCATGTTCGGAGACTAACTCCCCCGGAAAAAGAGAAAACAGTTTTCGCATGAACAAAATCATTAGCATTGGCATCAGTAATACCAGGTACAGCTCTGAAGTGATCGATCAATCTCGACATTAGGTTATGTTCCGGCTCGGGTAGCGGTTGCCGAGGTTGTGACCAAAATTCTCGGATTGCCCGAATCACAGCGCGATCGGTTTTTAATGCCACATGACTGACATTCTGCAAGCAAACAAAGTAAGCGTGCTTGAGTTTTGTAGACTCCAGTGTCACCGTACCATCTCCCCCGCCGTCGGTATTTCCAGCAATGACCAGGGTAGGAATTCGGGCCGCAATTTGCTCTGCTAACTCTCGGCGGTTTTTGCCCAAATCCTTAGCAATACCAATTCCCCAACCAAAGGGATCAACAATTCTGGCTCGATCTGCACCACCAATCGGAGAACCCAATAACACCAAGGATTCAAATCGGCTCCACCACTCTGGATGTCTCGACAAGACTTCTACCCAAATCACGCCACCCAGAGAAGTGGCAATAATCCGTGCAGGCAAATCAGGATATTGCTGTAGTGTCTGTTTAGCGTTCCTCTCGACCTGATTAATTAGAGGATGAATATCAAAAAAAGTTGCAAGATAGCCTAACTCTGGAGCAATTACTAATGATCGAGGTGGGGTCACTTTACAGGCCAGTGCCTTCATATCTTTATTGCCATCCATCATTCCGTGCTGCGAGAATATGATGAGCTGAAGGTTATTTGAAGATGACATAGCTAGCATGATCCTAATTAATAGAAACTGACTTGATGGCAAATTATGAAACGTTTTCAGATCAATACACACTTTACTGATGTTGGGTTTCATGCTTCAACCCAACCTACTGGGATGATTTTCTAGGAGAGATTTACTTCGTTGATGGAACCGATTTGATAGTTTTTGTTGTTGCTGCCGTAGTTGTTTTGAGTCATTTGTGCCTGTGGTTGGATCAGTTGTTGATATTCCTGGGCGATCGCCCGGACTTTCTCAGCAAAGGGCGGGTCGTTCACCAATTCCGCACCGAAGATCAGCAGCACCTGCGGATCGATCGCCCCCGTTGGCGTTTCCGGCAGGGCGGGCAACTCCGGGCGGCGGGCCAGGCGATCGCCACGACCGAGAGCCAGAGTGCTATCGTAGGCATCGGTTGAGCGTTTCACCGGGCGATCGCAACAGCCCGCCAATTCCCCATGACCGACTGGCTCGAACACAGCGTTCAAGTAGAAGTTCCGGTTCCGATCGAGCATGTGTGGAGCCTTTGGTCTGACCTAGAACAAATGCCCCGCTGGATGAAATGGATTGATTCGGTGCATATTTCCGATGCGGATCCGGATATTTCCATTTGGCAATTTGCTTCGGGAAATTTCCGGTTTGATTGGAAGTCGCGGATTGTGCGACTGGTGGATAACCAAATTATTCAGTGGGAATCGATCGACGGGTTGCCCAACCGGGGAGCCGTGCGGTTTTACGATCGCAAGGGCAGCAGCATCGTCCGCATGAGCATCGCCTACGACATGCCGGGGATCGTTGGGCAGTTGATGGATCGGCTGTTTTTGGGGCGGATTGTGGAATCGACGCTACAAGCGGATTTGGAGCGCTTTCGGGTCTATGCCGAACAGTCCTTGCAACAAACGGGCCCCACGTAAAGCCGTTGTTGGGGCGATCGGGACTGGCGCAACCGGCGTTTGGGGGGCACTGAGCATGGAGCAATCAACGGCTCTAGGTGGCCATGCCCGATCGCACGGTGCTGTTCTGGCGGCTGAGATAGGCCTTCAGGCGCAACAAACTGGTCACATGGCCTAACCGCAAGGGCAAAATCGAGATCCCTTCAACACGCGATTGCAGCCACCCATCGCCCCAATGCCATTCGTGGTGGCCATCGATCGCCCCGGCCAGAATAAGCGAAAGGCCCCGATCGTTTGCCCACTGAACATGATGCTGAATTTCCAGGGGCCCTAGCCAACTGGTGTAGGTCGTGCCGGTGACCAGGCGATCGGGCAAATTTGCCGAAAACCGCTGGGGGCCAATCCAATGGGGCCATTCGCTAGGGCGCAGAATGCTATCGCCAATGAGGGTTGCGGAAGCTTCGAGTTCAATGCGCAACTGGGCTTGTTGAAATGTGCCGAACATAGGCTTTGGGGTTCCGTATTCCGTAGGTTGTGCAGTGATTTGGACAGATCCAATGGATACAATGAATTAATAACGCAGGTTAAGAAATGTAAGGGTTTTGTCATGGGCGATCGTCTAATCCGAGCCACTGCCGCCGATGGGGGTATCCGCGCGGTGGGAGCCATCACCACCCGTTTGACCGACGAAGCCCGCGCCAGGCACAACCTATCCTACGTAGCCACCGCTGCATTGGGTCGCACCATGACGGCCGGCTTGCTGCTGGCTGCCAACATGAAGCGCACGGAAGCTCGCGTCAATTTGCGCTTTCGGGGTGATGGGCTCTTGGGCGTGGTGATGGCGGATGCGGGCTGTGATGGCACGGCTCGGGGCTATGTGGGTAATCCTAGTGTGGAGTTGCCACCCAATGCCAAGGGCAAGCTCGATGTGGGCGGGGCGATCGGGAAAGGCTACCTCTACGCTGTGCGTGATTTTGGCTATGGCTATCCCTATTCCAGCACCACGGAAATTGTGTCCGGGGAAGTGGCTGAGGATGTGACGCATTACTTGGCGAATTCTGAACAAACGCCTTCGGCCCTTTCCTTGGGGGTGTTTGTGGAGCCAGACGGAGTGACGGCGGCCGGGGGATTGCTGATTCAGGTCATGCCGCAGGCCTCGATCGAGGATTCGGCCCTGGCGCTGTTGGAAAGCCGCATTGAAGCCCTTCAGGGGTTCACTCCACTCTTGCGGAGCGGCAAGTCTTTGCCCGAGATCCTGCAAGATTTGTTGGGGGACATGGGGTTGGAAATTTTCCCGGAAGTGCAAATGTTGCGATTCCACTGTGGTTGCACCAATGAGCGTGTGCTGCGGGCCCTGAAGACGTTGGGCGAAGATGAACTTCGGGACATGATTGTCAAGGACGGTGGCGCAGAGGCCACCTGCCACTTCTGTAATTCGGTCTACCAAACGGATGTTTCAGGCTTGGAGCAACTGATCCAAGAATTACGGGCCGAGGCGGCGAATTCCTAGATCAACGCCATCGGGGCAACTTTTTTGCGCAGGGGGCTTGCATCTCTCGGAAAATTTGCTAAACTTGGTTTCGCCGCACCACGGCGCGGGGGTTTAGCTCAGTTGGTAGAGCGCCTGCTTTGCAAGCAGGATGTCAGCGGTTCGAGTCCGCTAACCTCCACTCAGATCTCAACAATTTGAAACAACTTAAATCTTGGAAGCCACGGCAGTATTCTTGGCGTGGTCTTCAGGGCTAGAGTTTGGTTGATGGCTCTCGCCCTTGATTGCGCTGGGCTGGCTCTAGTGGGCTGTGGCGATCGGTTGGGGGCATGAAACCAGCTTGCAAACCACCGCCATCGATCGGGGCCAGGGGCCAAATTGACCGGCCCCGATCGGGCTAGTTGATCACTGGAACGGTGTTGCTGAGAGGGTTGGGTCTCAATGCGCCGGCCTGGATGTTATTTGCGATTATTTGCGATCGATCCAAACCTTCAGCGCTTCGAGTTGCAAACCATCACCCCGCAAACCGCAGAATTCGCCACCACTCAGCACATTGGAGTTGCCATAGCGGGCAAAGTGTCCTTGGTAGAAGAGTTGATAGCGATCGGCTTCGGGGCCCGTCAGCTCGATCGTGAATCCTTCTAGGCGGCGACTCTCGCGGCGGGATCCGACATATTCCCCTTCACCCACCCAAGCCGTGTCACCAGTGCTTTGCAGGTGACCCATGTAGCGGATGCCCAAACCGGGAATCGGTTGCTTAAAGCGAATTTGCATCCCTTCGATGGCGCGAGATTCGCCGATGGTTCCAGCAAATTCCCGATCGCTGAAGGTGCGATCGCCAATGCCGCCGATGTGTACCATCACTTCCAATGCCACCGTGCCAACTGTCGAAGCCGTGGCCCCAAAAATCACATCGTTGGCTTGCAAAGGCGCGACCGTTTGGGTGTTGGGGGCTTCGCGGGGAGCGGGGGCCGCTTGACCACCCACTTGCAGCTTGCCTCGGGACGCGGCCACGGCCAGCGATCGCCCAAAGGAGCGGGCCACGGTGTCTTCCAGTTGCACCCAGCGATCGTCATCTAGGCGATCGGCTTCTTCCAACAGGGTCAAAAGGGCACAAAGGGGATGATTGCCCTTCACCAGGGAGATGGCCACCTGGGGCAAATTCGTGGGCACAGCGGTGGCCACCAGGCCGCGCACCTGCCGCGCTTGGGTTTGGCAATCTTCGAGGGCCCCTTGGGCATCGCTGCTGCCGCTGTAGCGAATGGACAGCAGGCGATCGAGCATGGCCAGCGCCTGTTGTTGAACCGCTTCCGGCGATCCAATGGGCATCAAGGAGCGAATAAAGGCTTCCAGTTCCCGCACAGAAACCAAGTTGGCCGGAATGGCTCCCCCTGTTAAACCCGCTTCCTTGGCTAGGGCGATCGCGCGATCGCGCAGGGTTTCAAAAACTTGTTGATAGCGGGCAGCTTCCTGGAGCAGACCGGCACTGGGTGGCGTACCCAAATTGGTTAACTCACCGGCCGCCAGGGAAAGCCGGGTCCCCAAGCTGTTGTAGCTACTGGCGAGGGTGCTCAACTCTTGCAGCAGGGTGTCGAGGGCGAGCATAGGAAATTCAGTTTGAAGGGATTGAGTTAGTTGAATGGACTCCTGGGCAATGGTTTGGGGTATGCACAATTGGGGTGCGACTGACGATTCGGCATCTGTGATTCATCGTCTGTGATTCAGCATCCGTGATTCAGCATTCGCGAATCTTCGATCCCCAACCCGATCGATCTGATGCGATCAATCAGGCCAATTGTGCTGGATTAACCAAGCCTAGTGGAGCCAACGATAACCATACCACCGGCTCTAATCGGCCAATGAATTCATGAATTTATGAGTTTGTGTATAGGTTTTTGGAAATTGAGTTTGTGGCACTGGGTTGATGGGCGGTAATTGATTCACGGGCGATCGGTTTGCAGTAGAGACGATCGCACCGTGGCGTTTCAACCCCTTGGGTTAATTGATAGCCGCTGGTTTCATACAATTGCACGGCCGTCGCAAGGACGCTGGCGGTTTCCAACCAAGCAATCTGGAAGCCACGCCTAGCCGCAGCTTGCTCCAGTTGTTGCAACAGCCAGCGCCCCAAACCCTGACCACGGGCCAATGGAAGCAGATACATTTTGCGGATCTCAACCGCGCGATCGCCTCGGTCGATCGGATAGTAGGCTCCAGTGCCTACGAGCTGCGACCCTTGATAGATCACCCAAAATTCTCCCCCGGTCGCAAGATAACAATCTTCCACGGCCAGGACATCTCGATCGGCCCCTGTCGGTTCCCAAGGCAGACCATACTCCGTCAGCACAGTACGGATCACAGTTGCGGCAGCCGCCCGATCGCGAGGTTGCCAATCCTGAATCCGAAACCCCTTAAACACTGCTTCCATGGCATCTAACAGGCAGGATTCCAACCCAAGCGGTTTTCACTAGGCCGCCAAGGGATTAAAAGTCGGCTCCAGGGTTTGTTGTTCCCAAGCGGCCAATGCCGCCGCTTGCGATTCGTAGATGGGAAACACCCGATCGAGCTGAGCAATTTCAAACACCATCCGCACCGGATCCGAGGGCGCACAGAAGAGCAGCGCTCCACCCTGCTGTCGAGCCAATTTGAAACCAGCAATGAACGCTGAAAGACCGGAACTGTCGATTGAACTCACCTGAGATAAATCCAGCAACCAAACCGGGGCGGAAGTGTCCGTAGCGCTAACTTCCTGGGCCAGTTGCTCAAATTGTTGACGCAGATCGGCGCTGCTGTGGGTGTCGCAGCGACCTTGGAGTTCGAGTACATGAGGGCTGTACATCATGGGCACCATAAACCTTCCTAGAGAGCGAGCATTAACAACCGGCTCGGGGCCGGCCCCGTGTTTCGAGCCACGGGTCTATTCTGCTAATTGGAGGAGAGTGGAGGTGCGGCGGCGATCGCCCTAATAGGGTAATCGCGATCGCAAGTTACACGGGGCTAACTGGACTACCAAATGGGGCGTACCCCTGATCGTTGCCCGTTACCAAGGCTATTTTGTCAAGAGAGCGGCCCGGCACACCCTGGAAAAGGTTCGGAGATTACGACCTGAGACGGGCGGTGATGGTTCCAGCCGCTGCTCCTCGATCGGGCTGTTGGCTCAGGGAGTCAAGGGGCTGAAACGTTGCGATCAACCCAGTTTTCTGTTGATGAACCCCAGCGTGGCCCCCGGAGCCAGGTTGCGCCCGCCGCTGGGCGATCGACTAAAGGCGGCAATCACGAAACCGTGCCGGCCAAATCACTCGGATGAAAGTACTCATAAATTTGTTGGGCCAAGCGGGGGCCAACTCCAGGGACTTCCTGTAACTGGGCAGGTGTAGCCTCGCGGATGTAGTCGATCGAGCGGAAGTGGGCTAACAGTTGCTTTTGGCGATGGTGTCCCAAGCCGGGAATCTCTTCGAGGCGCGATCGCCGCATTCGTTCCGTGCGTTTTTGGCGGTGGAAACTGACCGCAAATCGGTGAGCCTCGTCCCGCAAACGGCGCACCAACTGCACCCCCGGCTGCTCTGGATCCGTGCGTAGGGGCTGGGATTCTTCGGGCAAAAAGATTTCCTCGCGTTTTTTAGCCAGGCTCACCACCCGCAGCTCATCCAACAAATCCAGATCCCGCAACACGGCAACCACCGCCGACAGTTGCCCCTTGCCTCCATCAATCACAACCAAATCTGGCCAATTTTGGGTTTGACGCTCACGCCCACCCAAAACGCTCAGCGCCGCATTGGGTGCGCTACGGGGTTGGTAATCGCGGAATCGCCGCCGAATGGTTTCCGCCAAGCTGGCGAAGTCATCGGAGTGGCCGGGGCCAATTTCAGGGTTCCGAATTTTGTAATGACGGTAATGTTGCTTGGCAGGCAAGCCATCCACAAACACAACCCGCGAGGCCACCGCATCGGATCCCTGGATGTGGGAAATGTCATAGCACTCAATCCAACGGGGCAGATCGGGCAAGTCCAAGAGATCTGCCAGATCCTGGAGGGCGGCTTGGTTTCGATCACTGCTGCGTTGGGTGCGGGCTAGCTCGTAGTCCGCGTTGCGGGCCACCAGAGCAATCAAGTCCGCTTTCAGTTGCCGTTGAGGGGTTTCGATCGCCACCTTGCGGCCCCGGCGCTCACTCAGCCAGTCCGCTAGCCAAGGCCCGTCGGGCAATTCGTACTGCACCAAAATCTCCGCCGGAATTTCAACGGATTCCACGGTGCTGTAGTGCTCTTCGAGGGCCTGTTGCAAAATTCGCCCCAAAACGCTGGGGGCAATGGCTGGGGCCATAACTGGTGGAATAGCGGCTTCGGCTTCGGCAGCAACTTCGGTCGCGGCTGGGGCGATCGCTTCGGCGACAACGAGCGATCGGGACTCGGATGTTATGGGGGCCGTGGTGGTCGGTGCGGGAATTTCCGCCACAAAACCCAACCGCCCCACCAGCCGCCCAGCCCGAATTTGGAACAGTTGAATGCAAGCATGGCGATCGCTCGTGGCCAGGGCGATCGCATCGCGAGAAACCCGATCGTTGGGCAGCTCCACCTTGCGATCGGCCCCCAACTGTTCCAAGCCTCGCAGTCGATCGCGCAACTGAGCCGCCAGCTCAAAATTCAGTTCCTCCGCTGCGGCAATCATCTGCTGCTGGAGTTGCTCCATCAACTCGCCCGATCGTCCCTGAAACACCATGGCCACCTTCTGCACCGTTTGGCGGTAATTCGCTGGTGTAATCAAACCCTGACAAACACCCGGGCAGCGGCCAATGTCGTAATTCAAGCAGGGGCGATCTCGAAACAAGGGTTTTGGCCGTTGCCGCAAGGGAAACAAACGCTTCACCAGTCGCAAAGTTTCCCGCAAGGCCCGCGCATCGGTGTAGGGGCCGTAGTAGCGATCGCCGGGTTGGCTCAGCTTGCGTTTGCGGGTAATGAACAGCCGAGGATAATCCTCCGACCAAGTAATGCAGAGATAGGGATATTTCTTGTCATCCTTCAGCAGCGTGTTGAAGTGGGGTTGATGCTGCCGAATCAGGTTGGCCTCCAAGGCCAGGGCTTCCGATTCCGTATCGGTAACGATGAATTCAATCTCCGCCACCTGCCGCACCATCAGTTCCAGGCGCGGACTGTGCAGTTGCTCCCCGATCGGCTTGTTGGACTGACCCTGAAACGGCCGGAAGTAAGAGCGAACCCGCGATCGGAGGCTTTTGGACTTGCCTATATAAAGGATGCGATCGCGATCATCCTTCATGAAATAAACCCCCGGCTCCCGAGGCAACTCGGCCAAGCGGGTCACCAAACGGGGGCGATCGTGAATGAGCAACCGTTGATTAACGCCCATGCTGACCCGAATTTCATCAAAATCATCCCACCCCTGTACAATGCCCCATAACCTGAGCCACGATCTCCACCACCTCTCCCAATTTTCCCGTGAATCTTGGGGAACCCATTGGAGAGCCTAGTCGTCAAGGGCTTCAGCTAGACAGTATCAGTCAACCTAAGGTAAACTTGCGCTGGCTGTACGAGTCTTTTTGGCAGTCTCAGATCAACAGAAAGCTCATAAGCTGCCTGTCACTGGATGCAACGCTGAATTGTCGATCGTTTGGTACAAGCACAGACATACAGCTACAGCAAATTTCAGAGGAGTGGAATAAGTGACTCAGTTCGGCAACAACCTACCCAACTTTTTGATTGGGTCTGGCGTAGATACCCTGATCGGTCTGGGGGATGCTGACTCGCTCGTCAGTAGCACCGCCGGTCGTAACGCAATTTTTGGTAACCAAGGCGCTGACTCGCTGATCAGCCAAGCTGGTGGTGACACCATCTACGGCGGTCAAGGCGCTGACATTATCCGCAGCCGCGGCGGCTCGCTGCTGTATGGTGATCGCGGCAACGACACGATTGTTGGCGACTCCAGCTCCACTGGCATCATCGGCGGTTCGACTGCTGGTGGTGGCGACACCATGTACGGTGGCGAAGGCGATGACTCGCTGGTTGCTAACCCCGTTGGTCCTTCGGCTCTGTTCGGTAACCAAGGCAACGATGCACTGGTAGCTGGCAACCGGGCCGACACCCTTTACGGCGGTCAAGGCAACGACACCCTGACCTCGACCGTTGGTGGTTTGCTGTACGGCGATCGCGGCAATGACAACATCGTTCTGAGCGGTTCCGGCGTTGCTGGTGCAACCACGGTTTACGGTGGCGACGGCGACGATGCGATCACCGGTGGTGGCCGTACCCTGCTGTTCGGTAACCAAGGCAACGATACGATCACGGCTGGTGCCGCTGACTCCGTATACGGCGGCTCGGGCGCTGACGTGTTGACCGCTAGCGGCTCGGGTGCCTTCATCTCTGGCGACCTGGGTAACGATATCCTCCGCAACACCGGTGCTAACAACACCCTGGCTGGTGGCGAAGGCGACGATACGATCACCTTTGACGGTGGTGCTGCCTTCTCGACTGCTTCCGGTGGCGGTGGCAAGAACTTCCTGCAAATCCTGCCCACCATCACGGGTTCGGGTAACGTGCTGATTGCCGGCAGCCTGGGTGACACCCTGGTCGGCGCTGGTGCGAACACGATCCAAGGTGGCGCTGGTGATGACTCGCTGGTTTCCCAAGGGTCGAACGTCACCCTGGTGGGCGGCGCTGGTCGCGATACCTTCAACGTGTTGGCCGGTGGCGCAATCTCCGGTTTCAACCCCGGCGAAGGTGACACGATCATCTCGGGTACCGCTCCCTTTACGATCATCGCAGGCAGCACTGGCTTGTTCCTGACCGGTACCCCGAACCGCGATACCCTGACCGGTGGCGCTGGTAACGACACTCTGGAAGGTCTGGGCAACGCCGATAGTCTAACTGGTGGCGCTGGCGCTGATGTGTTCTTGTTCCGTGGGGAACGCTTCACGAACCTTGTTTCGACAACGTTCAACAATGCTACATTCCAGTCACCAACTGCGTTTGGTGGCACTTTTACTGTTGCATACAACGCGGCCTTCCCGGGTGCTAGCATTGATGGAGTAGGCACTAATTCAAATGCTTACAGCTACTCGTTTGCTGGTGGTGGTGGCACAATCAGTGGCAACGGAACTGCAGTATTCACTTCCAACGTTCCCTATGGTGCTGCTCTAACCCTGACCTACGGTACAACTGGTGGGCCCGGAACTTTAGTGCCCCCGACCTTTGGCAGTTCCGTTGGGACAAATACCTTCTTGCTGCCCCAGTCTGGCTACGGTTACGCGGTTAGTGGTTTCGATACCATCACTGACTTTGAAGCCGGAGTTGACCAAATTCGTCTTGAAGCGAAGCTGTTTACCAACGGCTCAGTGACCCTCAATGCTAACTCGCCAGGGGTGTTTGAGTCCTTCAACGGTGCTGGCACGAACTTTGTCGGCGCGAACGTAAACGCATCACTCCTCTATGACCGAACCAGCGGCATTTTGTACACTCGTACTGCAAATGCTCCGGTGTTGTTGAGTGGTACTACTACTACGAGTGGTGGCGGAACTACTAGCACTACTGGAACCTTCCTAGCTAACAGTAACCAACTAGGCTCTCAGTTCGTCTTTAACCCAACTCCTGTGTTCCTCAATGGAACTCTCTCGGCTGGTACCAACGCCACTTTGGTTGGCCCTGGTGGTGGTACGAACACAATCGGTACGCTTCAGTACCAATTGTTGCCGATTTCGCCTGTTTCGGGTGTCCTGTTCGTCGGTGGAAACGTTTCCGCTAGCATTGGGACTAATCCTCCTATCACTGCGGGGCTACCGATTCCGTTCGCGCAAGTGCTCAAGGGCGGCGCACCTGTCACCGACCTGACCTACGGTCGCGATATCGTGATCTTCTAAGGTTTGGCAGATTGACTCTCAAGGCAGGGTTTCGGCTCTGCCTTTCCTCCCCAGCTCGGATTCCGGGTCTGGGGAGTTTTTCTTTGGGTGATTAGGGCCGATCGCCCGCTTAAACCGTGTCAGAAGGTAGGCAGCAGTCGTTGGGGAAAATGTTAGAAATTGATCAGAGTTCTGAAATATTTGCAAACTTAGTCAAGCTAGCTATATTTTTGACGCGGTACTTTCCGTAAGTCATTACTATGTCAAATTCGGGATATTAATCAATGGCTGATCAGGGTTAGGTTGTGGTGAAATCCTAATCTCTGATTTAAAAAATGCCAATTTGTCTATGTAAAAAATGATGCTTTTGATTGCGTCCCATTGGTTCTACTCACGGAAATCGGATCGGTTATAAAGGATCTGTAATCAGGACTAAGATGGGTTAATTAGGCTCTTAAAGTCATTAAACCTAGGACGAAATTAATGCCTTTAAGAGAATTCTTGACCGTAAAAACGGGGTCGCCTTGTATTTGTTAATTGAGTTGAGATCTTGCTTGTGTTGAGCATGACCCGACTGGGATGTCAGCGTGGGGTTTATTGATTCGAGTATTGATTTTTAAGGGGCAAACAAGAACGCGGTCATGGTTGATGCGACTGGTGGAGTTGGATTGCTTGCCGTTTTTGATTAGTCAGGAGTGTGAGGCCTGTGGTGGATGGAGATCGATCGAGCCGATATCGATCGCGCTGGTGGTCAGTTCTGGGATGTTTGGCCACAGTCATGGGTTGGGGATGGGTTGAATCATCGGTTTTGGCACAACCATCGGTGAAGTTACCGTCGGTGACTGGGGCGGCCCGTTGGCAACCCGCACCGCCACCGATCGATCAAATGCTGAAAGCACCGGCCACGCCGATCGTGATGGTTTCCCCTAACCGGCGCTACATGATCGAGCTGTTACCGGTGGGGATGGCGGCCCTTGTTGATCTGGCTGCTCCGGCTTTACCCTTGGCCGGTTTGCGCATTAATCCCCAAACGAACGGCCCCTCGCTGGGGACTTACTATCGCGGCATAACAATTACTGAGCTAAGTACAAGACAACGGCAGGCGGTATCTTTACCGGCTAACAGTCGCCTCAGTAATCTGCGCTGGTCACGGGACGGCCGATCGCTGGCCCTAACTCGAACGACCGATCGCGGGCTGGAATTGTGGATCATTGATTTGGAAACGGCTAGCTCCCGAATGTTGACGGGGCCAATCTTGAATGGGGCTTACGGGCCGCCCTGCGATTGGTTGCCGGGGACAGAGGGCTTGGTTTGTAAGGTCATTCCCACCGATCGGGGTGCGCCTCCACCCATGCCAGTGCCGCCTGAGGGGCCGATCATTGAGGATCACGATGGACAACGATCGCCCAATCGCACCTACACCAATCTGCTCAACAGCCCCCACGATGAGGCCCTCCTGAAGCATTACCTAAGCGCCACGATCGAGCAGATTGATCTACAGGGTCGTCGCTCATTACTGCTCCCCCCGGATTTGTACGACCACGTTACACCCTCGCCCAACGGTCAACATCTGCTGGTCGAAACGGTGGAAACGCCTTTTTCCTATAAGGTACCGATTGATCGTTTTCCCCGTCGCATTGCCTTGCATCACCTCAATCAAGGGCGAAACCAAGGGCGATCGCAGATCTTGACCCGCTTGCCCTTGGCGGATAACTTACCGCTCGGTTTTGATGCTGTGCGACCGGGTAAACGGTTATTTGGGTGGCGAACCGATCGCCCCGCCACGCTCTATTGGGTTGAAGCCCTGGACGGGGGCAATCCAGGACAGGCCGCAACCGATCGGGATGCTCTCTACGTCCAGGAAGCCACTGCCTTGGATCAGCCACCTCAGCGGCTTTGGCAGTCCTCATTTCGGTTTCGCTATGCCTGGTGGGGCAATGGCAACCTGGCCCTGATTGAGGAATTTTGGTTCGATGAACGGCGGGTGCGGTTGTGGCAAGTGGCTCCCGATCGCCCCGGCGCGGCCCCCGTGCTGCGGGGCGATCGCAACTATCAGGATCGATACCGTGACCCCGGCGACCCTTTGATGGCTCAAGGGCCCTATGGTCTTGAGGTGTTGCGGTTGGCGACCGATCAACAATCCCTTTACCTCGTGGGTCAAGGGGCCTCGCCTCAGGGCATCCATCCGTTTTTAGACCGCTGGAACTTGGTAACCAATCAAACGGAACGGCTGTGGCAGGCCACTGATCCTTACTATGAATACCCGATCGACCTGCTCAGTCAGGGGCAACTGCTCACCCAACGGCAATCCCAGCGCGAGGCTCCCAATTACTTTTTGCGGAACTTAGCCAGTTCCGAAAGCCCAGCCCAGCCCTTGACCCAATTTGCCGATCCCATCCCCGCCTTGGCTGACATTCAGCAAGAGATTGTCTACTACCAGCGGGCTGATGGTGTTCCCCTCTCCGCCACGCTCTATCTGCCTCCCGGTTACGAACGCGATCGGGATGGGCCCTTGCCCATGGTGTTTTGGGTTTATCCCGAAGAATATGCCGATCGCAACACCGCCGGGCAGGTCACCACCTCCGCCAACTTCTTCAGTCGCCCTGAAGCCGATTCACCCCTGTTTCTGTTGGCCTTGGGCTATGGGGTATTGCTCGATCCTAGCCTCCCGATCGTGGGTGAAAACGGCGCAGAACCCAATGACACCTACATTGAGCAACTGATCGCGGGAGCCGAAGCGGCGGTGAACTATGTGGTCGATCGCGGCATTGCCGACCCCAAGCGATTGTTAGTGGGGGGCCATTCCTACGGAGCTTTCACCGTGGCCAACCTGCTGGCTCATACCAATCTCTTCAGGGCCGGGATTGCCCGTAGCGGAGCCTATAACCGTACCCTCACCCCCTTTGGGTTTCAGGGCGAACAACGCACCTACTGGCAAGCCCAAGAAACCTACACCCGTCTATCTCCTTTCACCTTTGCCGATCGCATTAATGAACCCCTGCTCCTGATTCATGGTCAGCGAGATTCTAATCCTGGTACTTATCCCATTCAAAGTGAACGGATGTATGATGCCATGCGCGGATTAGGGGGAACAGCGCGGCTGGTGCTGCTGCCCTACGAAGACCACGCCTACGAGTCCCAGGAAGCGATCGGTCATGTGTTGTGGGAGATGGCCCGTTGGTGTGATTTGTATATTGGCACTTCCACGGTGCAGCGGCTACGGATGGATTTTCAGCAAGCCCATGCCCATCCCTAGAGCTGTGAGTTTGTCCCGACTGGGCTGGGCAATCCAATCCTGACTCGGCAGTTCTGAATCCCTCTCAACCAGCTAGCTGACCCCCAAGGCTAGAGCACTTGATGGGTGTAGGCATGTTGCTTCACGTTGTCTTCGGGGCGCACCATGCTGTTGGCGTTCAGAACACGCTTGCGATCGACCGAGTGATTCAAATCCGTGCGCCGTTGCCCGATCGGGATGTGTTGTTGGGCGCTGGGTCGGCTGCGGTAGGTGCGAGCCGCCGCGATCGCCCGGGGTTCAAAATCAGCACACCAATGGGATTCGGGCGGGAACCCTTCCGGCAACTGTCCCGCCGCACTGGCAGCCAAAGCCGCTTCGATCGGCAGGGCGATCGCCCACTGATAAGAGGTGGGAATGCCTTGCAAAATCGTTTCTAGGGCTGCTGAAGGAATCGGCTCAATGAGGCTGACTGACTGCAACTCGCCCTCTTCTTTGAGAAAGCAAGTGGCCAAGCCCAAAACCAAATAATCTTGATTGCTTAAGTCGGTGACGTGGGAGGGAAGGCTCATAGAGCAATCAATCAACTTCATGAGTTTTGGTCAGTAACCCAGCTTAAGGCCACGATCATCGCGATCGAATCGGTCTTGCATCGCCTCAACTCGTTCTCTCGTCAACATTTCAGCCCCTAGATTCCCCGCGCATTCGGCCTCTTAGCTTTGGATTTACTTTGGATTTGCACTAAATTTGCTGCGAACCAGTCAGCGTGACATCGTTCTAGGCGATCAATTCGATTTGCCAGCACAAGACCGTTCCAGGCGATCGCCCCGAATCCAAACCTTCATCGGCATGATGCAGATTTTGCAACTTATACAGAGGCAAGCAACAGAGGCAGATATTACCCAATGGCTTCTACACTCTAAATCAGCCCAAAGTTAGACTTCATAAGTCATTGAGCGACTTTTTTCCTCAGACTTCCTTGGGGTCATGTTAAGTTATTTGCCAACCGGCGGGCCGCATTCTCTCCTCCTGCACCGACGGGCCAGCAACGAGGAAAAGCTGTGAGTCAATCAGATTCGGGATTTACAGATTTACCACCAGCCCCTAGCCAGGGTGGTGAGGGATCGACAGCGACTCCGGCTGATCCATTGCCAACGCTGCCGCCAACGGTTGCCACACCACAACGGGCAGCCTTTCCTTGGCCTTGGTGGTTGCGTTTGCCCTCCCGATCGACCCGCCACCCCTCCGATGGCCGTCCCCGCTCCTTTGGTAAATATTGGGGAATCCTGATTGGGATCAGTTTTTTAGGTGGCAGCACTGCCCTTGGCTGGGCCGGCTGGCGTTCCGTCAAAGCCTTTGAAGATACTCTGCCTTCTGCCCAAGATGTCTTCACGTTTTCCCGAGATGGCACGGTCACGATCATTGCTGCCGATGGCACGATTTTGCAGCAACAGGGGCCCGCAACCCGGGAAAAAACGCCCCTGAAGCGAATTCCCAAAAAGCTGCTCCAGGCGTTTATGGCCGCTGAAGATCGGCGGTTTTATGAGCATGACGGGGTTGATGCGATCGGGATTTTGCGCGCTTCCTGGACCAACCTGCTCGCGGGAGAGGTGGTGGAAGGTGGCAGCACCATCACCCAACAGCTAGCACGGATTGTTTTCCTGAACCAAGAGCGCAGCGCCACCCGCAAACTGCGAGAAGCGCTGTTGGCGGCCAAAATGGAGCGATCGCTCACCAAAGACCAAATCGCCGAAAGCTACCTGAATTTGGTCTATCTCGGCTCCGGAGCCTATGGGGTTTCCGATGCGGCTTGGGTTTACTTTGGCAAAAGCCTCGATCGCCTCACCCTGGCGGAAATGGCAACCCTGGCCTGTTTGGCTCCCGCCCCGAGCTATTTTTCGCCCCTGGTTAACCCGGAAATTACCAAAGAGCGCCGGAACATTGTGCTCGATCGAATGGTGGTGGCCGGCTTCCTGAGCGCGGCTGAAGCGGACGCAGCTCAAAGCGAGCCAATTACCCTCAACCAAAAAATTCCGCGCCGCCTGATCGTCACGGCCCCGCACTTCACGTCCTATATCCTGCAAGAGCTGCCCAAACACCTGCCTTCGGAAGTGATTGAGCGCGGCGGTCTGACCGTTGAAACCACCCTCCGCCCCGACTGGCAAACAGTCGCCACCCGCGCGGTGCAAGAGGCTGTCCAAAAACGCGGTCGATATCAACGATTTTCCCAAGGGGCTTTGGTGGCGATCGATCCGCGCACCGGGGAAATTCGAGCCATGGTGGGCAGCGGAGACACCAATTTCACCGCCAGCCAATTCAACCGCGTCACCCAAGCCAAACGGCAGCCCGGCTCCACCTTCAAAACCTTCGTCTACAGCGCCGCCATCCAAGCGGGGATGTCTCCCTATGCGGGTTATGCGGACGAACCCTATCGCATTGGGGGATACGAACCCAAAAACTTTAGCGGTAAGTTCTCCGGTTGGCAGTCAGCCACTGCGGCTTTGACCAAATCCGTGAACATCATCGCCCTGAAGGTGATGCTGGATGTGGGGCGGGAAAACGTGATTGACCTGGCCCGCAAGATGGGCATTCAGTCAGAGTTAAAGCCCACCTACTCCTTGGCCCTGGGGGCTTCGGAGGTGAATTTGCTGGAACTGACGGCGGCCTATGGCACATTGGCCGCTAAGGGTAAACATTTCCCCACCTACGGCATTCGGCGGATTCGCGATCGCCGAGGTCAGGTGATCTATGAAAACAAAACGACCCCCGTCGTAGCCTTGAACACCAACGATGCGGCGATCATCAACTGGATGTTGCAGCAGGTGGTGAATGACGGAACTGGGGCCCCCGCAGCCCTGGAAGGTCGCCCGGTGGCGGGTAAAACCGGCACGTCGGATAAGGCGCGGGATCTTTGGTTCATTGGCTTCATTCCGCAATTGGTGACCGGTGTTTGGTTGGGGAATGACAATAACCAACCCACCTATGGAGCCAGTGCGGCGGCGGCGGCCACTTGGAACGACTTCATGAAAGAGGCCGTGAAGGGGTTCAAGGTGGAAACCTTTGACAAGCTGCCGAACCTGTCTGGCCGTCGCTTCCGACCCAAGAAACGGGCTGATCGGGGTTCCCGGGAAGGCCAGGCCGCTTCCGAGGACGATCTGAAGCGTCGTCAACGGGAGGAGCGCGAAGAGGAACCCCGGAGCGGCAGTTCATCGGAGCGTTCCCCGCAACCCCGGAGCGGTGAATCGCGATCGGGTCGTGGCGAAGAGAGCCGTGGTGAAGGTGAGCGCCGTTCCCCGCGTTCCAGTGCCCCAAGTCCGGCGGTAGCCCCAGCCCGCTCCAGAACTTCGGAACCGGCGACCCCGGTTCGTTCAGCACCCGTTGCCCCACCGCCGCCGCCCGTTGCCCCGCCGCCCCCGGCTGCACCGCCGCCGCCCCCGGTTGCACCCCCACCACCCGTCGCACCCCCCACCACCAGCGACGGCGGTGGTAGCCCTTAGGGTATTGTTGTGTTTGGATAGTGGTTTGTAACTTTTTGTAATCCTTATGGACACCGCCCTGTTGTTTGGCCATTCCTTGCCGACGTTGTTTGGCTCGTTGGTGACCTCCCAGTTGCTGGCACTGCCCGGCGTGAGCCAGGGTTTTCCTTGGGCGTTTGTGGCGGTCTATGTTGTGGGGTTCATTGCGGCGGTGTCGATCGGGTCGATCGCCTGGTACAACTCCAAGCGTCCGGCGGGCTGGGAAGGCAGAGACCGGCCCGACTTTGTGCCCGACCTGAAACCAACGGACAAGGAAGAGACCACCAATTCACAAGATTCATCTACGGCTGAGTAATCTTCCCGATCGGGGCGGGCTGCTGCCGCGTGGCTGTGCGGGGCCGCCCCTGGAGGCCTAGCCAGGCGGATAGAGGCACTTTGACAATGCCTTTGAGAGTCTTTCGCGAATTCATTCAAAAATCCCCGCGTCTTTAGACCGGGGAGTGTCAATGAGACGCACTTTTAAAGCAGTTTGATATGGAATCTTCAACGGCAAACCCAGCTTCGACGATCGGCGCAACCATTTGGTTAACGGGGTTGAGTGGCGCGGGCAAAACCACGATCGGGCAGGCCGTGGCCGAGGCCCTCAAAGCCCGGGGGCAGCGCGTGGAAATTCTGGATGGCGACCTGGTGCGGCAACACCTGAGCAAGGGCCTGGGGTTCAGCAAAGAAGACCGCGATGAAAATATCCGGCGCATTGGCTTCGTGGCTCATCTGCTGACTCGGAATGGGGTGTTTGTGGTCGCTTCCGCCATCTCGCCCTATCGCGCCATTCGCCAAGAGGTGCGATCGATGATTGGGCAGTTTGTGGAAGTTTATGTCAATGCCCCCCTGGCGGTTTGCGAATCGCGGGACGTGAAGGGCCTCTATGCCAAGGCGCGGGCGGGCTTGATTCGAGGCTTCACGGGCATTGATGATCCCTACGAAGCGCCGGAGCAACCGGAGGTGGAATGCCGCACCGATCGGGATTCCCTAGAGGATTGCACGGCACAGGTGTTGGCCGCGCTCGATCGTTTGGGTTATTTACCCAGCCAGGACTAGGCAGCCAGAATTAGGCGCGATACATTACCCCTTCCGACACCAGCACCGAGCTGCCCCCCACGCGCACCTCGGTGATATTCCCTTGGGCGATTCGTACCGTCACAGTTAATTCGCTGGGCCGCTGAATCGCCGCCCCCTGGGCAATGGCCCAAGACGGTTCGCCGTCGGGAAACGATCGCCCCTGAACCAAATAGCCCCCCAAGGCTGCTGCCGCCGAGCCGGTGGCGGGATCCTCCGCAATGCCCAAGGCCGGAGCAAACATTCGTACCGTCAGGGGGCGATCGCCCGTTAACCCCGTCACCAAATACAACTGGGGGGCTGCCGTGGATCCAAAGGTTTCTTCCCAGGGGCCGATCTGCAAGCGGGCCCGGTTCAGGGCCGCCAAGTCGCGCAGGGGAATCACCGTGAAGGGCAAGCCACAGGAAGCCGTGGCCGGTTCCCAGCCCGGCACGGTCAAATCCGCCACCGTTAGCCCGATCGCCCGAGCCATGGCCGCGCGATCTCCCTGCCAGGGTTCCACCACCGGCAATTGAGCCACGGTTAACTCACTGGCGATCGGTTGTCCCGCCCGCGATCGCACTGTCACCGGCACGGGCCCCACCCCTTCCTCAAAAATCAAACGAGTGTCATCACCCGTGAGGCTAATTTCGCCAATTTTGGCCAAAACATAGCCTGTGCCCACCGTGGGGTGGCCAGCAAAGGGAATTTCGCCCCCTGGCGTAAAAATGCGCAGCCGTCGAGTACCCTGGGGCGTTTCCGGCGGCAAAACAAACACCGTTTCCGACAGGTTCAGCTCTCGGGCGATCGCCTGCATTCGTTCCTCGCTCAGGCCGCTGGCCTGCGGGAACACCGCCAGGGGATTGCCCCCAAAGGCTTGGGTTGTAAATACATCGGCCGTGTAAAAGCGATCGCCGATCGGGGAAAGGGTCAAGGTCAAAGTCTCCAGCTTGCCAACACCACCGCCTGAGCCGGTGGAAATTATTGATTTGAAATTAACCGTTTGCAATTAACCGTTTGCAATCAAACTTCTGTGATTATGTGATTATTGGTGATTAACCGTCTGCAATCATCCGTTCATTAGCCCGATCGAACTAAAACGTTGCCGCGTGATTTTGCAGCGCCATTGTGCCCAATCAACCCATTGAGCCTACGATCCCTGACTGTCCAAATTGCCCGATCGCTAATCAAGAGCAATGTTGGCCAGAATACCTAGGTTCGATCGCCCTGTCCGTTAGGCTGCTGGGATGTGATGGTTTTGATGGAGTTTGCTTGGCCCATGACTGCCGCATCGCCCACCCCTTCCTTGCCCGATCGACTGCGGGAACTGGCCCGCCTCTTTCTTACCTTGGGTGTGACCGGGTTTGGCGGCCCCCAAGCCCACATGGCGTTGATGAATGAAGCCGTGGTGGTGCAGCGGGGTTGGCTAACGGCGGAAGAATTCACCGAAGGCATTGCCGTTTGCGAAATGTTGCCCGGCCCCGCCTCCACCCAACTCGGCATCTACATCGGCTATTGCCGTGCCGGTTGGCTCGGGGCCCTGTTGGCAGGCCTCTGCTTCATTGCCCCCGCTTGGGTGATGGTGGTGGCCCTTGCTTGGGCCTACTTTCGCTATGGGGCATTACCGGCCGTTTCCGCCCTGTTTTTGGGCATTTCCCCGGCCGTGGTGGCCATTGTCTTGACCTTTTGTTGGAAATTGGGGCGCAAGGTTTTGCTGGGCGGCGATCGCCCTTGGATCCGCTGGGCGATCGCCCTGGGCACTTTTGGGCTGCTGCGGTTCAGCACTGGGGGAATCTTGTGGGCCTTTGTCTTGGCGGGACTAGCCGGGTTGGTGTTTTTTGGGCCGCGCCGCTCCGCCTTAGGGGCGATCGGCCCTTGGGGCATCTTGCTGCCCACCTTTGTTGCCGCCTTGCCGCCGGAATCCCTGACCGTTGCCAGCTTTTGGGGTTGGGAACGCATCCACACCTACGGCCCCGAACTGATCAGCACGTTCTTGCGGGCGGGAACCCTGGTCTTTGGTGGTGGGCTAACGATCGTGCCCTTGCTGGAATTGGAAGTGGTGCAGCGGTTGGGCTGGCTGACCCGTCCCGAGTTCTTGCACGGCGTGGCGATCGGGCAGGTCACCCCCGGCCCTGTCCTGCTCACCGTCGCCTTTGTGGGCTACAAAGTGGCCGGTGTTCTCGGGGCCCTAACCGCCACCGTCGCGGTTTTTTTGCCTTCTTTTGGCTTTGTGGGGTTGGCCGCGCCCCTGTTGCGGCGATCGCGCCATAATCCTTGGGTACGCGCCTTCTTACAAGGGATCACACCCGCCGTGCTCGGGGCCATTTTGGCGGTTACTCTGCCTTTGGTGCAGGCCGCTCTCCAAATCGATCGAGGGGTGGCTTGGCTTTCGGCGGCCACCGGGGCGCTCTTAATTTTGGGAATGGTGGGCCTGTTGCGGTGGCGGTTGGCGGCTTGGCAGGTGTTGGCCTGCGGGGCAATTGCAGGGGTGTTGTTGGGATTGGTTCCCGGCGCGATCGGCTAAGTCTACCCCTTGATCCAGGCCCAAGAAACCTGAACGCCAGGCCAAAGACAGCGTATCCTGAGAGCCGATCCCTGCTGCTGCGACCTTTAGGCTCTTGTTCTATGAACCCGCGCTACTCGCTGATTGTGCCCATTTTCAACGAAGAGGAAACGATCGCAGAGTTATATCGGCGCGTGGTGGCCGTGGGTGAGCAATTGGATGGGCCCTTTGAGCTGGTGTTAATTAATGACGGCAGCCGCGATCGATCCCTAGCCATGATCCGCGAGCTGCAAGACCAAGATTCTCGGGTTTGCTATCTCTCCTTAGCCCGCAATTTTGGTCACCAAATCGCTGTCACGGCCGGCTTGAACTTCTGCCGAGGTCAAGTGGTGGTGATTCTGGATGCGGACTTGCAAGACCCGCCGGAACTGATTTTTGAAATGCTCGAACAATGGCGATCGGGCTATCAAGTGGTCTATGCCCAACGGGTTTCCCGCCAGAAAGAAACCTGGTTCAAGCGGTTCACCGCCTATGGGTTCTATCGCTTGCTCAAGCAACTGGCGGATATTGAAATTCCCACCGATACGGGGGATTTTTGCCTGCTCGATCGCGCCGTGGTGGACTTGCTCAACACCATGCCCGAACGCAATCGCTATATCCGTGGCCTCCGATCGTGGGTGGGCTTTCGACAAACCGCCGTGCAGTTTCACCGCGATCCACGCTTTGCCGGAGAAGTGAAATATACCTTCCGCAAATCGGCGCGGCTGGCGATCGATGGGTTAGTGTCCTTCTCCAAAGCGCCCCTGCGGCTGTCGGTTTACCTGGGGTTGCTTTCCGCTGCGATCGCCCTGGTCATGGCCGCCATGGTTTTCTACTGGCGCATTTCCCAACCCCAATCCCCCGTCACAGGCTTTGCCGCGATCGCGATCGCCATCTTCTTCCTCGGAGCCGTCCAGCTCGTCAGCATTGGCATTTTGGGGGAATATGTGGGGCGAATTTATGAAGAAGTCAAAGGCCGCCCTCTCTATACCCTGTCAGAAGTCATCGGGTTCGATCGCCCCGCAAAATCCAGCTAAATCCCAGTTCAATCAACCCTAGGAACCGCACCACCGCCCGATCGCCTTGATGACTCAGCTTTTTTCATCAGAGGGCACTTTTACTTTTAAAAATCATCCTTTTCAAGATTATCAATTTCAAAGTTATCAATCAGCACACATTTCCCAAGATAATTCTCAGATACTCTCTAGCGGTTCGACAGGGTAAACACCGTGAAACCTCGCTACTCGATTGTGATTCCAATTTTTAATGAAGCAGCAACAATTTTGGAATTATGGCAACAACTCCGCGCCACCCTTGATCAACTAGCAGATCCCGCTGAAATTATCTTTGTAGATGACGGTAGTGTTGATCACTCTGCCAAAATTGTGCAGGATTTGATCGATCGCGATCCTGAAGTTCGCCTCTTGCAGCTCTCTCGCAACTTCGGCCATCAATGCGCCCTTGCTGCTGGCATTGATCACGCCCAAGGGGATGCGGTGATCTTAATGGATGGTGATTTACAAGATTCGCCCAGCGCCATTTTATCCTTCGTGGAACAGTGGCAAGCGGGCTATGATGTGGTTTATGCCATTCGTCGTAAACGCAAAGAATTCATCCTTAAACGCCTTGCCTTTCGATTGTTTTATCGCCTCTTAAATTATCTGTCTGGGTTGACCTTGCCCCTTGATGCTGGGATTTTCTCGCTCATGGATCGCAAAGTGGCGGCGGCTCTGCGATCCATGCCCGAGCGTAATCGCTACCTCAGTGGTTTGCGGGCCTATGCCGGGTTTCGACAAACGGGAGTGGTGGTGGAACGGGGGCCCCGCTTCAGTGGCGAACCTCGGGTTACTATCAGCAAATTGTTTAAATTGGCCTTTGATGGCATCTTTTCATTTTCCGTCATTCCCTTACGAATTACGGTTTATGTGGGTCTGCTTTGTGCGCTGATTGCCTTTGCCTTGGGGTTGATCGGTCTCTATTTCAAATTTGTTTTGGGCCATAGCTTTCTAGATTGGGCCTATGGTTTGACCACAACCTTTTTTATGGGGGGAATTCAATTGGTTTTCCTGGGGATCCTAGGAGAATATATTGGTCGAATCTATGACGAAGTAAAACAGCGGCCCTATTACTTAGTCAGTAATCGGCTGGGATTTCGAGATTCAGCTTAAGTTCCCCAACTCACTTCCCCAGAACCTGCGATGAATCATGGCTAGGAATTGGTCATCAATCAGTCCCTAGGTCTCCCGCCAATCATGACTTGCCGGTTGCATCTGGGTGCTATTGCGCGATCGAGGGAGAACTAGATTTCGTAGTGCCATGTTCGATCGGGGCACAACACAATTCGATGGAGCGATCGGGTGACTAATCCTTGGCGCTCTAACTGCCCAAAGGCGCGGGTGATGGTGACTCGGGTGGCTCCCAGGAGATCAGCAAAATCCTGATGGGTCAGCCGCAAGTCAATCTCACGACCATTTTGGGTGTTGCGGCCGAAATGTTGCCCCAGCCAGTCCAACAATTTCAGAAGCATCATTTCAACGCGCCGATAGCTGCGGATGGCTAGCAGTTCCTCGGTGCGTTGGCTGCGGCGTAACAGGTCTGAAGGGTTAGGGGCCCATTGGCCGATCGGCACAGACCGCACCTTCACATCCGTCAGACACTCGGCGTGGTGGTGAGCCACGTTGGAGAGGGGCGCGCCCACCCAGTCGCCGGGCCCCCACAGCCCCAAAGTGACCAAGGATTCGTCATCTAACCAAGCCAAGGTGCGCACCACGCCGGATTCGATTTGCCACAGGCGATCGGGCGCGAGGGGCAAGGGCGATCGCCGCAAAAACAGGCGGGTTCCTTTGGACAGAAGAGGATGATGGAGGGAAGCAACAGCGGTCATGGCTAATCTGACGGCTTAATAAGCCGGTTTTCCGATCGACTAACCGTAGTTTAGCCGATTGGGGCCGAATAGCCATCAATGGTCGTCAACCAATGGCCATCAACTGTTGATTAGCCCTGTTGGCCGGTTGCGATCAAACGCCTCGCTACACTGGAAACAGTCACCGCCCGATCGCTGGGGGACTCTCCCATGACCCTTGCCACAACGCCACCACCTGCCACCATTACAGATCCACCGCTGGATCAATGGTTGCCCGCCACCTGGGACGAATTCCTGGCGATCGCCCATGACCCCGCCGCCCCACCCGATCGCCGCAGCTACTACTACAACGGCCGGATGCGCTTTGAGATGACTCCTTTAGGCCATGACCACGCTCGCCAAAACCTGCCGCCCACCGACATTGTGGCGTTCTATGCCCTGGTACGGCAGATGCGAGTGGTGCGCTACTTGAACGTGAGCTTGCGAAAAACCGGCGCTCAAGAATGCCAGCCTGATTTATCGGTTTATGTGGGCGATCGCCCCGAGTGGCCACCCAAGGGCAACGAGCCGATCGACCTCGATCGGTTTGGGCCGCCGGACTTGGTGGTGGAAGTGGGAGCCAGCAGCTTCAACGACGATCTCGGCCCCAAACGCTTGCTCTACGAACAATTGGGCGTGCGGGAATATTGGGTGATCAACGCCAATGAGCGACAGGTGATCGCTTTCGCGATCGCCGATCGAGGCAGCCGGGCGATCGAGGAATCCCAGGTGTTGCCGGGGCTGTCGATGGCGATCGTCGCGGAGGCCTTGGAACGCACCGATCGCAACGATGACGCAGACACAATCCGCTGGCTCATGGAACAATTCCAGGCGATCGGTTCCTAGGATTAAGTAGCGAAATTAATTGGCAATTGCTGCTAGGTCGCAAAGTCTGATCGCCAGATATGTACCGCTCGTTTGGCTAGTTGTTTCTGGCGATTTGCCAGCGCATTCGGAGTCCATTCTTCAGCCAAAATCTCTTGAGTTAGGCGATAGGCACTCGTTGGATAAACATCCCGCTTGGTGGTGTAAGACTGGTTCCCAATTTGTCGATTCAGAGGCGGCTCTAGGGGAGTCAAATTGCCCAATCGGTACACCATGTCAGTGATTTGAGCATCGGTAAAATCATCGAGCCAATCCTGCTCCGGTGATTCGGGCAAAATATGTTCGATCGAAAAACTCTCTTCAACAATCTCTTGATTGGCTGCGTCATTTTCGAGCTTCCACAGAATATAGCGAGCCAGTTTTTTCTGTTGCCCTCTCGTAGCAACCGTCAGCAGCTCAAAGTCCTGTGCAAATTTTTCATCGGAAACATAGATCGATCGCAGTTTTTCAAAGACTTGCTTAGGAGTTGTAATTTCTGAACTTTGAATCGCGATCGCAACCTGGTTATAAACCTTCTCTAGTTCACTGGGATTCAGACCACAAACAACCGTATATCGAAAAGAAAGCACACTAATCAGCTTCAGAAGTCGTGTGAAGTCTACATCAGAAAATTTGCCATGAGCAGCAAATAAAATCGAATAAGCTTGCTTCACCCGAAACAACTCTAATTCTCGAATGTAGGCCCGATTAGCAGGTGTTTCGCGCCAAAAATCATCCTGGGCATTGCCAAGAGCAACAAATAGGCTGCTGTAGCTTTCAAGTTGGTCTATTAGGTCAAACACTTGGTGACCATTTTTGACAGATTCTCGAACAATTTTGAAGAGTCGTTCTCGTCTAACCCATGGCTGCTCAAGACTGAGATAGTACCGCAGGAACTCAGGAAATTTCTCCATTCGTACGGTATTAATAATCATCTGCCATTGGCGTTGTAGTGCCTTCAAGTCACCCGAACTTCGTATTAGCGAGAATAGATAATTTTTAAGTAAATCTGTTGAACTGAGCTCCAGTCCCCGCGCATTTAAAGTCTCAAATACTGTATAAGCATTGAGTTCATCTTCTACGCTGATTTGAATAAACAGTAGCCGACGAGCAATAATATCTGTGAGAAATTCAGCAAGATTTTCCCCGCTTTTTACTATTTCTGAATGTTGATCAATCTGTTTTGAAAAATATTCAAAGGCTTGCCAAATGAGTTGATTTGATTTGGGAAGAGAGCGAATATTTCTTGGTTGCTTCAAATTAATTAGATAATCTTGGTAAAATCCATTATTATTGCCATTCAAACGAATTTTGCTTGAATAACGTAATGAAATAGAATCTTTATCACTCAAATAGGTTCGTTTCAAAATTTCTTGCCTCTCCTGATTTTCTTCTGGTTTGTTGCCCTGACTTGCTAGAGTTTTAATTTTATTAATGACTACAATTGCGATAATACTCAGAGTCGCTAATCGCTGTTGACCATCAATAATAGTAAATTCTTTATCAGACTCTCTAGAATTTTGTAGGACGATTGCTCCCATGTAATGGCTAGTCTTGGGATTCTGATGTAAGCCCAAAATATCCTGCCAAAGATCTTCCCAATTCTCTTCAGTCCAAGAGTAATCACGCTGGAATAGCGGAACTTGATAACGTTTACCATTGCCTAGTAGGTCGCCAAAACTGGCGGTGCGGGTATCAAGCAGGTGAATCGGAGCCATAGATTAGGTCGAGTGCTATTTTTTGTTCCTACTGCTGAAATTATAGGAATTTACGAATTGGGTAAAACGATCCAGCCCGTGTGATCGCTAACCGGGACAGTTGAGCGATCGATTCCTAGGGATAGTTCACGACAATTTCAGCGGCCTCGGAGTCGGGGTTACACAGGGCGATCGCTCCGTCGCCATACCAGCGCAGGGCCAAGTCGCCGAGCTGATCCAAGACCTGCACCAGTTCCAGCCCCCGATCGGTCAGGCCATAGCTGACTTGGGGCGGCACGGTCGCTTCGTAGTGGCGATAAATTAGCCCCTCACGCTCCAGCCGCCGCAGCCGCTCCGTGAGCACTTTGGTGGAAATGCCCTTCACTTGCCGCTTCAAAGCTCCAAAACGGATCGGCCCCTTCGTCGTCATCACCCACAGCAGGTATAGCGTCCAGGGGCCAGACAAAATATCCATCAACAGGCTGACGGGGCAGCACTTCACTTCTTTGGAGGGGCGAGGCATGGGCAAGCAGTTCCAGACTCAATTTTGGGCGTAAAAAGGAAGCTAGTTACTTTTAGGTTCCTACTTTACTTTAGTTGGCATTGACTTCTAGGATCGGCGCTACGGGCCGAGGCCGCTCGTTTCCAGTCCGTATTGAGGTTTTTATGACGACGATCTCAGTGGTCTACTTTTCGGGATCTGGGCACACCCATCTGATGGCGGAATCGGTGGCGCGGGGAGCCAGCCAAGTGGACGGTGTGACGGCCGAGTTGCTGCGGATTACCGGCGCGCAGATTACCGAGGGGCGTTGGAAAGATCCGGAGATGCTGGATGCTTTGACCCGATCGGATGCGATCGTGTTTGGGTCGCCCACCTATATGGGCGGTGTGGCGGCCCAGTTCAAGGCGTTTGTGGATGCGGCCAGCTCAGCTTGGTTTGCCCAACAGTGGAAGGACAAAATCGCTGGCGGGTTCACCCACTCCGGCTCGCCCAGCGGCGACAAGCAGGGCACGTTGCTATACATGGCGATCAATGCAGCCCAGCACGGGATGATCTGGGTGGGGGCGGCTGAAATGCCGAGCCAATACGTGGGCAGTGATGAGGGGGTGAATCGCCTCGGGTCGTTTTTGGGGGTGATGGGTCAAAGCGATCTGAATCCCAATGGTGGTGAAGCGATCGTTCACCCAGGCGATCGCTTAACGGCTGAGAAATATGGTCAGCGGATTGCCACGATCGCCCAGCGCCATCGTGGCAGCTAGGGCAAGCTATCTAATTCATCGAAAGGGAATGAACAGGGGCGATCGACTGGGACAAAGCGATCGCCCTGTTCATTTTTGGTGAATTGGGGGCGATCGCGCTCAACGGGTTTGATGTTTTGCTAACCCAAGAATCGCATCAACAATCGCTATGATGGCAATAGCTTGACTGGCGATCACGTAGCATCCCTACTGCTATCCAGAAGAACTATGCGCTTTATCAATCCTAAAACTGATTATGCTTTCAAAAAAATCTTTGGTTCCGAACAGAGCCAGGATATTTTAATTAGCTTTCTGAATGCGGTTTTGTATGAGGAAAATTCCACCATTCGCGATCTGGAAATTCGCGATCCGCCTTTTAGACCACGAATCCGTGGTTTCAAAGATACCTATCTCGACATTAAAGCCACGATCATCGACAGTCACGGCCAAACCGAGACGGTGATCATTGAAATGCAGGTCTTAAATGTCGAAGGTTTCCAAAAACGCATTCTCTACAACGCTGCTAAAACTTATAGTAACCAACTAGCGATCGGGGATGGTTATACGGATCTGCAACCGGTGATTGCGCTCACGATCGTTGATTTTGAGATGTTTCCTGAGCTGGATCAACTCATTTCGCGCTTCGTTCTCAAAGAGAGAACCTATCTGACTGATTATTCATCAATCTATGATATTGAGCTGGTATTTATTGAATTACCCAAATTCCAGAAGGAACTTCCGGATCTAGAAACCTTGATGGATAAGTGGTTGTATTTTTTGAAAGCTGCCCGAAAGCTGGAGTCTGTGCCACCCAGCATGGAAGCGGTTCCGGAGATTCAAAAAGCTTTTGCGATCGCGAACCAAGCCAACCTGAATGCTCAAGAGCTTGATGAGCTAGAGCATCAGGAAATTTTCATTCAGGATCAGCGTAATTCCATTAAAAAGGCTCTCAGCCAGGGTATCGAGCAAGGAAAACTGGCGGCGCAACGGGCGATCGCCCGACAGTTATTGGGTGTTTTGGATGATGAAGCGATTAGTCGCACCACGGGTCTTGATTTGGAAGCGATCGCCCAACTCAGGACTGATGATTCGCTAAACCCCTAAAACTCACGTCTACCAAAGTTTTATAGTCACAATGGTGTTGTATTAGATTTCATCAGTCGCAGGGGGAGTGCCTGTGGAGTAATGATGCTAACCTGGCAGCAGTAATCTATGACTTCAGTTCATGCCTGCTTGCCCTCAATGCCAATCCAGCCACACGGTCAAAAATGGTCGCATCCACAACGGCAAGCAACGCTTCAAATGCAAAGCCTGTGGCCGACAGTTCATTGAGCACCCCACTCAGAAACGAGTCACGCCTGAGCAGATTGCGCTCATTGATCGTCTGCTCCTAGAGCGCCTTTCCCAAGCAGCCATTGCGCGAGTCGCGCAGGTTTCTGAATCTTGGATTGAATCCTATGTGGCGGTTGCAGGTGGTCGCACTCTGCGGGCCAAGAAACCAGATTGATCAATTACCTAGCAACAATTGCGTCATGCATTTGAGTCATGCATTGCGTTAGCGGATCTATCGTTTGGTTTGGCGAACCCTGTCTTTTTCCCGTCACGAAGCAGCAAGCTAGCAATTGATTGATCACCGCAATGCCCCTTGTCGATCGCTTGATGACTCATCATTACTTCACAGGCACTACTGAATTTTTCGTTTCCCTGAGTGGCAGGCTCTGGCCCCTTGATGTTGTGGTTAATTGGCGGAACCAGCGATAGCCGCACCCTTGCCCAAGTCCTCGATCGCGCTGGTTTGCCCTGGATTGCCACGGTGGTGAACCCGGCGGCCGCTCGGCTCTATGACGGCTTAAACGGCGTGGTGCGATCGGGCGCGTTTGCTCCTGCTGACCTCATGCCCTGGCTAGCCGATCTCGCCATCCGGGGCATCATCGACGCATCCCACCCCTTCGCCACGGAAATTTCCCAGCAGGCGATCGCCGCCGCCGCCCTTCGATCAATTCCCTATCTGCGATTTGAGCGGCCCGCCATTCCCCTGGAGCCGCCAGCCCTGCGATTGCCCAATCTAGCCGCCGCATTGTGCGATCGATTCCTGCGCGATCGGCTGGTGTTGTTCACTTTGGGGGTGAAGGCCTTGCCGCAGATTTTGCCCTGGCGCGATCGGGTGGCGGCTTTGTGGGTGCGGGTGTTGCCGGAGTCCGTGGCCCAGGCGATCGCCCTCGGGTTCGATCGCTCAGAGGTGATTGGCCAGCGCCTGCCGGTGGATCCG
This sequence comes from Limnothrix sp. FACHB-1083, assembly GCF_014696485.1. Taxonomy (NCBI): domain Bacteria; kingdom Bacillati; phylum Cyanobacteriota; class Cyanophyceae; order Pseudanabaenales; family Pseudanabaenaceae; genus Limnothrix; species Limnothrix sp. FACHB-1083. Next base: position 384,988 of record NZ_JACJQD010000002.1, on the reverse strand, counting down.
GCCCAAGAGCGAGCCGACTGGCAAAATCGGGCGATCGAAGTGGTTGTTACCAAAGCAGCCGGGGCAGCAGGGGGGCTGGATCTCAAACAAGCGTTGGCAAGGGAATTAGGCGTGCAGTTGCTGGTGATCGATCGCCCTTCGATTGTCTATCCCGCGCAAACTGATCAAATTGATGAGGTGGTGGCGTTTGCCCATCGGGCGATCAATCCCTAGCCATTAACTTAGAAAATAGAGTATACTCAGCAAGTGAACAAATTTTTCTCTTCTGTACTCACAATTCAAAACCACTTTCTCAACAACTGAAGTACCTAAAGATTCTCGATTGTTTAAGCTGTTTATGAAAAACAGAGAAAGAATTTCCATTAATAAAATAACTATTAAGCGTTTTAGATCTATCAAAGAAATAACGCTGACTGTTAACGATCTAAAATCACCAATAGTTATATGCGGCGCAAACAACTCTGGTAAAACCAATATACTCAGAGCGATTAATCTATTCTTTAATCCTAGCAACTACGAATCAAGAATTGATGCTCCTTATCATCTAAAAAAGGGAAGTGGAGGTTCTCAAGATGCGGTTCACCCTGTTATAGAAATTGAGTTCTTATATGGAGAAAGGAGAATTAAAATCGAGCGAAAATTTGATGCCAATGGATTAGTGCCTGAAAAAGCCAATAGCTTTTTGGGATCTACAGAAGAGTTCTTAAAGAACATCAACTTCTTGTATGTACCTTCTATTAATGTTTCGTTCCCAGAATTGATTAAAAATTTAATTGATGACGTATACAATGTTGAATACGCTAACACAAGATTTTCAGGCTCAAAAAGAGAACTAAAGGATGTACTAGAGCGCTACTACGAAGGATTAGAAGAAATTCTTGGCATACTACAAAAAGATATCAACTCTCTATTTAAAAATTACAGCGAGAGCTGGGGTGTTGCCTTTTCCATCAAGAATAACCTACAGAAAGTCAGAGACCTGATTACAGAAGATATTGAATTCTATATCAGTGATGGCAAAAATGCGAGTCGTCATTTAGAAGGTAAGGGATCTGGATTGCAAAGGCTTGCATATATATTGCTATGTCGAAGAATTATAGAAAAAACTACTAATCGATCATCGATTCTAGTGATTGATGAACCCGATGTCTACCTTCATCCTGCATTTCAAAAGAAATTAAATCAGGATTTGCGAGATTTATCTTCTGATCTTTCATGCCAGGTCTTCATAACCACTCATTCACCTACTTTCATCAGCCCTCGTAATACCAGCAATTTATTTTTAATTGATATCAAATCCTCGGAAGTGTCATACCGTAGAAAACAAGATAGAGAGTTTACAGTCTTTGAAACAATTAATATTGATTTAAATCAAACTGAAGGATCTAGAAGAATTCGAGAATATCTCGGACTAGATAATCAAGATATTAACTTACTCCCTTCCTATACTGTGCTTGTCGAAGGTGAGACTGATCAGGTTTATCTTGAAAACCTCCTGGAGTATTTCCAACTGCCAAAGCCAGAATTTTTTTATCTAAGTGGTGCTGATAATGCAGAAGAAAAGATTAGATTTTTTGACAGCCAGTATCAGTGTCAAGAATTTAAAGGTTATGTAAGGCTTATTTTAGATAATGATAACAAAGGGAGAGAAGTTAAAGCCGAAATTGAAAGAAAAAAATCAAACTTCCCCAATATAAATTTGACAGTTGACTTTATACCAACCTTTCTTGGTGTGATACCTGCTGAGGGCAAGCCTCAAAACTCAATAGAAGACTTTCTTTATCCCGAAGTATTCTTTTATATTTTGGAAAAGCAACTCAATAAAATGAAAAAAAAGAAAATATCGAGTAAAAATCAGCAAGATGCCATTCAAAAACTCTGTCAAAAAAACCAATATTTCATTGCTAAAGGAATTCTAACTGTTGCAGAAGATTTGGTTAATGATGTTGATCCTGAGACTCGAATAAAGTTTTCTGGTTCTAGCATGAAGCAACAATTTTCTAAAATCTTTAAGCAATCAATTTGTGATGCTGATAGACAACTAGTAGAAAAATTGCGATCAGGATATGAAAAATATCCTGCTGTCTTTGATTTTCTCAAACGAATTTCCAATTATGAAGACTTTTCATAGTCCGTGTCTATATAGACTTGGTAGAGAGGGCAATGTTCATTGCTCTTTAGGAGAGGCGCTATTCATTTCAAAAGCAATCATTACCTTTTCCCTGAATACGATCGCATCGCTTGGGTTATGGATTGTGGATAGGCAACTTGGATCCTACAGGCTATTACTGCCACGATGGAAACTGAAATTTACAGTTAATATTGTTTTGAAAGAGCGCCTTATCTGTGGCTGCTCAGGTTTGGGGTCTTTCGCTCTATTGCTGCAAACATCATGGAAAACATCAGAATTAAGCGATTTCGGGCGATTTTTGAATCTCGCCTAGAAACCTTGAGCCATTTGCTGGATATTGCCGATTCTCACTTTGTCACCGATCGGGCTGCCCTCTTTCAGCTTCGGCTTGCGCCCGACATGCTGCCCTTTGGCACACAAATCGCCTTTACCTGTAACCAGCCGCGTAACTTTGCCCTTTGGTGTGCTGACCAACCCGCCAGCAACTTGAACCCCGAAGTGACCACCTTGGAAACTGCTCGGGATTACATCACCTCCACCCGAGAGTTGCTGAGTCAGATTAACGCCGGAGATGCCAAACTCTCAGAAATTCATCGCATTGACCTAGGAGAAGGCCTATCGTTGGAGCTGCCAGGATTAGCCTATGTGGATGATTTTTTGATGCCGAATTTCTACTTTCACCTAACTACAACCTATGGCATTTTGCGGATGGCTGGTGCTGCAATTGGGAAGCGAGATTTTATGATGCACCTCGTGCCCTTTGTGAAACGGGATCCCAGTTGCTAGCGATCGACCAATCCACTGGATGCTAACGGCGAGACTGAGCGAGCCGGGGCGGCTTGGTGGCCGGGTGGCAATTGCCCGATCGCCCCTTTCGCCGGACAATGGGGACTTTGAGAGCAATCCAAACCCAGGAGGCGGGCGTGACTCAAGAATTCGACTACGACTTGTTGATCCTCGGAGCCGGAGTCGGCGGCCATGGTGCAGCACTGCACGCCGTCGCCTGTGGCCTGAAAACGGCGATCGTGGAAGCAGCCGAAATGGGCGGCACCTGCGTTAACCGGGGTTGCATTCCTTCCAAGGCATTGCTGGCGGCTTCCGGCCGGGTGCGCGATCTTCGCAATGCCGCACACCTCAAAGCCATGGGGATTCAAGTGGGCGGCGTGCAGTTCGATCGCCAGGCGATCGCCGACCACGCCACCAACCTGGTGGGCAAAATCCAAGGCGACCTGACCAACAGCCTGAAGCGAATCGGTGTGGACATCATCCAGGGTTGGGGCAAGCTGCTGGCTCCCCAAAAGGTGGAAGTGAACACCGCCGACGGCAACCGCACGATCACCAAAACGATCAGCGCCCGCAATATTTTGATTTCCACCGGGTCTGTGCCCTTTGTGCCGCCGGGAATCGAGCTGGATGGCAAAACGGTGTTCACCAGCGATGAAGCGGTGCGGCTGGAATCCGTGCCCCAATGGGTGGCGATCATCGGCAGCGGCTACATCGGCTTGGAATTCTCCGATGTGTACACGGCCCTGGGCGCGGAAGTGACGATGATCGAAGCCCTCGATCAACTGATGCCCGGTTTTGATCCGGACATTGCCAAGGTGGCCAAGCGGACGCTGATCGATCAGCGCGACATCGAAACCTATACCGGCGTGTTTGCCACCAAGATCACCCCCGGCGCGCCGGTCACGATCGAACTAACCGACGCAAAAACCAAGGAAGTGGTGGACGTGTTGGAAGTCGATGCTTGCTTGGTGGCTACGGGTCGTCGCCCCGCCACGGCCAATATTGGTTTGGAGAACGTGGGTGTGGAAACTAACCGACCCGGTTTCATTCCCGTCAACGGCAAGATGCAGGTGCTGAAGGATGGCGAACCGGTGCCGCACCTCTGGGCGATCGGGGACGCGACGGGGCAAATGATGCTGGCCCACGCGGCTTCGGCCCAGGGCGTGGTCGTCGTGGAAAACATCTGCGGGCGCGATCGGGAAGTTGACTACCGCAGCATTCCCGCCGCCGCCTTCACCCACCCCGAAATTAGCTTCGTCGGTTTGACGGAACCCCAAGCCAAGGAACTGGGCGAGGCGGAAGGCTTCAGTGTCGGTACGACTCGCACCTACTTCAAGGGCAACTCCAAGGCGATCGCTGAGGGCGAAGGCGACGGCCTGGCCAAGGTGATTTTCCGCAAGGATACGGGCGAAGTGTTGGGCGCGCATATCTTTGGCATTCACGCTTCGGACTTGATCCAAGAGGTGGCCACGGCGATCGCCCAGCGCGACTCCGTGAAGAATCTGGCCTTTGTGGTGCACGCTCACCCGACCCTTTCGGAAGTGATCGACGAAGCCTACAAGCGCGCTGAACGGGAACTGGCTGAGGTCTAGAGCGAGCCATGCATAATCCTGAACTGGGGGAAGTCGTCTACGATCGCGACGGTCTCCGCAGCGTCCACAACCACGAGTTCATGGACGATCCCGCCTTCCAAAGGGCCTACGCGCGCGGCGTGCAGGCCGTGGGCTGGGATTACCAATGGCATTGGCGCGTCCATGTGGGTCTGTGGGCGGCGGCCACGGCGGCCCAACTGCCGGGGGACTTTGTGGAATGCGGCGTGAATCACGGCTTCCTCAGTTCGGCGATTATGAATTACCTGGATTGGAACCGGGGCGATCGCACCTTCTATTTGCTCGACACGTTCCAGGGGCTAGATCCCAAGTACGTGTCCGATCGCGAACGGGCCGGCGGCATCCTCGACAAAAACCGCGAGCTACTCGACAACGGCTTTTACGTCAGTGGTGTGGAGTCCGTGCGCCGCAACTTCAGTGAATGGCCCAAAGCCAAAATCATTGAGGGATCGATCCCGGAAACCTTGCCGCAGATTGATTCTGGGGCGATCGCCTTTGTGCATATTGACCTGAACTGCTCACCGCCGGAAGTGGCGGCCCTGGAGTTTCTCTGGCCGCGACTCGTGCCGGGAGCGGTGATTTTGCTGGATGACTACGCCTACAACGGCTATCGCCCGCAAAAATTGGGAATGGATGACTTTGCCCGCCAAAAACAGGTGGCGATCGCCTCGTTGCCGACGGGCCAAGGGTTGCTGATTCGCCCGCCCGATCGACCCCCAGCACCGGGGACAGCGGCCGTTGCACCTGCGGCAACCATGGTGATTTTTTAGCCTAGGGGCTGTCAATAAATCCCCGAAGTCCTGATGTTTGCGTCGTTTGGTCGTGAGGGGGCAAGGGGCTTAAGCCCCTTGTCTAGGGTGGTTGAACTGGGAAAATTAGCCATTTCAACGCCGCTCAATCGCATTGGATGACATGTCCTAAGCCCCTTGTCTGGAGTGGTAGGCGTAGGAAAAGATGCCCTAAGCTCCCGGGTCGCTGCGGCTGGGAATCAGAATCAGCGACCAGTAGGGCACGGCGGCCGGGTCTACCTGGTCGATCGCCCGGATTTGTTGCTGCGGTAGGGTTGCCCGTTCGATGTAGATCGATCGCCCCGTTAGCCCCAACTCATCGAGCACCGATCGCACCTTCCCAAAATGCCGCCCCAGCTTGATAATCACCGCCGCATCAGTTTGGGCCAGGCGATCTCGCAGGGTCGGGCGATCGAGCGTGGCCGGCAAAATCGTCAGCACATCTTGCCGATAGGTTAGGGGCACTTGGGCCATATCCGCCGCCGCCAGGGTTGAGGAAATGCCCGGTACTAGCTCTGTGGGGAAGCGATCGCCCAGTCGATTTAGCAAATACATGAGCGAACCGTAGAGCATCGGTTCCCCCTCGCAGAGCACCGCCACATCGCGCCCCGCTGCCAGGTGAGCTGCGATTTCTGCCGCGCCGCGATCGTAGCCCGCCGCCGCCGACTCCTGAGGGCTGAAGGGCAGGACGATCGGGACTTCGATTTGCGTCGGTTGCAAGAATGCCGCCACGATCGCCCGTGCCACCGAGCCGCCATCGGCCGCCGCCGGATAGGCCACCACCGGCACGGTCGTGAGAATTCGGTGCGCCTTCAGGGTCAGCAATTCCGGGTCGCCCGGCCCCACGCCCAGGCCGTAGAGCTTGCCCGTCACGCTTCCAGCTCCTTCGCCAGGGCATTTACCGCCGCCGCCGCGATCGCGCTGCCGCCCCGCCGTCCATGCAGCGTGATAAACGGCACACCGCACGAATTGGCCGCCAATTCCGCCTTCGACTCCGCCGCTCCCACAAATCCCACCGGGAAGCCCAAAATCAGCGCTGGTTTTGGCCAACCCGCATCCAGCAATTCCAGCAGGTGAAACAAGGCCGTGGGCGCATTCCCGATCGCCACCACGGCCCCCGCCAAATGGGGCCGCCACAGTTCCACCGCCGCCGCCGATCGGGTGTTGCCAATTTGCTCGGCCAACGGCCGCACTGCTGGATCGCCCAGGGTGCAGATCACCGGATTCGTGGCCGGCAAGCGATCGCGGATGATGCCCTGCACCACCATTTGCGCATCACAAAGGATCGGCGCGCCGGCCGCCAGGGCCGATCGGCCGATCGTCGCTGCACTGGCCGTGGCCTGTAAATCCGTCACCAAATCCGTCATCCCGCAAGCATGGATCAGCCGCACCGCCACCGGCTGCAAATCCGTGGGCAATTGTGCCAAATCCACCTCCGCCCGAATCGTGGCGAAGGACTGTTCATAAATGGCTTGACCATCGCGCAGGTATTGCAAAGCAGGGCGATCTCAACAGCGCAAAAACAGGTTAAGACTGACCCAAGGGGATGGTTTCCTGAGCCGATGGATGGGGTTGAATGGGCCCAAGACTCAGCCAGTCAGCTTGTTCAGAATATCAGGCGAATTCGATCGTGGATCCGGCAACTGCTGAATTCTGGGTCAGCAGTCCTTGGGTAACTCCATGGGCAATGGCCTGCGGCCACCGATTCAAGACCAGTCCAAAAGAGGATAGATTCGGATGATTGAAGCGGTTCTCGGTAATCCTTTTAAATGTATTAATTAATACCTAAAATAGGACATTGATTCCGTAATTCCCTTGGCAGTGAGAAGATCAGCAAAAGCAATAAAACCCAATGCGGACTGAGATTAATCCATGCCTTTGGGTTGATTGTGGGGTTTGATCGGGCAAGTCCAATCTGCCCCCCACTGGAGACTTCTGATTAGACTGAAGCAGTTGCTAAAAATTATTGAAGAAAAGATGCAACGAACGGTAAATGCTCCCCATGTTGGAGTAGGGATCCTGTGGCTGCTCATCTCAATTGGCTGAATATGCGCGATGTGGCTTGGTTGCTGGGGTGCTCGGGACTCGTGTTTCTGATGCAGCCTGGTTTTATGTGTTTGGAATCGGGCATGACCCGATCGAAAAACAGCATTAATGTGGCGGCCAAAAACCTATCAGATTTTGGCATTTCGGCACTGCTCTACTGGTTGTTTGGATTTGGGGTGATGTTTGGCCCCTCTTGGTGGGGTTGGATGGGCCATGACTACTTTGCCCTATCGGTGGAATCGCAGCCTCAGCTGGCGGCTTTTTTAATTTTTCAATTAATGTTTTGTGGCACTTCCACCACCATTATTTCCGGTGCGGTGGCGGAACGAATGCGGTTTTCGTCTTATCTAATCGTTTGTTTCCTTTGTTCAGGATTGATCTATCCCCTGTTTGGCCATTGGGCTTGGAAGGGAATGGAAATTGTGGGCGCAAGTCCTGCCGGCCAGGGGGTGGGCTGGTTACGATCGCTCGGGTTCTATGACTTTGCGGGTTCCACAGTGGTGCATAGCGTGGGGGGCTGGATTGCCCTGGCGACGCTGTTGGTGGTGGGGCCGCGCTGGGGGCGCTATGACGAAGCCACCCGGCAGCACAAAATCAGCGGGTCGAATCTGCCCTTTTCCATGCTTGGGGCCATGATGCTGTGGCTGGGCTGGTTGGGGTTCAATGGCGGCAGCACCCTGGCCCTCAATGAACATGTCCCGGCGGTGCTGGTGCATACGGTGATTGGGGGTGTGGCGGGGATGCTGGGCGGCGGGGCCCTGGGTTGGTACTATCGCCACCGGCCGGATGTGGAATGCCTGATCAACAGTTCCCTCGCGGGCATGGTGGCCGTGACGGCCTGCTGCAATGTGATTACGACCCCGATCGCCCTGGTGGTGGGGTTCACCGGGGCCGCCGTGGCGTTGGTGGTGGAATGGTGGCTCGATCGCCGCCAAATCGATGACGCGGTGGGAGCCGTGCCCATCCATGCGGGAGCCGGGGCCTGGGGCACGCTCTGTGTGGGGTTATTTGGGGATTTGAGCCAAATGCCGGGCGGTTTGGAGCGCCCCCAACAAATTGCCGTGCAACTGTTGGGCATTGGAGTTTGCGCCCTCTGGTCTTTTGGGTTGTCCTACGGGTTGCTGCGTTGGGTCGATCGCCTGCATCCCCTGCGGGTTTCCCTTGCGGAAGAACAGATGGGCCTGAACGTGGCGGAGCACCAGGTGAAAACGGAGGTCTATGACCTATTTGAGGTGATGGATCACCATGCTCGCCAGGGAGATTTGCACTTGCGAGTGCCGGTGGATCCGTTCACGGAGGTGGGCTACATTGCCGAGCGCTACAACCAGGTGATGGATGCCTTGCAGGAAAAGTCCCAGGCGCTGGAGTCCCTGAATGCGAGCCTGGAAGCCCAGGTGCAGCAACGGACGGCGGAGTTGGAAACCGCCAACCAGGAACTCCAGCGCCTGAACCGCCTGAAGGATGATTTGCTGGCAAATACGTCCCATGAACTGCGCACGCCCCTCAACGGCATCATTGGCTTGGCGGAGGCGATGCTGGATGACGATCGGGGAGGATTGAGCGATCGGGAACGGTCAAACCTGGACACGATCGCCGCCAGTGGCCATCGGTTGGCCAATTTGGTGAACGATCTGCTGGACTTTTCCAAACTGCAACACCAGACGATTGACCTGGCCCTGCGCCCTTGCACCTTGGCTGTGGTGGTGGAACAGGTGTTGCAACTGCACTACGACCAAGCGGAACGTAAGGGCTTGGCGCTGGTGAATGCCATTGATTTGGCTCTGCCGCCCGTGTTGGCGGACTTCAACCGGCTGCAACAGATTTTGCACAACCTGGTTAGCAATGCGCTCAAGTTCACCCAAAGCGGTGAGGTGATTGTTCATGCTCGCCGTTGGCAACCGGACGCGGAACTGTTGCATCAGTTGCATCAGCCGCCTTCTGTCGATCCTGCCAACTCCCTAGATCCTCAATTGGGGGATCAGCAATTGGGTCAACAATTGGATCAATTAACGGGGGTGGTGATGCCCTCAAGCGCGATCGGGCAGGGTGCTCTGTTCGATCGCCCCGGATTGGATCCGGCAGAATCTGAGCAGTTGGAGCGGGGGCATCCTTCCGAGTCGCCTCCGGAAACGGTTGCCCAAAAGTGGCTGGCCATTTCTGTCAGTGATACGGGCATTGGTATTCCCTCAGAGGCGATCGAGCGCATTTTTGAATCCTTTGAACAGGCCGATCGCTCCACGGCGCGGGAATATGGCGGCACGGGGTTGGGGTTGGCCATTGTGCGGCAACTGGTGGAACTGCATGGGGGCAAAATTTGGGTGGAGTCCCGTCCCGAAGTGGGATCCATCTTCACGCTGACCTTGCCGGTGGCCCTGGAAGCGCCAGCCCTCACCTACGAAATGCCCAGCTTCCGGCGATCGCCCATGATGTTGCGCAAGTCTGCCCCCACCAATCCCAAACCGGCTCCCGAAGCCCCGATCTCACCGGAACCGATTACCCTGGCTCCGGCCACCGTGGAGGGCGATCGTCTCCTAGAAGCCCTCAGCCAGCGGGACACGGAACAGCTCTTGGCCAAGGCCAGCGCCGCCCGCACCCAACCCAATCAACGGTTCAAAATCCTGATGGTGGATGATGAGCCGGTGAATCTTCAGGTGCTGGAAAATTTCCTGTCCCAGGAGGAGTATGAAATCGTGACCGCCGACAACGGCCCCGCTGCCCTGGCTGTTTTGGAGCAAGGGTTTCAGCCCGATGTGGTGTTGGTGGATGTGATGATGCCGAAAATGACCGGCTATGAGCTGACCCAGCAGTTGCGATCGCGCTATCCCGCCCACAAGCTGCCGATTTTGATGCTCACGGCCAAAAACCAGGTGGAAGACTTGGTGCAAGGTCTCGACTCCGGAGCCAATGACTACCTCACGAAACCCGTTTCCAAGAAGGAATTGCTGGCTCGTCTGAAAACCCATCTGCAACTGTCCCACATCAATATTGCCTACGGGCGGTTTGTGCCCCACGAGTTCCTGCGTTTGCTGAATAAACAGAGCATTTTGGAGGTGGAACTGGGCGACCAAGTGGAACGGCAGATGTCGGTTTTGTTTTCCGACATTCGATCGTTCACCACGATCACGGAAAACCTTTTACCGGCCGAGAGCTTCCGGTTCATTAACCGCTATTTGGCCCACATGGAACCGGCGATTCAGCAAAATGGCGGCTTCATTGACAAATTCATTGGCGATGCGGTGATGGCGCTGTTTCCGGAATCGGCCGATGACGCGGTGGCCTCCGCGATCGAAATGCGGCGAAATTTGGAAGTCTTTAACCGCGAACGACAACAGGCGGGCGAAGTGCCGATCGAAATTGGCATTGGCATCAACACTGGCCAAATGCGATTGGGAACAGTGGGCGGTAAAAATCGGATGGATGGGACTGCCATCAGTGACGCGGTTAACTTGGCGGCCCGGTTGGAAACCCTGACCAAGCGCTACCAAAGCAGCATCCTGATTTCCCACCACACGATCGCCCAGATGGAGGATCCAACGCGCTATCACCTGCGGTTTATCGATCGGTTACAGGTGACAGGTAAATCTCGGCCCGTGGCGGTGTTTGAGGCGATCGATGGCGATCCGTCCCCCATCCGCGACCAAAAACTCTCCACCATGGCCCATTTTGAGGAAGGCACTTGGCTCTATCACCGTCAAGAGTTCAAGTCGGCGGCCGTTTGTTTTGAGGAATGTTTGCGGCAATTCCCGGGCGATCGGGTGGCTCAAATCTATTTAGAGCGATCGGTTCATGCGGCCCTGCCCACTACGGATTAGGGAATCGCTCGATCGAGAATCATTCGCTCGATCATTACCTCGCCCCGATCGTCGTGCCGGGAAGCTGAGCGGCCTGTCGGCAGCTCCTGGAATCAAGCGAAAACGGTTGATTGTTCACGCCCCGATCGTCGTAACGAGGGGCTGAAGCCCCTTGCCCCTCACGATTTTGTCACGGTGGAATCAGGGTTGCGGGCGATTTGACAGCGGGCCCTAGCGTGCGCCGCGATAGATTCGCTCTGACTGCTCCGGCGGCAACCAGGCACAGGCTTGGGCTTGGCGCTGGGGCAAGGTCAGGGTCGGCGTGGGCCGATTCCAGGCACTTTCCGGCTCCACATATTCCTGGGTTTGGGGGTCGTAGGCATAAATTCGCCCTGTTTCAATTTCATAAACCCAAGCATGGAGTCGCAAGCTGCCCTGGTTCAGCTTGGCTCGCACACAGGGATAGGTGCGCAGGTTGTCAATTTGGGTGAGCACGTTTTCGGCCACCGCAATTTCCAGCAAATCTTCACCACTACAGGGGCTGTAGTTTTGCAAAACCACCTGGCGCGTTGCTTCCGCATGTTCCAGCCAGCGGCTGACCAAGGGCATTTTGTCTTCCAGCTCTTTGATCTTCAGCAGGCCTTTCATGGCTCCGCAGTGGGAATGGCCGCAAACCACAATTTCACTCACCCCCAAGGCTTCGATCGCATACTCGATCGTCGCTCCTTCACCGCCATTGGCCGCGCCATAGGGGGGAATGATGTTACCGGCATTGCGGATCACGAAAATTTCGCCAGGATCCGATTGGGTAATCAGTTCCGGGTCAACGCGGGAGTCAGAACAAGAGATGAAGAGAACGCGCGGTTTTTGCCCATGGGCCAGCTCTTCAAACAGCTTTTGATGGGAAGCGAAGTAATCTTGCTGAAACTGCCGCAAGCCTTTAATCAATTTGTGCATGGCGTTCTGTGCATGGCCTGGTGACCCGTGGCCTGGTCGTTGCCCGTCTAGCTGGTGAGTTGGTGAATATCTTACGGCCTTAGGGGCGCTGGTCGTCGGTGGTGGCGGGTGCTTCGCGCCGGTTGGTGCTGCGGGCCCGATCGGGCGACTCCGCTGGACGATTGGCGGGCGCAGCGCTGCTGCTGGACGGTTTGCGATCGGCCGGTGAGGCCTTGGGCGTGGGGGAAGGGCGATCGCTTGGAGTTGCCACGCTCCGGTTGTCGGAATCGGTCAAGCGCTGGGCCCCGGCCCGGTTTTCCTCGGTGGGTCGCGGTGCGACGGTTAACCCCGCCGCTCCCGATCGCGACAGTTGTAAGAAAGAATCGAGGGCCGCACGCCAAACCAAATAGCCCCGATCGCTCAGGTGCAGGCCGTCAGTAGTGAGATCTGGGTGCAGATTGCCCTGCGGATCGGTGAACATCGGAAACAAATCCAAGAAGCCCACCCGTTCATCCCGGGCCACCTGGTTCAACCGGCGGTTAATGCGCTTGATTCGATCGAGTGTGGCCTGGCGCAAGCGGGCCCGACCTTCCCAAGTGGAGCTAGCCCCGCGATGGGGAAACAGGCTTTGCAACACAATCCGCGAATTGGGGTGGGCCCGGCGCAATTCTTGGGTGATGGCCCGGTGATTTTCCACGATCGTGTCATCACTGACCCCTTGCATCAGGTCATTAATCCCGATCGCCACAAAAATCACCTCCGGTTGCAGACGCGCCAACCCATCCAATCGCTGCAACAACAACCGGGTCGTATCCCCAGAGATGCCCTGATTTAGCCAAGTGGTTCCCGCCGGCAACAGACGGGACGGAAAGGCCAGAGTTAAGGAATCGCCCACCAACACCGCCAACCGGGCGGGCCGTCGCAGGGCCATCGCATTGGCCTCCTGCCGCCGCCGAGCCACCCATCCTTCATAACTGGTGGCCGCGACGGGCGATCGCTTCGGAGTGGCCACCGTGGCTGCCACGGCCCTGGTGGGCGATCGCTCCAAAGACTCTTGGGTTTGCTGAATCTGGTCAATCGCTTGGGCAATGGCCTTGGCCGCCGCACGGTCTAGGCCCGTGACGACCACCAAAAAGGCCACTGCTAACAATCCATTGCCCCATAGAGACCATTTGACCCACCAAGGAGCGCGGGGCTTAGACGGTGAGAAACCACTCGATCGGCGTGACCAGCCAATCGAGCGGCCAAAAATTCCTGTTCGTCGAGCACGCGATCGAGAAAACACGATTTGCCCTGAAACGTTGTGGTGACCCTGCCTCGGTGCAAGCCAACCGGCCCTAACTGGCTCCGTTGACCTTGCATCCATCGCCAAAAGACCAATTCACTAAGAACTCTAGCGAACTTTGGCCGCAAAAAAAACATCCCTAAACACAAAAGAGGGCGATCGCCCCCTCCTGTGTCATTGAACACCTGTGGTAATCAGTCGCATCCGAACTCGGCTAACAGCTAAGGTCGTCGAAACGATAGAAAAGCATCGTTACCCGACCTCGCCCCAGTACCGAGGCTTTTCCCTAGGATGCGGTTTGATCCGAAACACCCATTGCCGCCGTACCCGTGGGGCCGATCGAGGTGTTGTCCTTCACAAAGCCACTGTAGGCTTCCATCCCGTGCTCGCCGATATCGAGGCCAATGGCTTCTTCCTCGGGCGAAACCCGAATGCCACCAAAGGCATTCAGGGCATACCAGAAGATGGTGGACAGTAACACTGTCACCCCACCAGCAATGGCAACACCCAGGAATTGAACACCCAACTGGGTCAAACCACCACCATAGAACAGGCCCAAGCCAGCCGCATCCGCACCCGTTGCATCCTTACCAATGCTGAACAGGCCGACCGCCAGCGTGCCCCAAACACCGCAAACCAAGTGCACCGAAGTAGCACCCACCGGGTCATCGACCTTCAGCACCGAGTCAAAGAAGCCCACCGACAGCACCACCAGAATCCCGGCAATGCCACCAATCAACACAGAACCGGTGTAGTCAACCACGTTGCAACCCGCCGTGATGCCCACCAAGCCAGCCAGGATGCCGTTGATCACCATCGACAGATCCGGCTTGCCCGACAGCCACCAGGATGTGAACGTGGCGGTTACGCCACCCGCTGCGGCGGCCAAGTTGGTGGTCACAGCGATGTAAGGCACTGCTGCATTCACCGCCAGGGTCGAAGCCCCGTTAAACCCAAACCAGCAAACCCACAGAATCAAGCAGCCCAACGTGGCAATGCTCATGTTGTGGCCAGGGATGGCGCGGGGTTGGCCGTTGTCATACTTACCCATCCGGGGCCCCAGAATCGAAGCACCCATCAGCGCTGCCCAACCACCGACGGAGTGTACCGCCGTTGAACCAGCGAAGTCGCGGAAGCCCATGTTGAACAACCAACCGCCCGTGCCACTCCAAATCCAACGGCCTGTGATGGCGTAGGACACCCCAACCAGCAGCAAGCTAAAGATCAAGAAGTCCACGAACTTCACCCGCTCAGCCACCGCACCGGACACGATCGTGGCGGCGGTGCCCGCAAAGGCAACTTGGAAGAGGAAGTGCAGCGAGACCGGCAGCCCCGTTGCTTCAATGCCGTAGGTTTCGGGCGTTCCTGACAGGAAGAAGCCCGTCGTGCCAATCACGTTATTGCCTTGGGCAAACATGAAGCCATAGCCCAAAGCCCAGAATGCTAAGGTGGCCAGGGCAAATACAATCAGGTTCTTGGTCAGAACGTTAACGGCGTTCTTCTGACGACAGAAGCCCGTTTCCAACATGCAGAAGCCCGCGTTCATGAAGATCACGAGGATGGCTCCCACGAGAACCCAGGTCATGTTCAGCAGGCCCTGAACGTCTTCGGGCTTGATGGGTTCAGCGGCATGGGCAGCCAGGTTCCAGGTGGCCACAATCACGGCGGCCAAAGGAATGCAGGCTAACCAACCGAGGGAGGTGCGGCGACCGAATACGTCGTGAAAGAACGATCGCCCGGCACTCAGGATCTGGTCAATGGATCGATCGGTGCCCTCGTTAAGGGAGCGCGAATGCCCCTTACGGCGACCCGAGAACTTGAGCCTAGCCATAGACTAACGGTTCCTATAGGGGTTGATGTTGATATGGATGGTTCAGAGACAGGGCGGTTGCTGACTGGTTAAAACTAAGACCATCACTCCTTCACTAACAATTGCTGCGATTCGCTCACGAATGCGGCAATCAGGAAGCTTCCTGCTCCATCGCGGCGAAGTTGGCTTCATTTGCTCCACAGGCTGACACGATCGGACTGGCCGCCTTTTGTAGATGCATCGCCTTTGGGAGTGGTTTGCCCCAGGGTTTGACAGGGACTCAATGAGAGCTAGACTGCAATCCAAGACAGTCTCTTGGCGCAGCAATTGTCGATCGACGTGGACTTGCTTTAAACACAGGCAATTGCATCAATTTTGTCGAGTATCGTTCTGTATCTAGCGATACTGATCGTTCTGGGCTGTGGGTAGATTCACCGGGACAAAAAGCTGAAGATGGGTGATGCGATCGGGCAGGACTGGCCATATCGTTGGCGGCCGTTGGGGGTGCAAGCCCCGTCCTGTCAGGAGCGACCCTAAGCCGAGGTGTAAAATCAGCATGGTTACGATCGCAGCCCAAACAAAATCCCGATCGCCTAGTCATTTCGCCATGTCGCTGGTTGGCCCTGTCCTTGATTGGCCAAGTTGCTGGGGTTGAAGTCCAAGGGTGTGAATTAGTTTTGAATGGCTCTGTGAAATTGCTAGAACTGCTGAATTGCTGAGCTGGTGTTGAAATCTCTGCCCCAGTCCTACGGGGGATTTTGAGGACGATTGAAATGTGGATTGTTCATATCCCCCAGACAGCAGCATTGAAGTCCGTGATGAGGCTCCCCCATGGAAGTTAGCGAATTGCTCGAACGCTACGCAGCCGGAGAGCGAGATTTTGACCGCGTTGATTTGTCATCGGCGGATCTCAGTGGGGCCCTATTGCCCGGTATTTCGCTCCAGGGGGCGGATTTATCAGGGGCCAAGTTGTCCGGCTCCAATTTGGAAGAAGGAAACCTGCGGGAAGCGCGTTTACTGAGCGTGGAGGCGAATCATGTGCAATGGCGTGGGATTAATCTCCGCGAGGTGAAGTTGCGGGATGCGTCGTTGCGGGGAGCCAATTTGGTGAATGCGAACTGCATTGGGGCGGACTTGAGCGGCGTGGATTTGGGCGATCAGGCGAATTTGTCCGGTTGCTCGATGCGGGCCACCAAGTTGGTCGGGGCGAATTTGCGGGAAGCGGTGTTGATCGAGTCCAATCTCAGTGAAGCGGATTTGCATCAGGCCAACTTGGAAGGGGCCAACATGCGAGAGGCCACGTTGCACCACGCCAAGCTCACGGAAGCCAATTTGACCAAGGCGAACCTCACGCGGGCCAATTTGACCAAGGCCAATTTTTCAGATTCGGTGTTGGTGGGGGCGATGTTGCTGGAGGTTTATGCCAGTAGCACGGTGTTTTTGGCGGCGGACTTGTCCAGTTGCGACCTGCGGCGAGCCAAGGCGATCGGGGCGGATTTCACGGCGGCCAAACTGCTGAAGGGAAATTTGCGGGAAACCAATCTCAGTTGGTCAACGTTGCGCCAAGCGGATTTGAGCGATGCCAATTTGTTCCAGGCTCGCTTGCAATGGACGAATTTCAGCAGTGCTGTGCTGCGGGGGGCGGTGTTGATTGATGCGGATTTGTCCCAGGCCAACACCCGGGCGGTGGTTTGGACGGGGGCGATCGGCCCGGATGGCCAAGCCCATTACTAACAAGCCGTGGATTACCCCATTCAGCCGATCGATCAGGGGAATTGGCCCGCCAGTGCTGGGTTGTGCCGGTTGTTTAGCCTCCCGTCCCTGAACTCCAGAGCCTAAAGGCCCTGGGTCTTTTGCTCATTTGCTCAGTGGGTGCTGCGTTTAACGATAGGGAGCCAACAGGGGGGCGAGCCGATCGAGCGTGGCGGTGGGCACTTTGTCGAGGGGGGTGAGCAGCGCACCGGCCAGGGACTGATGGGCGATCGACTCGGGCGGTTGGGCCCCTAAGCGGCGGACTGTTTCTCGGATGATCGATCGGGCGTTGTCGGCATTGCGATGCAAGTTCCCAATCACCATCTCGGTGGTCACGCTGTCGTGACCGGGGTGCCAACAGTCATAGTCGGTGACCAGGGCGATCGTGCAGTAGGCGATTTCCGCTTCTCGGGCCAGCTTGGCTTCCGGTAAGTTGGTCATGCCAATGACGGTGGCTCCCCAACTTTGATAGAGCTGGGATTCGGCCCGCGTGGAGAAAGCTGGCCCTTCCATGCAGAGATAGGTTCCGCCGCGATGCAACGTCACCTCCGACAGGGCCAGGGAGTCGATCGCCTCAGCCACCAAGCCCGACAAGGCTGCACAAATGGGATCGCCAAAGGCAATATGGGCCACTAAGCCATCGCCAAAAAAGGTGGAAACCCGGTTACGGGTGCGATCGATGAACTGATCCGGCAACACGATATCCAGAGGCTTAGCCGCCATTTGCAACGATCCCACCGCCGACACGGACAGGAGATAGCGCACGCCCAAGGTTTTGAGGGCCCAGATGTTGGCGCGGTAGGGCACTTCCGTGGGCAGCAGGTGATGGTGGCGGCCATGGCGGGCCAGAAAGGCCACGGGCACACCGTCCAAGGTTCCGGTGATGATTGCGTCGGAGGTGGGGCCGAAGGGGGTTTCAATCCGCTGTTCTTGGGGATTTTGCAGCGCCTCCATCCGATAGAGACCGCTGCCGCCCAGAATGCCAATGGTGATTGTGTCGCCCGTTGAGTCCGTCATTGTTGAGAGGTGCTCCATAAACCAGTAGGGTCGATCGCCCGAATTGGGCTGGCCATTTCAGCCTAAGCCGCCTGTCGCTGACTCATGCTCAAGATTCCGTAGTAATAGTCCTTCAGTTGGCGGGTGGCGGCGGCCCAGCCCCAGCGTTCGGCCTCAGCTCGGGCAGCCGATCGCAGATCAGCCCGCTGGCTGGGGTCGGCAAACAGGCGTTGGGTCGCTGTGACAGCCCCTTGCTCATCGGTGGGGTCAAACAGGAAGCCGTTTACGCCGTCGGTGACGATATCGGGAATACCGCCCGCGTTGGCCGCCACCACGGGACAGCCGGCCGCCATTGCTTCCAGCAACACCAACCCGAGGGTTTCCGTGCGCGAGGGGAAGATGAACGCATCGGCGCTGGCATAGGCGGCGGCCAGCTCCAGACCGCGCAGGTAGCCGACGAAGTGGGTGTTGGTTCCCGCGAAAAATTCCTCTAGCTCGGCGCGGTAGGGGCCGTCACCTACGAGGGCGAGCCGCGCGCCGGGAATCGATTCGAGCACGGGCCGGATGCGATCGACCTCCTTTTCGGCGGACAGGCGACCGATGTAGATCAACAGGGGCGCGTCCGGGTGGCCTTGGCTGAGGAAGTCGCGCATTTCGGTGGTGGCGCGATCGGGCGTGAAGCTGTCCGTATCTACGCCGCGCTGCCAAAGGGCGGTGCGCTCAATGCCGTGGTCGCTCAGTTGCTGCACCATGGCGGTGGAAGTACAAAGGTTAATTTCTGCGAGATTGTGGGCAGTTTTTAGCAATTCCCAGAGCAAGCCTTCTAGCATTCCCAAGCCGTAATGTTGTAGGTATTGGGGCAGGTGCGTGTGATAGGAAGCAACGAGGGGTAATTGACGAGTTTTGGCGTAATAAATGCCGCCCAAACCGACGACGGCCGGGTTAACCACGTGGATTAAATCGGGGCGAAAATGATCCAATTCGCGACCAATTGCCGGGCGTGGTAGGGCAATTTTTAGCTCAGGATATTGCGGCAGTGGAAACCCCGAAACCCCGAAAACTTTTGAGCCGTTGTAGTCCTTTAACCCCAAATCGGGCGTGACAATTAGTACCTCATCGCCCATTTTTTGCAGGTGATCGATCGTGTGGCGCAGACGGGTCACGATCCCATCGATTTTGGGCAAAAAGGTTTCGGTAAACAGCGCAATTCGCATAGGTTCCGTGCGGGGCAACAGGGACAAAAGGAGCAAGAGGCTAGCGGCGCAAGACGGGCGATCGCCCGATGTAGATTAAGGCTCGGTTAATGCCAAGCCTAGACTAGGCGATGGTTTCAGCCTATTCCCGCCGATATTTGCCTCAGGATACCGCTTGGGGGGGATCGATCGGCCCCGGCGGCATTATTCGCGCCCCGCCAAGCGCGCCAACCGATGGCTATACCAAGTGGCTCCAATGATCAGCAGCCCGATCGCCCCGAGGGTCAAACTCAGGGGCAAAAATTGCCCTCGACTAATGGCATCGGTGCCAGAACTGCCCAATTGCACAAATAAAAATACGCCGGGGCCGGTGCCCGCCACGGTGGCAATTAAATAATCCCGAAAGCGCACGGAGGTTAAACCCGCCGTGTAGTTGGCTAAACCGTAGGGCAAAATTGGCAGCAAACGCACGGCAAACATATAAGCAAAGCCGTGGCGACGAATTTCTTGATCCATTTCTTGCCAGCGATCGGCGAGGCGGCGCTCAAAGGCGGGCCGGGCTAGCCAACGACTGAGATAAAAGGAGGCGATCGCGGCCAAAATAGCGGCTAAACTCGTCCAAATTGTGCCCCAAATTGAGCCGAATAATGCGCCACCCAAAAGGTTTAAAGCCGTTGAGGGTAGCATCAGCATGGTGACGGCAAGATAGACCACCATATAAACCAATGGTGCGAGCCAACCTGTGCCCCCAATTTGCATGCGCAGCCGTTCCACATCAATCATTCCCAAGCTGTAAAACATTGCCCCGATCGCCCCGAGGCAGAAGAACAGTAGCAGCACAATCCAACGTTTTTTAGGGGGCTTCATGGGGTGCTTGGGGGGAGCGGCTGGGTGATCTAGGAATTGGGTAGTTCGGCACGATCGCGATCGGTCACACGCCAACTGAGTTTAGTATTTAGCCAAAAGTTCCAGAAGGTGACTAAGCCGATCGCGATTAGGTTCGCTAAATAACGATATTGACCCGCAAAAATTACATTAAAAAAGAGATTCAAAATTAGGACGTTCAGAATCAGCCCCATTAAGCAAATCAAATTGAATTTCAGGAACCGTTCGAGGCGACGACGAAAACCGGTTTGCCGTTGGGATAAGTCCCGAAATGTCCAGCGATCGTTCCACCAAAAATTATTCAAAATCGCTACTTCCGCCGCGATAATTTTGCTGCGGGTAAGACCCCAAGCCAAGGTACTGGGATCGCTGAGGGCGTAGAGCACCGCCATATCTACGATTACTCCACTCAAGCCGACAATGCCAAACCGGATGAAGCGCTGTACCGGGAAGCGATCGAGCCGCAGCCGCAACAGATGGGCGAAATAGTCGATCGCGTGGTACCAAGTCACTTTGGTTTCGCCCGATTGCCGTTCGCGAAATTCGTAGGGGAGGGTTTTGACGCGCCCAAAGTCACCTTTTGCTAATACTTCAATCAGGATTTTGTAGCCCAAGGGATTCAGGATTTTTTGGGCGATCGCGCTGCGTTTCAACACAAAATAGCCGCTCAGGGGATCGGACACGCGCCCCACCACATCCGGCAACAAAGTCAGCCCCAAAATCTGCGCGCCCCGAGAGGTGAGCCGCCGCCACAGGCTCCAATCACTGATGCCACCGCCGGGATCATTGCGACTGGCGGCCACCAAATCGGCTCCGGCCAAAATTTGCGCCACCATCTCCGGTAACAGTTGCTCATCGTGCTGGCCATCGCCATCGATTACGCCTAAAATTTCGCCCTTAGCCACCTGCCAACCGCGAATCACGGCAGTGGCTAATCCCCGTTCATAGTGACGACAAAGCACCCGCAATTGGGGAAATTCGGCGGTTAATTCCTGGGCAATTTTCCAGGTGCGATCAGTGCTGTTGTCATCCACCACAATAATTTCGTAATCATGGGGCAGCACGGGATCTAAAACTGCCACGAGCGATCGCACCAAGGCTTCAATATTCTCGGCTTCTTCGTAGGTGGGAATTACTAAGGAAAACCGCAGCGATCGCGCCATGACCGTCAGCTTGCCGCCCCGAGGCGATAAGTCAGAAAACTGGGCGATCGCCTGATCTAAATTGAGGGGTTGCTGAAGATGATCCGCATGGCGAATTTCGATTTGAAACTCCGCCGTGGTTGGTTCCCCCCAGGTGGATTGATGTAACAGCAAATCCGGTAGCGGATCGATGCACAATTCACCCGTGGGAACTGCTTCCATGGATCGCAAAGTGGGTCGCACAGTCGGCATAAACCCCGTCATTAGGACTCAGCAACCTTGGCTACAAGCCGAGGCTGAAAATCGAGGGTCTTGACCAAGAATGCCAACTTATCGCTAGCTTCTTCCACGATCTTGGTAGTGGGTTTCCCGGCTCCGTGTCCCGCTTTCGTTTCAATCCGAATCAGGGTCGGTGCATCGCCACCTTGAGCCGCTTGCAGGGCCGCCGTGAACTTGAAACTATGAGCAGGAACCACGCGATCGTCCCGCTCGGCTGTGGTGATGAGGGTGGCGGGATAGGCTGTGCCCGATCGCAAATTATGCAGCGGTGAATAGGCATAAAGAGCCTGAAATTCCGCTTCATTTTCCGGCGATCCATAGTCAGAACACCAGGCCCAACCGATCGTAAATTGCGGGAAGCGCAGCATATCCATCACCCCCACCGCTGGCAGGGCCGCCCCAAACAAATCCGGTCGCTGAATCAAGCAAGCGCCCACCAACAAACCGCCATTACTGCCACCGGAAATCGCTAGCCGTTGGGGCTTGGTATATTGATTCGCAATCAACCATTCAGCGGCAGCAATAAAGTCATCAAAGACATTTTGCTTTTGCAGTTTTGTGCCCGCTTCATGCCAAGCTTCGCCATATTCCCCGCCGCCCCGCAGATTAGCCACGGCGTAGATGCCGCCCATTTCCATCCACACCAAATTGGAGACGGAAAACACGGGAGTTAGGGACACGTTAAACCCGCCATAGCCATACAGAATCGTGGGGTGATCACCAGTCAGCTCTAAGCCTTTTTTGTGGCTAATAAATAGCGGGATTTTCGTGCCATCTTTGCTGTGATAAAACACCTGGCGTGTTTCGTAATCTTCCGGGTTAAACGCTACCGTTGGCTCACGGAAAAGCTGACTGGTTTGGCTGGCAAAGTCGTAGCGATAAATGCGCGTGGGGGTGGTGTAGCTGGTGAAGCTGTAGAAGGTTTCCCGATCGCCCCGTTTGCCTTGGAATCCCCCGATCGAACCGAGACCCGGCAACTCAATTCCAAACTGGAATTGCCCTTGCAAATTAAAGAACTGCACCACCGATCGCGCGTCCTGCAAATATTCCACCACAAACCCATCATTCAGAGTGGACACCGCATCCAGCTTGTGGATTGATTCAGGAATCACTTCTTGGATCGTCGATTGCCAATCGGTGCTGGTCGCGTCGAGGTCGATCGCCACCACCCGACCCATGGGAGCTTGCCAGTTGGTTTCAAACCAGCCGATCGCCCCGTCGTTATCAATAAATCCAAAGCTGCCGACCCAATCGCCCACCAATTCCCGCACAGGGGAATCCGGTTGCCGCAGATCTTTCACAAACAACAAATTCTTGGATTCAGTTCCCTTCCAAACGGAAATCAACAGATAGGAACCGTCATCGCTGACCGTGCCGCCAAAGCCCCATTCCGGCTGATCGGGTCGCTCATAGACCAGTCGATCGGCGGCTTGCTCAGTGCCCAGTTCGTGATAGTAAAGCTTCTGGAAATAGTTGGTTTCTTGGAACTGGTTCTCGGCGTTGGGTTCATCGTAGCGACTATAGAAAAAGCCGCGATTATCCGGTGTCCAAGAAGCTCTCGAAAACTTCACCCAATCCAAGCGATCGGGCAAATCTTCCCCGGTTTCCACCGATCGCACGCGCCAGGTTTGCCAATCGGAACCCGCCGCGGACAAGCCATAGGCCATCAGCGAGCCATCTTGGGTGAAAGCAATCCCCGACAGGGCTACCGTGCCATCGTCCGAAAGTCGATTTGGGTCGAGCAAAATGCGCGGTTCCCCATCCAGGCGATCGAGCGTATAGAGAACACTTTGATTTTGTAGGCCGTCGTTTTTGTAATAGAAATAGCGATCGCCCCGCTTCCAGGGCACGCTCAATTTTTCATAGTCCCAAAGTTGCAGCATCCGGTCATAAATGGGCGATCGCGCCGGAATTTGCGCCAAATAATCAAAGGTCAATTGATTTTGGGCGGCAATCCAATCGGCCGTTTCGGTCGCGTTGGCATCTTCTAACCAGCGGTAGGGATCCGGCACGGAAACGCCGTGGTAGATGTCCACTTGGTCAACGGCGTGGCTGTCGGGATAGGTAAGACGATCGGCCATGGGATGCTGCAAAAAATTCATGTCCGGGGTCTATTGTACGGGCGCGGGCCCGACTGTAGCGCTATTCTGAGGAAGCTTTGGGGCCCCCTTGCCAAACATCAACCGATTTTTTTGCCCCTTTTAGACGCTGCATCCACGTTGATCGCCCCTATGAAAATCGCCACTTGGAACGTTAATTCTGTTCGATCACGCCTCGATCATGTCACCAGTTGGTTGCAGGAAAATCCCGTCGATTTTCTGTGTTTACAAGAAACTAAGGTGATTGATAGCGACTTTCCCCGATCGGCTTTTACGGATTTGGGCTATTACCTGGAAATTTCGGGACAAAAGAGCTACAACGGCGTGGCGATCGCCAGTCGGCAACCGGTGGATCACTGCGCGATCGGGTTTGGCGCGGTTTTGGATGCGGAATTGGTCGGCGATTTAGACGATCAAAAACGGGTGATTATGGTTCGATCGGGCGACCTGATTTTGGTCGATCTTTATGTGCCCAATGGTTCCGAAATTGGCAGTGAAAAATATGCCTACAAACTGCGTTGGTTGGCACTACTCAAAACCTATTTGACGGAATTATTAGCCCAGTATCCTCAGGTTTGTGTTTGCGGTGATTTTAATATTGCCTATGAAGATCGCGATATTCATAATCCCAAGAACCGCGAAACCCACATCATGGCCTCCGATGATGAGCGGGCAGCCCTGAAAACTAGCGTTTTAGACTTAGGCTTTCAGGATGCTTTTCGGTTGTTTTGTGATGAAGGCGATCGCTTCAGTTGGTGGGACTATCGATCGAGTGGTTTCCAACGCAATCGCGGCTGGCG
This sequence comes from Limnothrix sp. FACHB-1083, assembly GCF_014696485.1. Classification (NCBI taxonomy): domain Bacteria; kingdom Bacillati; phylum Cyanobacteriota; class Cyanophyceae; order Pseudanabaenales; family Pseudanabaenaceae; genus Limnothrix; species Limnothrix sp. FACHB-1083. The sequence goes on along the minus strand of NZ_JACJQD010000002.1, from coordinate 360,659 downwards.
CATTGACCATCTTTATTTGTCGCCAGCCTTGATTCCCGCTGCCCGCAGTTGCGAGATTGATATTGAGCCGCGCAAACTCGAAAAGCCCAGCGACCACACGCCAGTGGTGTTGGATTTAGCGATCGATTAACCGATCCTTGGGTCGATCGTGCTGTGCGGTCATGCTGACCGATCGTCCAACCGTCCCCCATTGCCCAGAGAACCGCCAAGCCCGGACTCAACCGGCCGTCAGCGTTGCGCGTTAGTATTTTGGAAGTATGACTGCTGTTTGCGCAGCAGCGCCCTGAATTTTCTGAATCTGCCGATGACTCCCAAGATCGAGGCCGTTCAAGCGCCCTACTACGGCGATACCGCGTACCGGACTCCCCCGCCAGACCTTCCCTCCCTGTTGCTCAAGGAGCGGATCGTTTACTTGGGAATGCCCCTCGTACCTGCCGTCACCGAGCTGATTATTGCCGAGCTGTTGTATTTGCAATACGACGATCCCGAAAAGCCAATTCGGATCTATATCAACTCCTTCGGTAATCTCGGGTTCGAGACGGATGCCTTTGCCATCTGCGACACGATGCGCTACATCAAGCCGCCGGTTCATACGATTTGCCTGGGCTTGGCGGCGGGCACATCGGCCATGTTGTTGGCAGCAGGCACGAAGGGCTGTCGGGCCAGTTTGCCCAACTCCAAGATTGTGCTGCAACAACCCCAAGGCGGCGCACGCGGTCAGGCCACGGACATTCAAATCCAGGCGGAAGAGGTGCTGCGCAACAAGCGGGTGATGCTGGATATTTTGTCGGAATGCACCGGGCAAACCACTGACAAGCTCACCAAAGACATGAATCGCCGGTTCTATATGACTCCGGCCGAAGCGAAGGAATACGGGATCATTGACACGATCCTAGAATCATCGGAGGGGCTGCCTAAGCCGGTGGTGAATTCGGTGGGGTTGGGCTAGGTTGCCCGATCGCCCTGATGACGCTCCCAATCCATCCAACCACCCACTAGTCAGCCATTTGAAGAAGGAGTCTCGATCCTATGCCGATTGGCATTCCCCAAGTTCCCTATCGTCTGCCGGGTAGCCAATACACCCAGTGGATCAGCATCTATAACCGCCTGTACCAGGAGCGGATCATCTTCTTGGGCAAAGAGGTGGACGACGAAATCGCCAACGAAATTGTGGCGGTGATGCTCTACCTCGACTCGGAAGACAACAGCAAGGACATCGTGCTGTACATCAACTCGCCGGGTGGTTCGGTAACGGCGGGGATGGCGATTTATGACACGATGCAACACATCAAGTCCGACGTGGTGACGGTCTGTGTGGGCTTGGCGGCCTCGATGGGGGCCTTCCTGCTGGCGGCGGGGGCCAAGGGCAAGCGGTTGGCCCTGCCCCACGCCCGGATCATGATTCACCAGCCGAGTATGGGCGGGTTCCGCGGCCAAGCCACGGATATCGACATTGAGGCCAAGGAAATCCTGAAAACCCGCAGCCAGTTGGATGAAATCCTGGCGCTGCGGACGGGCCAAAGCCTGGAGAAGGTGAAGAAGGATACGGAGCGGGATTATTGGCTGTCGGCGGAGGAGTCGAAGGAGTACGGCCTGATCGATCGGGTGATTGAATCCCGCGATTAGGGGCCGGAGTGCCGGTCGCGCAGCCTTCCGGTAGCCAAGCATCCCAGCAGACAAGGGGCTGAAGCCCCTTGTCCCGTCACATTAGGGGTTACCACGGGGCGATCGATTCTGAAAGGGGTCGATCGCCCTTAATCTTTGGGGGGTGGCCTGGCGTGACAAACAAGGGCGATCGGTTATTTTGAAAAGGGTTTGGGGCAATCTTGAGGATTTTGGGTGAGGAACTGAGGTGGCTATGGCCTTGACGGTGCGGGACTGCTATCGACTGCTGGAACTGCCGCCGGGTGCTCCGGTGGCAGACATCAAGCGGGCTTATCGGCGGCTGGCCCGGCGCTACCATCCCGATTCGGGCCATCGATCGGCTTCGGCAGAAACCTTTGCGGCGTTGGCCCAGGCCTACCGGGCCCTGATGGAGCGATCGGGGCGGCCCAGTGCGACGGTTCCTTGGTCTGGGTCGTCGTCGGCTGCGGTTGCTGCGCCGTCCCCGCCGCCGCCCGCTGCCCGATCGCCCCAGTCACCACCCCCACCGGCTGCGGCCGCGCCGCCGCCTCAGGAACCCGCCCCAGCACCGAACTCAGCAACTCGCCCAGTAACGAATCAAGCGCCTGGCCCAGCGCCGAATCCAGCAACTAACCCAGGGCCCAGCCCAGCAGCGGCGCAGTCTAATCGCTACCAATCAACTGCGCGATCGACCGTGCGATCGACTGCGAAACCTCAGGTGCAGGTGAATCCCTCCCTGTCGCCCTTTGAGCAAGAGTTGAAGGAAAATGCGTTCCGTCGGCTTCAGGAGCTGTTCCAGGGGGGCCGATTCCCCAGCGCGATCGCCCTGGCGGAGGGGTTGGCCCAACGGCTCGATCGGGACGAAGAGGTGAAACAGTGGTTGGCGATCGCCTATCACCGTTGGGGCCGGGAATTAATTAATCGAGGCCAGGGCAGCCGCGCCGAAACCTATCTGAAAAAAGCCCTCAACACCGACCCCCGCAATCGTCAGTTGTGGCTATTGGTCGATCACGAGTTGCAGCGGCTGAGTTTGCGATCGGGCTGAGGGGCCAAAAAATCTTAATCAGGCTTCATCGTTGGGCGATCGGCCAGCTTTTATCATGGGTCAATCATAAAAGACCTGTTTTTTAGAGCCTTATGATTGCCGCAGTTCCCAACCCCACCGCCTCCGCGCCCACCGTTAGCGATCGCCACCGCCTGCAAACCAGCCAACTGAACGTGCCGCCGCGTCTGCTATTGGGGCCGGGCCCCTCGAATGCTCACCCCCGGGTGCTCCAGGCGATCGGGATGCGGCAAGTGGGCCACCTCGACCCGTGCTTCATTGAGCTGATGAACGAGGTGCAAGAACTGCTGCGTTACGCCTGGCAAACGGATAACAGCCTGACGATTCCGGTCAGTGGCACGGGCAGCGCCGCCATGGAAGCCACCCTGGCCAACTTGGTGGAGCCGGGTGATGTGGTGTTGGTGGGGGTAAATGGCTATTTTGGCCATCGGATGAGCGACATGGCCAGCCGCTACGGCGCGGAAGTGCGGCAAATTCACCGACCCTGGGGCGAGGCATTCTCGTTACCGGAGTTGCGCGCCGCCTTGGAAGCCCACCGGCCGGCAATCCTTGGTTTAGTCCATGCGGAAACCTCCACCGGGGCCCGGCAACCCCTCGAGGGCGTGAGCGATCTCTGCCGGGAATTTGACTGCCTGCTGTTGGTGGATACGGTCACGAGCTTGGGTGGTGTGCCGCTGTTTTTGGATGCTTGGGGTGTGGATGCGGCCTACAGCGGCAGCCAAAAGTGTCTGAGCTGCCCGCCGGGGATTTCGCCCTTCACCCTGGGCGATCGGGCCTTGGCCAAGCTGCGGGCCCGCAAAACCCCTGTGGCCAACTGGTATTTGGATATGGCGCTGGTGGGCAAATATTGGGGGAGCGATCGCACCTACCACCACACCGCCCCGATCAACATGAACTACGCCATCCGGGAAGCCCTGCGCCTGGTGGCCGAAGAGGGCCTCGAAGCTCGCTGGCAGCGCCATGCGGACAATGCACGGTTGTTGTGGGATGGGCTGGCAACCATGGGCCTGAAATGCCAGGTAGCCGAAGAGATTCGCCTGCCGTCGCTCACCACCGTTTGCGTACCCGAGGGGGTGGATGCCAAGGCCGTGGCTCGCCGCCTGCTAGAGGACTACAACATCGAAATCGGTGGCGGCCTGGGTGAGTTGGCCGGCAAGGTTTGGCGAGTGGGGCTGATGGGCTTTAACAGTCGGCCCGAAACGGTGCTGACCCTGCTGAAGGCCCTGGAGCAAGTGCTGAATCGCTAGTTCCGCTTCAGCCCCCGTGGAAGCGGGCCAACATGAACCGCGCCACGGTGAAATAGGTCAAGACCCCCAACATGTCTACTGCTGTGGTGATGAAGGGCGCTGACATCAAAGCTGGGTCAAAGCCCAGGCTCTGGAACAAAAAGGGCAAGACCGATCCCGCCGTGGCCGCCAAGGTGGAAATGGCCATCAGGCTTACGCCCACGGAAATGGCGACGGCGGGCGGATATTGAAACAGCATAGCCCCCACGCAAACCATTGTTCCTAGCATCATCCCCAGCAGGGCCCCGGCTACAGCTTCCCGGCGAATGACCCGCAGGGGCCCCGATCGAATCTGGTCAATGTTCAGTCCCCGAATCACCACGGTGGAAGACTGGGCCCCCACGTTCCCGCCCGTCCCAATCAACAGCGGGATGAAGGAAGCTAAGGACACCACCTGTTTCAGGATGTCGTCCTGGCCGCGAATGATGGCCCCGGTGACCGCATTGGTGACCAACAACACCAACAACCAAACCACCCGCCGCTGGGCCACGGTTACCAGGTTGGTTTGGAAATAGTCATCATCACCGGCTTGCACACCGCCCAAGGCGTAGATGTCTTTGGTGGCTTCTTCTTCCAAAATGTCGATCACGTCGTCTACGGTGACGATGCCCACCAAACGCTTTTCCCGATCGACCACGGGCACGGCCAAAAAGTCGTAGCGCTGGATAATGCGGGCTACTTCCTCTTGGTCTTCATCGGTGGTGACGCTGACCACATCCCGGGTCACCAGCTCGCTCACCAACTGTTGTGGATGGGAGGTGACGATATCCCGCAGGGAAACAATGCCCGTCAGGCAGCGGGTGTTATCGGTTACATAAAGGTAATAGATGGTTTCTGTGGTGTCCGCGAGGCGGCGAATCCGAGCCAGGGCATCATCAACGGTCATTTCCTCTTTCAGGGAAATGTATTTGGGGGTCATGATTCGGCCGGCGGTGCTGGCTTCATAACCTAACAGCAGGGCGGTGGCTTCCCGTTCCGCATGGCTCAGTTGGTCAACAATCCGCCGCACCAGTTTGGCGGGCAACTCATCAAAGAGCTTGGCCCGATCGTCCGGCGACATTTTATCGACAATATCCAAGACTTCTTGGCGCTTGAAGTCTTCAATCAACAGTTGTTGAACGTTGGATTCTAGGTGTTCATAAACTTCCGCCGCATCGTCCTTGGGCAAGAGCCGAAAGGCTAGGGCCTGCATGGTTTCGGGTAACCCCTCGATCGCCTCGGCAATGTCAGGGGCCTTGACGGGAACCAACAGCGCCTTGGCACCGGTCAGGTTGTTTTGATCCAAGAGGACTCGCAATTGTTCACGCACGAGGTCGCGGAGTTCCCGCCGAGAAATCCCCTGAGCCGAATTCATGTCTAGCTCTTGCTCAGTGGCCATGCTCGATCCTCCTCATCGGTCGTCTTGCTTGGAATTAAGTTGCGTTACGGCATGGTGGGGCGATAACGATGATCGACGGCCCGGGCTGGGCCTGCCAAACTAGCCATTAGTTTAAGGGGTTTGGCAACGGAAGTTGCTGAAAGTCCCGTTTTGCAGATGATCGGTGAATTGGGGCGTGGCCCTCCGGATCTCGGGCATTGGTCAAGGCCGCCGCCTGCTGAATGGGCTGGCGGTTGTTGGACTGAGTTTGGCCTTGAGCTGGCCTTAGGTGGGTTGCCCAATTAGGTGGGTTGCCAAATTTGGATGGTGTGATCGCCACTGCCGCTGGCCAAGGTCAACCCATCGGGGGCGATCGCCACCGCATTGACCCACCAATCATGGCCCTTCATTACCTGTAATAGTTCCTGGTCGGCCAGGTTCCAGCAATAGACCTTGCGATCTTCCCCGCCCGCAATCAGCAGGCCCGTATGGGGCGCAACGGCCAGGGCAAAGACGGCTTCGGTGCTGTCGCGGAAAATGTGCTGGGGCTTGTCGTTGCTGGGTTGACCGGCTTGCAGGGGCCAGAGCTTGATGGTTTTGTCTTCGCCAGCGCTGATTAGCCATTGGCCGTTGGGGGTGGCTTGCAGGGCGCAAATTCGACCCAGGTGTTGTTGCAGGCTGTGGAGCCGATCGCCCGATCGGGCATCCCAAAAGCCAATTAGCCCATCGCTGCATCCGCCAATCAGCACCTGGCCATCGTGGCTCCAGGCCAGGGCGGGAATCGGTCGGCTGTGGGCGCGCCAACTGTGGAGCAGTTCGCCGCTGCGCCAGTTCCACAACACCAAGCGCCCATCGTCGCCACTGCTGGCCAGGGTTTGACCATCGGGTGAGAGGGCGATCGCGCTGACCCAATCTTGGTGATGTTTGAGGCAATGGCGTGCAGGGCCGCCGGTGATCGGCCAAACCCGCACGGTACGATCGCTGCTGGCAGAAATTAGGCTGTCCCCATCGGGGCTAAAGAGCAGGGCCGTGATCCGCCCATCATGGCCATCCCAGGCGGCTTGCAAGCTGGCCGTGGCCCACTGCCAAAGGCGAATTTGGCGATCGCCCCCGGCGCTGGCCAGCCATTGCCCATTGGGACTAAAGGCCAGGGCACAGATCCGATCGCTGTGGGCCGCGATCGTGACGGTGGGTCGCCACTTGTAGTGCCCGAGATCCCGGGTGACCGGGGGGCTGGGTGCGGCTGCGGGGGCTGCGTCGCCTTCCGTCAGGGCGGTGATCACGGCTTCGGCGCTGGGGTAACGCTCGCTGACGCGATCGCTCAGTAGTCGATCGAGCACTTGCCCCAGGCGCGGATCAACCGATCGCCCCTGTTCCTGCAAGCGATCGCTCCATACCCACCGACCCGCCAAAGGATCAAACAACTCCTCCGGTGCATGGCCCGTGAGCGCAAACAAACTCGTCGCCGCCAAGCTGTAAAGATCGCTGGCCGGGTAGGCATGGCCACTCCGCAATTGTTCCAAGGGCGCATAGCCCTCCGTGCCCACCCGGGTTCCCCCCCGGGTCACCGTTTCACCCGTCAGTTGCTTGGCCACGCCAAAGTCAATCAACACGGGCTTTTCGCCCGACTCCGGCAGCACAATGTTGTCCGGCTTAATGTCCCGGTGAATCACATTGCGTCCATGGACAAACTGCAACACTGGCAGCAAATCCAACAGGAGCGATCGCACCGCCGCCTCGCTCCAGGGGCCCACGCGGGCCACCCGCTGGGCCAACGTGTCCCCCGCAATGAATTGCTGCACCAAGTAGAGCCGGCCCCCTTCCGCAAAATAGGCGTAGAGGGCGGGAATTTGGGGATGTTCGCCCAATTCCGCTAACCGTTGGGCCTCTTCGGCAAAGAGCTGCTCGTATTTGTCGTAGCTGCTGTCTTGGGCGATCGTGCCGGTGAGAGAGTCCGTCGCCAATAAACCGCGGCTGATGGAACCCCCGGCGATCGAGTGAATTGGGTTGCCGCCCTGGGGCGAAAACTGTTTGATGATGCAAGGTTGCTGGAGTCGATCGAGGTCAATGGCCAAATAACTGCGGCCAAATCCCCCTTGCCCCACCGGCCGCACCGGTTGATAGCGATTGCGCAACTGTGCCACCAAGGCTGCCCCGCAGGATTGGCAAAATTGGGCATCATCCCGATTCATCGGTTGATGACAGTGCGGATTTAAGCAGCAAACCATACCGCACAGGGCAGCAATCACCCTTTGATTGAGTTGCTTCCATGTTAAGCCAAGGATCCAAGCCTCAACAGCCTAAATGGGGACAATTGGCGCAGTTGCGGCCCACGGCCACCGCCACTCCCTAGGCCAAAGGCAACCGAATCACCACTTCCAGACCCCCACTGGGGCGATCGAGCAAATCCAACTGCCCCCCATGGCGGGAAGTGATGATGTGATGGGTCGCCGTGAGGCCCGTTTCCTTGACCCGGTGGCGATCGAGTTGGAAATTTTCCAAAATTTGCTGGCGCTGAATAGCCGTCAACCCTGGGCCATTATCCGCGATCGACACCACCGCCCAGGAATGAGCCGTCGCATCCTGTTCCACCCAAGTGTTGATTTCGATGTAGGGCTGTTCCGCCGCGCTCAGGGTCACCGCCTTGAGTTGGGCCCGCGTTCCCCGCTCCAACAGCACATCCACCGCATTCACCAGCACCGCCATCAATGCTCGATCGATCTGACTGCCATAGCAACAAACCGGCGGCAACGAACCGTAATTGCGCACAAACTCAATCTGCACCGACAAGCGGCTTTGCAGCAGCAGCACAATGCTATTCAGCCGTTGGTGCAAATCCGTTGGATGCGGATACACATCATCGAGATGGCAAAAATTTTGCAAACTGCTGACAATCGCCTTCAGCCGTTCCGCCCCATTGCGCAAACTACTGAGCAACAGCGGCAAATCATCCCGCAAAAAGTCAAAATCCACCGACTCTTCCAAGTTGGTAATCGTCCAGGGGATTGGTTGCTTAGACTGTTCTGCCCAATCTCGGTAGGCATCCACCAACTGCACCAACTGTTCCCCGTAAGATCCCAGATGGGTCAGGTTGCCCCAAATGAACCCCACCGGATCCAGAATTTGGTGTGCCACCCCATCCACCAACCGCCCCAGGCTGGCCAACTTGTCGTTTTGAATCGCCTGGAGCTGCATTCGTTCATAGCGAGCCTGGGTTTCAATGCCGCGAATTTGCCAATCCGCCACAATCAAAGCGCGCGTGTCCAGCAGCCGAGGGCCTTCGGCACATTGCACGACGATCGGATCCGTCAACAGCCCGATCGTGCGGCTCACGGCCCGTTTCATGGCCTGGACGATCGGTAACTCCACCGGCAAAGTTAGGCAATCTCGCTCCAAATAGCCCCATAGGGCCTGCAGCGGCTGCTCCAAAATGGCTGCCCCCGAAGGCCGAATGGCAAATTCCAATAATTGCTGACGGGTAATCACCCCCTCCAGCCGGCCGCGATCGATCACAATCGCCCCAGGAACCCGGGGATAACGGGCCAGCCAGCTCGCCAGCGCGAATCCCGAAACCGCCACATCCACCAGGCAGTCATAGCTTGGTAAATCCGCCAGGGTTGCCTCCAGCCCCAAGGACGAACTGGCCGGCTCATGCAACACCGGGGGGCATAGGCTCTTGTCACTCATCAGCAAAAACGGGTCTCAAGCTCCGTCCTGTGGGGCCGGCTGTTGTGGGGCCTGCGTTAATGGTTGTTCGGGCTAAGCCAGGATTCCCGTTGATGGTTGATGAACCCCACTGGGGGCGTTTCAACCGGGAATACCAGGTTTCAGCTTATCCCGAACTTTAGTTTCCAAACAGTCCCAGGCCGGTACAGTCCTCGTCTGGTGCTGTCCCAGTCCCGTCCCGTCCCAGCCCGGCACAACTCCAGCCCGGCCGAGCCTAAACGACCGTCAACTTAGCATTGGGGTGGCAACCACAGGGATCGTCGCTATCGACCCATTTCAAACCCAACTGCGCCATCGCCTGCATCACCGGTTCCACCTCCTGACCCTTGGCCGTCAAAGCATATTCCACGTGGGGCGGCACCTCGGGATAAACCCGCCGCACAATTAAGCCGTGGCGTTCCAGACCCCGCAGCCGTTGAGTGAGCGTTTTGCTGCTAATGCCGGGTAACAGCATCATCAGCTCACTGGGCCGCCGTGGTTGATCGCGCAGCAGCCGCAAAATCAAGATCGACCATTTATGACCGATCGCTTCCAAAACCACCTGGATTGGGCAAGCACTATCGGTGCAGGTTTGCTCAGCCGTCATCAACCCCTGTTGTTTACCCATGGTTGTGCCTCCTAAAACACACTGGGAATGATTGATTTCCCCCTCCCAGTTCCACCCTTTGTGGATCCTCAAACATGAGGAATTGAGAAATGAATGAGAGTTTTGAGATCGCCGGTCTAGACGTTGACTGGGTGCTGTGACTGCCCATTGATGGGCAGTGCCAGATGCGCAGGGCGATCGCCCCTTGGGCCTGTTCCAAGCCAGCCCTATAACCGGTCATTCCCACCGGTTGCAGCGCGCGGGCCTGAGCCAGCGGGGCAACTAGTGAGTCAGCGGCGTACTAGCCGTAACACCGCCCATGACCTGGCCGTAGACACATCATCGTTAACGCACGATCGTTCAAGGCACGATAGCCCATGCTTAATCCATCGTCGGCAGTGGTTGCTATTACCACCATGACGATTGGATAAGATAACCATCTACTCATCATACGCACTGAATTACGTCATCCCAAGCCAAAAATTGCGATAACACAGCTCCTGTGCATGGTTTTGGGAATTGGGGGCTGATGGTGTCCACAGTGAAGGCTGACCAGAAGCAGCAACCCAAGAACTGACTGACTGGATTGAAATCACCGCCGAGTTAAGGGATTTCAGCGGTTAAAAATTGATAGAAATCCAATCGACAGTCATGGAAACTTAAAGTCTCTGAACTAAAAGTCAGGAAACTTCAAACTTTCTCAGGGAGTTCTCAAGGACTCAAAGACGTTTCGGATATTTTTATTTTCCTTTAGATTGCCCTCAATCGTCAAATCAGATTGAATTCTTTACTTTCGGATTCCAAGAATCAACTTGGAAATGACCTTGCCTAAATCATGTCCTTTGAGGAACGATTGAAGTATCTCCTCCTATAAAGGTCAAGTTCAGCAAATTCCAAAATAGTCGGCAAATGATCGGACTATTTTGTCAATGGGTTCACAAACTCTCTTAACACGATCATTCGATCGAGTCATCCGGTGGATCCCTGTGGCGGCTCCTCAGATTTTGATCGATTCCCTCATTTCATTCAAGATTACGAACTGTTAAGGTCTGAGATCCCCATTATTGTTGCATAGGCTTGACCAAGATTGACTTCAAAAGATTGATTTCAACGGAGTGCCATCGTTTCGCATCATCTGACCATTTCTGACCATTAATGTCGGGTTTTGATCGTTAACTTGCCTCAAACCGTGAATTTCGATAAGCGGTGATGCAGATTTTTTGCTGCAATGCTGCTGAAGGATAAGGGTCATTGGGCTGGCTCTGCGAGCGGTCAGAGGGAAAATTAACCGAATTTTAGCGAGGGTTGGATGGCAACCATCGCCTCTGGTCGTTGTTGGCTAAAGAGGGGATCAATCAAGGGATTCCTGACAATAATTGCCGATTGCAGATGCCGTTCTTGAAGGTTGTTCAAGAAGGTTGTTCAAGGTTGTTCTGAGGTCTTTGGTTATGACACATGCCACGTCAGTGCCTCATGCCCGCCCTGCGGCCGATCGCGATCGGGCGTTAGTGCTTTGGTTCGATCAAGTGGGCATTGCCGATTTGCCCTTGGTTGGCGGTAAGAATGCCTCTTTGGGGGAAATGATTCGTCAGTTGACCGCGAAGGGCGTGCGTGTTCCGAACGGATTTGCCACCACGGCATTTGCCTACCGGTCGTTTATTCAAGAATCGGGGTTAGAAGCCAAGCTGCGGGACATTTTTGCCACCTTAGATGTGGATAATGGCGAAAGTTTGCGGCGGTGTGGTCAAAAGGCTCGGAATTTGATTTTGCACGCGGAATTTCCGATGAATTTGCAAGAGGAAATCACCCGGGCTTACCAGGCGCTCTGTTCGCAATACGGGGCGGATGTGGATGTGGCGGTGCGATCGAGCGCCACGGCGGAAGATTTGCCCGATGCCAGCTTTGCGGGGCAACAGGAAACCTATCTGAACGTCCATGGCATGGCGGCGGTGTTGGAAGCCTGTAAGCGCTGTTTTGCGTCGATTTTCACCGATCGCGCCATTTCCTACCGCCAAATTAAGGGCTTTGACCACTTTGAAGTGGCCCTGTCCGTGGGGGTGCAAAAGATGGTGCGCTCCGACATGGACAGCTCGGGCGTGATTTTCACCCTGGACACGGAAACCGGCTTCCGGGATGTGGTGCTGGTGACGGCGGCCTATGGTTTGGGCGAAAACGTGGTGCAAGGGGCGGTGAACCCCGATGAATACGTGGTCTTTAAGCCCACCTTGGCCCAGGGCAAGCGGCCCATTCTGAGTAAGCGGCTGGGCACGAAAGAGATCAAGATGATCTACGCGCCGGGCAGCACCAAACCCACCAAAAATGTGCCGGTGGCCGTGGCCGATCGCAACCGCTATGCGATCGGGGACGATGACATTGTGCAACTGGCCCGCTGGGCGGTGATCATTGAGGATCACTATTCCGAAGTGCGTGGCGTGCCGACTCCGATGGACATCGAGTGGGCCAAAGATGGGCAAACGGGCGATTTGTTTATTGTGCAAGCCCGCCCGGAAACGGTGCAGTCCCAACGCAGCGGGAATGTGCTGCAAAACTACGTGATTACGCTGCCGCCCGAACAACGGCCACCGGTGGTGATTACCGGTCGCAGCGTCGGTGAAAAGGTGGGCCGCGGTCGAGCAAGGGTGATTTTGGACGTGCATCGCATTGACGAGTTCGAGGCGGGTGAAGTGCTGGTGACCAACCGCACGGATCCGGACTGGGAACCAATCATGAAGAAGGCCAGCGCGATCGTCACCAACCAAGGCGGGCGCACCTGTCACGCGGCGATCATTGCCCGCGAAATGGGCATCCCGGCGATCGTAGGGGCCGGCAACGCCACCAGTGCCGTGGAAACGGGCCAAATGCTCACGGTGTCCTGTTGTGAAGGGGATGAAGGCAAGGTCTATGCCGGAGAAGTGCCCTTTGAGATTAAGGAAACTCGCCTGGATAATTTGCCCCGACCCAAGACCCAGATCTTGATGAACGTGGGCAACCCGGAAGAGGCGTTCAGTCTGGCCTCGTTGCCCTGTGATGGGGTGGGTTTGGCCCGGTTGGAGTTCATTATTGCCAACCACATCCAAGTACACCCGATGGCGCTGATCCAGTACGACAAGCTGGAGGATAAGTCGGTGCGTAAGCAGGTGGGCGAGTTGACGCACCTGTATAAGACCAATCGTCCGCAATACTATGTGGAGAAGCTGGCCCAAGGGGTGGGCACGATCGCGGCGGCCTTCTATCCCAAGCCGGTGATTGTGCGGATGTCGGATTTCAAGACCAATGAATATGCCAACCTGCTGGGTGGGCGGCAGTTTGAACCAGTCGAAGAAAACCCGATGATTGGCTGGCGCGGCGCATCTCGCTACTACGATCCGAAATTCCGGGCCGCCTTCGCGTTGGAATGCCAGGCCCTGAAGCGGGTGCGGGACGACATGGGCTTAACCAATGTGATTCCGATGATTCCGTTCTGCCGCACACCGGAAGAGGGAATGCGGGTGTTGGAGGTGATGGCGGAAAACGGCCTGAAACGGGGCGAAAACGGCTTGCAGGTCTATGTGATGTGCGAGCTGCCGAGCAACGTGATCGCGGGCGATGCCTTCAGCGAGGTGTTTGATGGGTTCTCGATCGGCTCCAATGACCTGACGCAACTCACGTTGGGTCTCGATCGCGATTCCGCATTGGTGGCGCACCTGTTCGATGAACGCTGCACGGCGGTGAAACGGATGGTGAGCATGGCGATTAAGACCGCCAAGGCCAACGGCCGCAAAATTGGGATTTGTGGTCAAGCGCCCAGTGACTACCCCGAATTTGCCCAATTCCTGGTGCAGGAGGGGATTGACTCCATCAGCTTGAACCCGGATTCGGTCTTGAAGACGCTGCTGGCGATCGCGGACATTGAAACGGAAACCGCGCAATAGCCCCTGAGTGCTTACGGGGTCAGGAGCCGATCGCGCATGGCCGCTGGTTTGCCGGCGGCCACAACCTGCCCGTTTTCCAGCAAAAAGGCCCCGTCGCAATAGTCCAGTTCTTCCAGGCGATGGGTCACCCACAGGGCCGTAATTCCCCGATCGTCCACCAACTGCCGCACACAGCGCACCAAGTCCAATTGACTGTCGGGGTCGAGCAGGGCGGTGGGTTCATCGAGCAACAAGACTTCGCAACGGGTGGCGATCGCTCCGGCAATGGCCACCCGTTGCTTTTGGCCGCCACTGAGGGCGTAGATCGGGCGGCGCTCTAAGTCCAAAATATTGAGTTCAGCCAGGGCGCTGCGGATTCGATCGCGCGTTTCGATCGCCGACAAATTCTCTTCAGCTAACCCAAAGGCCACATCTGCCCCCACCGTAGGCATCACCAATTGGCGATCGGGATTTTGGAACACAAAGCCCACGGGCCGCCGCAACAACACCTGGCCGGCGCTCGGTTGGTTCAACCCCGCCAAGAGCTGCATCAGGGTTGATTTGCCGCTGCCATTGGTTCCCAGCAGCATCCAAAATTCCCCGGCGGGCACGCTCAGGGAACAGTTTTTCAGGACGGGTTTATCAGTTGCCCACTGGAACGAGACCTGCCGCACCGCGATCGCTGGTTCCGTCACCCGATCGTTTGGGAACAATCCCCGCTCATCCGGTTTGGGCTGGCCTTGCATGGGGGCGATCGTCCTTAACAGTGCGCGATAGAGATGTTGAACCGTCCGCAAGACCGATCCAATCACAGGGCAACCTCAACCCAACGAACCAGCATGATGGTGCTCAAATCCGTTGAGGAGCAAGGGGCTTAAGTCCCTTGTCTGGTTGAGTGGTGATTGGATCGATCACGGCAGACTTAGTTGGTTGCGCCCGTGGCGGCGGCCAAGAAACCGGCCGTCCGGCCACCCGCTTGGGCTGCGCCAGACTTATCGCTGATTTGCACAGCCACCACTTCGCTGGTCAGGATAGAAATTTTCTTGCCCACCATTTTTTCACAGGTCAAATCAAGCCATTGGGCCTGACCCGATTGCACAAAACCCAAAATTTCCGCATAGAGCGCTTCCGCATCTTCCGCATTCTTGCGCTGCACCGAAAACGTGGCGGGCGAACTCTTGAGAGCAACTTCGATCGTGAACATAGCACTGGAAACCAGAAACAGCTTGGGAGTTGGCCGATTCAGCCTTCATCGAGTGGGGCGCAGCCGGGATCATCTTAGCGCGGCGGCCAAGGCGCGATCGCCCAGAAAACCGATCACACCCCCACCGCGATCGCACCGTGAGGGGGCAAGGGGCTGAAGCCCCTTGTCTGCACCTGACCGGCCCCTTGATTTACCTGTTGCTTTAACGGGCGGATTTGCGCTTCACCCAGCCTTTTTCCACCAGCAGTTCCGCGATTTGCACCGCATTCAGGGCCGCACCCTTGCGAATTTGGTCGCCACAGAGCCAGAGGTCGATCGCGTTGGGGTTGGAAATGTCTTGGCGAATCCGACCCACCAACACGTTGTCCTTGCCGCTGGCATCGATCGGCATCGGGAAATAGTTGCGCTCCCAATCTTCCAGCAGGGTCACACCGGCCGCCGATTTCAGGATCTCGCGGGCGCGATCGACCGGGAACGGCTCCGCAAATTCCAGATTCAGCGCCTCCGAGTGGGCCCGCAACACCGGCACGCGCACGCAAGTGGCCGTCACCCGCAGGGCTTCGGTGCCAAAGATTTTGCGGGTTTCGTTCACCATTTTCATTTCTTCTTCGCAGTAGCCATTGGCTCCCAGGGGCGAATTGTGCGGAAACAGGTTAAAGGCCAAGGGATAGGGCAAAATTTCCGCCACCGGCTCGCCCCCATCCAAAATCGCCCGCGACTGCACCTTCACTTCTTCCATGGCCCGAGCGCCCGCGCCGCTGGCCGATTGGTAGGTGGCGGCCACAATCCGCTGAATTGGTTGCACCAAGTGCAAGGGCCAAGTGGCCACGGCCATCAGAATCGTGGTGCAGTTGGGGTTGGCAATGATTCCCTCGTGATTGGCTGCCGCGTCGGGGTTCACCTCGGGCACAACCAGGGGCACATCGGGCCGCATCCGAAAGGCGCTGGAATTATCGATCGTCACGGCTCCAGTGGCCACGATCGTGTCGATCCAAGCTTTGGAGGTGCTGCCGCCGGCCGAAGCCAGGACAATATCCACACCCTTGAAGGCTTCGGCGGTGGTGGCTTCCACGGTCAGGGTTTCGCCGCCAAAGGTACAGGTCTGGCCGGCCGATCGCGCCGAAGCCAGCAACTTCAGTTCTGCGATCGGGAACTGCCGTTCTTCCAGCAATTGCAGCAGCTCCGTACCCACAGCGCCCGTAGCGCCCAAAATGGCGACGCGATATCCAGCCAAGGTCTTCTCTCCCCAGGAACGCCAAAAACTAGCCAACTCGATCGCCCATGCAGAGGGGCGCATTTCAGCTAGGATAGTCTATTGCGGTTCATCTGGCGTAGCTTGCCCGTCAACGTCGCACCTCGCTTCAGCACGATGCCGCAGCACTATGCCAGCGCCGCACGTCGCTCGGTTATAGGTCTGGCTATGGCCAGCTTGTGTTGCAAGTTTCGTTGAGTCCGTTTTGTTTTGTCAGTTGTTTGTCAGTTGTTGGATCATCCATGAAAGTCACCCAGGAAAAACTGTCCGCCAGTCAGGTTAGCCTCACGATCGAAGTGCCCGCTGAACTGTCGGCCAAGGTCTACGAAGACACCCTCAGTAAGTACGCCAAAGCCGTCAAACTTCCTGGGTTCCGCAAGGGCAAAGTGCCCCGCGCCGTGTTGATTCAGCAAATTGGCCCCGCCGCCCTCAAGGCCGCCAGTCTGGATGAGTTGGTGGAAGCGGGCGTGAAAGCCGCCATCAAGCAAGAAAAAATCGAACCTGCCGGCCAGGCCCAAATCACCTCCTCCGAAGAGGAATTGTTCTCGAAGTTTGAGCCGGGCCAAACCCTGACCTTTGCGGTCAAGCTGGATGTGGTTCCCGACATTGACCTGCCCCCCTACAGCGGTTTGACCGTTCAGGCTGAGCGCGTTGATCCCGATCCCAGCCGGGTCGATCGGATCCTGGAACAGCAACGGGAATCCTCCGCCGACTTGATTCCTGTGGAAGGTCGCCCGGCCCAGTTGGGCGATGCCGTGGTGATTGACTACAAAGGAACCCTCACCCCCGAAGAAGGCAAAACCGATCCGGAAGATCTCTCCGGTCTGGAAGCGACGGATTTCCAAGTGGATTTGGATCAGAAAAAATTCATCCCCGGCTTTGTGGATGGGATCGTGGGCATGAATGCCGGTGAGAGCAAGTCAATCACCGTGCGCTTCCCGGCGGATTACGGCCGCGAAGACCTGCAAGATCGCGAAGTCACCTTTGAAATCACCCTACATGACATCAAAGAGCGCGAACTGCCCGAGCTGACCGACGAATTCATCAAGTCGATCAGCAAATACGAAACCCTGGCGGATCTGCGGGCTGAGTTTGAGTCCCAGTACCAACAGGAAGCCGACGAGCAAACCGAGCAGAACAAGGAAGCAGCCCTGATTGCCGCCTTGATTGACAATGTGGATGTGGATTTGCCCGAAAGCCTGGTGCAGCAAGAGGTGCGCGGGATTGTGAACCAGTCCATGTACCAACTGCAAAGCCAGGGCATTGATGTGCGCAAGTTCATGAACGATGAACTGATGGCCAACATGCAGCAAACGGCGCGCCCGGATGCCGTTCGGCAAGTGAAGACGGATTTGGTGCTGCGGGCTGTGGGTCGCAAAGAGTCGATCGAGGTCAGCGATGAGGAAGTGCAAACCCGCGCGAAGGAGCTGAAGGCGGCCCTTTCTGGCCAAAAGGTCGATCGCGCTCGGTTGGAATCCGTGGTTTACGAAGACCTATACCGGGGCAAGGTGCTGACTTGGTTGAAGGAAAACAATAGCTTTGAGCTGCTGGAACCCGGTTCCCTGAGCCAGGAGGAAGAGTCAGAAGCAACCGAAGCGGAGGAAACCCCCGCCGCTGAAGCCACGGTCGATGTGACCGCTGAGAGCGCCGCCGACACTAACACCGACGACACCGACGACACCGACGCAGCCGGTAAAAAGGGCGCGGCCAAGAAGGGCAAGGGCAAGAAGGCCGACTAACCCAAGGCCGGCTCGCGGTTGGTCTCGCTGTGGTGTCTCATGCAGGTAGCTAATGCAGGTAGCTAATGCAAGTGGCTGATATGGGCCATAGGCAAAACCAGTGAGCCAACAACAAGGCCGATCGCCCGATCGGGATCGGAGCAATCCCTAGGTTCTCCGACCCGATCGCGCCCTAACTGAGCCACCGCCAGCGATCGCCCCAGCGCAACCCCGAAACAGCCCGGATCCCCGGTGGTTTCGCTGTGATTTCCCTTGATCCGCCGCGATCTCGTACCCGATCTCGTAAAGTTTCTGAGCGATCGGTCAAATCGTCAGAGCTGGAGTTTTGCTTGTGGTAATCTGGATTTGCCTCGTATCAAGCATGGCGTGCCAAATCCCTCAAGGACTTGTCTAGGCAGGGGAACGGCGGTTCAGGAACTAACCTTGGCTTTGGGAAATTTTCCATGTTTTGGCCGAGGAAAGATGTCAAGATTGGTCTGAGTCAAAAGACTGATTTAGTAACGGTTTAGAGGATAGGTCAGCATGGCGGCAGCAACGGCAGTTACCGACGCAAACTTCGAGGCAGAAGTGCTCCAAAGCACAGTCCCAGTATTGGTAGATTTCTGGGCACCCTGGTGCGGGCCTTGTCGGATGGTAGCGCCGGTGGTTGATGAAATCGCCCAAGAATTTGACAAAAAAGTGAAGGTTGTGAAGCTGAACACCGATGAAAATCCTGGCATTGCAAGCCAGTACGGTATCCGCAGCATTCCTACCCTCATGATTTTCAAGGGTGGCGATCGCGTGGATATGGTTGTGGGCGCAGTGCCGAAGACCACGTTGGCCGGCACACTTGCCAAGTACGTTGATTAGAGCAAAGCCAAGGGGCGAGTTCTGGCTCAGGTCAGCAGACGTTTTTAAAGTCCCTGAAACTGAACTGAAATTCATCGGTTTGAAGAGCCTGGCCTTGCCAGGTTCTTTTGTTTTGGGCTGCTTTGTTTTGTTTTGCCTTGTTTTGCCTTGTTTTCGATTTCTTGGAGGCTGTTTGGGGCGATTGTGACTCCTGGGCGCGGAAGCAACGTTAACGGCAATTTAAGGGGGGATCGCTGGGGATCGTAAAGTGAGATATTGAAGAAAAGTACAGATTGCGCTGGCCCAAGCAAGCCAGGGAGGGACTGTGGCCTTTTCGTCATTATCCGTAGACCGTCGAAACAGTGGAGAACGGTTACGCCATCAGATGGTGGATTTGCTCGATCGCCTGGAAACCCTTCCCAACAGCGGCCTGGTGCAATTAGCCCTTGAAACTGTTTTGGAATTGGCCGACAGCCACGCCGATCGCCTGGATTGGAAAATTCTGAACGGTGCGCTGATCGACATGCAACGGGCGATCGAGGTGTTCTATCCCTATCGCCATGTGCGGAAGGTGGCCATCTTTGGCTCAGCCCGCACACCCAAACAAGAGCCGGAATATGAGGCGGCCTTAACCTTTGCCCGTTGCATCACGGCCCGGGGCTTCATGGCCATCACGGGAGCCGGCCCAGGCATTATGCAAGCGGCCAACGAGGGGGCCGGCCGGGAAAAATCCTTTGGCCTCAATATCCAATTGCCCTTTGAGCAAACCTCCAATCCCCACATTGACGGGGATCCCAAGCTGGTGAACTTCAAGTATTTCTTTACGCGCAAACTGTTCTTCTTGCGCGAAAGCGATGCGGTGGCGCTGTTTCCCGGGGGCTTTGGCACACAGGATGAGGCGTTTGAGTGCCTCACGCTGTCGCAAACGGGCAAGTTTGGCCCGGCTCCCATTGTGCTGCTCGATCGCCCCGGTGGAGACTATTGGCAAACCTGGGAAGCCTACCACCGTGACCACCTGCTGCACCGTGGCCTGATCAGCCCCGAGGATTTGAATTTGTATTTCATGACCGATCGCCCGGCCGCCGCCTGTGACTATATCGCCGACTTCTATCGGATTTATCATTCCAGTCGCTATGTGGGCGATCGGTTGGTGTTGCGATTGCGCACGGAACTTTCGGATGAGTGGTTGGCAAAACTGAACGAAACCTTCAGTGACATTTTGGTCAGTGGGGCGATCGAAAAATCCGCCGCCCTGCCCGCAGAACGCAACAGCCCTACGGTGGGGTTGCCGCGCTTGGTGATGACGTTTAACCAACGGGATTTGGGTCGGTTGCACCAGTTAATTCACCAAATCAACCAATTTCAGCCTGCCACGACGCTGTTTCCGCATCCGGAGGTGAAATAGTTGCCGACGGGTTCTCCCGGCTGTGAATTCGCCCTTGGCTTGAGCAAGGCCAACCCTCAATGCCAAGATGACGATCGCCCTTTGGATTGTGGTGGTGGTTCATGAAAATTGCTGGTGTTGCGACCCGAACCATTCGGTTTGATCCCGATCGCCCGGAAGCGGTGGCGGTGATTGACCAACGGCAATTGCCCCATCAACTGGTTTGGCAACCGCTGCCGGATTTGGAAACGGCGGCTTGGGCCATTGAGGAGATGGTGGTGCGCGGTGCGCCGCTGATTGGAGCCACGGCGGCGGTGGGGATGGCCCTGGCGGGCATGGCGGCGCGATCGACTGCGGACTTTCAGGGGGCGATCGCGGAGGCGGCCCAACGGCTACTGAAAACGCGGCCCACGGCCGTCAATCTCCATTGGGCGATCGCTCAGCAGTTGGCAGCAGTGGCCGATTGTCAGTCCGGGGCGGCCGCGTTCGATCGGCTGCGGCTGCGGGCCGCCGAAATCATCGAGGCCGATGTGCAGCAATGCGCCCAAATTGGTCACCACGGCCAACGCCTGATTGCAGACATCTATGCCCAAACCGGCCGCCCTGTAAACGTGTTGACGCACTGCAATGCGGGCTGGCTGGCCTGTGTGGACTGGGGAACCGCCACCGCTCCTATCTATCAAGCCTTTGATCAGGGAATTCCGCTCCATGTGTGGGTGGATGAAACTCGCCCACGCAACCAAGGCGCAAAGCTGACCGCTTGGGAGTTGGGCCAACATGGCGTGCCCCATACCCTGATTGCGGACAACACGGGCGGCCACCTGATGCAGCATGGTTTGGTGGATTTGGTGATTGTGGGGAGCGATCGCACCACACGCTGTGGCGATGTGGCCAACAAAATCGGTACTTACCTGAAGGCCTTGGCCGCCAAAGATAATGATCTGCCGTTTTATGTGGCGCTGCCGTCTTCCACGATCGACTGGACGTTGCGGGACGGGGTGCGGGAAATTCCGATCGAACAGCGGAGCGATCGAGAAGTGAAATATATGGATGGCCGCACGGAATCGGGAGCGATCGCCTCTGTGCTGATTTGCCCAGAAGCCTCTCCGGCGGCGAACTATGGGTTTGATGTGACCCCGGCTCGGCTGGTCACGGGGTTGATTACCGAGCGCGGCTTTTGTGCGGCCTCCGAAGCGGGTTTGCTGGGTCTGTTTCCCGAACAGGGGGCCCAAAACCATGGATGAGGGCGTAATTAAATTTGCCTGCGATTGGCAGCAGGCTCCCCCGATCGCCCTTGATCCTGTGGCCTTGCAGGCGCTAATCACCTGGCGCGATCGACTGTTTCAGTGTGGGGCGATCGGGGTGTATCCCAACGGCATTGGCTACGGCAACCTCAGCATTCGTCTGGGGATCGATCAATTTTTGATCTCCGGTACGCAGACGGGCCACCTCACCCGCACCGGCCCCGAGCATTACACCCTGGTCGATCGCTGGGAGATCGATCGCAACTGGCTTCACTGCTGGGGGCCGATCTGCGCCTCTTCGGAATCCCTGACCCATGCAGCCATTTACCAACTGGATCCAAACATTCGGGCGATTATTCACGGTCACTGTCCCGCCCTTTGGGATCAAGAGCGCGATCGCCTGCCCACCACTCGGGCAACGGTTCCCTACGGCACACCGGCCATGGCGCGGGAAATGGCGCGGCTGTTTACCGAAAGCCCCTTACCGGAATGCCGCATTTTGGTGATGGCGGGTCATGAGGATGGAGTGTTGTCCTTTGGTCAGGATCTGGAAACGGCGGCCCAACCATTACTCGATCGCCTCGCGGCCCTGGGAGCGAGCTGAACAGAGTCGATCGGGCTGCGGCCCCAACCCTCAGGATTAATCAGCAGCGTTAATCAACAGCTCTATCGCAGGTAGGGCACTGGATCCACCGGGTCGCCATTTTCCCGCACTTCAAAATGCAAGTGGGGCCCCGTGGACAGCCCCGTGGAACCAACGGCGGCGATCGCCTCGCCCTTCTGCACCGTTTGCCCCACCCGCACATATAGTTCGCTGTTGTGACCATAGAGGGTGGATAGGCCATCGCCCCGATCGATCACCACCGTGTTGCCATAGCCCCCAAACGAGCCGGCCACCACCACGGTTCCGCCATGGGCCGATCGCACCGTGGTTCCATGGGCTGCTCCAAAATCAATCCCATTGTGCTGTCGGCCGTAGCCCAAAATGGGATGCACCCGCCAGCCAAACCCACTGGTGATCAGTGCGTCCACGGGCGTGGCCAAAATGCCGCCCGGTAACTTCAAAATTTTGGGTTCACCGGCATTCAGACTCCCAAACTGGCCCGGCACTCGAAAGGCGGCCATGCGATTTAAACGGGCGATCGCCTCGGCCTGTTGCTGTTCGGTAATGCGCTGCTGAATCAAGCGCGTGAGGTTGGCCGAGTCCCGATCGAGCTGGGCCTGTTCCGTTTGCAAACGGGCTTGGTCGGCCCGCAAGGCGGCCGCCCGGGCCTGCTCCGCTTGGGTGCGGCGGCGCAATTCCAACTCCTCCAGGCTCAGATCTTGGCTGAGGCTGGCTAATTCTCGGCGGCGTTCTTGCCACTGACTGCGCTGCAAACTGAGCTGATCCGCCGCCCGATCGAGTTCCTTCAGTTGTCGCCGATCGGCTCCATAGACCGCTTGCAGCCGGTGTTGATGATCAAAAAACTGTTCGATTGACTTGCTTTGCAACAGCGCCGCCAATCCCCACTGAGGCGATTGTTGTTGCAAAAACCGCAGCCGCGCCACGATCGCCAACCGCTTGCGCTGGTAGTTCTGTTCCGCAAGGGCTAAATCGCGCTCCAAAATTGCCAACTGATCCACCGCCCCGTCCAAACGGCTTTGGGTGCGATCCGACTCCGCCTCGGTGCGATCGAGCGACTGCTCCAGGGTTTTCATCTGTTCCTGGGTCGCCTGTTGCTGTTGCTGGACGGTTTGCCGCTGTTCCTTGACGGTTTGCCGTTGCTGCTCCAATTGCTGTTGCTGTTGACGCAACTCCGGCAACGACTGCGATCGGGCTAGGTCAATCGACCCCAACAGCCAACCCAATCCCAACAGGCATCCCAACAACCAACTCAACCCGATCGCCACCCACCGAGGGCGCGATCGAGTGAACCATTGGATCATCCATCCCATTAACCGCTGGGTGGGCGATCGCAATGGATTGCCCAACAACGGCGCTGCATGAGTCGATCGGGGGGCGCGCTCAGGGGCGATCGCCATAACGGAGCCATCCTCGCCAAACCGAATGGAAAATTCGATTCAACGCCTGTTGCTCATGCTCCGTCAAGTCACTGTCCACCAGCGCCTCATGGAGCCGCTCGCATTGATCCTCTGTAATGACCCCTGAAGTCATCGCATCTGCGTAAATTTCCATCAGGGTTGCATCCGATAAATTCACAGAATTAGCCATGGTCTTTATGACTTTTTTTAAGAAAATTAACCATCCCAAATGCCCCACACACAGCGACGGCTCAACCCCAAACTCGACATCTGCACAACCCAAAACCCATGGATTTCATCATGAACAAACCCATGATCTGGACTAGGAGTCACAGTGCTGCATCTGAGGCTGATCCTCAAGGGGCGATCGGTGCGGGAGCGCGGGGATCAAATCATAACCATTCGCTCAAGGATCTGAGAAACGGCCTTTGAAACCAGGCTCCTGATGCAACCGAGGCAAACGGTCATCAACAGTACCACCCGCCCTGACCGCTGCAAAATTCTGCAAAATTCAGGACTGATCTCGGGGATCAAGGAACTGTGGGCTTTTGAGGATACTCTAAATATCGCGATTAAAATGACCGATCCCACAGCGCGATCGGGAAATCTTAATAACTATTGAAAAACCAGTTTTAGAGGTCAAAAAAATTACCCAGCTTCATCACCAGAAAATTAGTGCTTAACCAAGGTTTACTGAGTCCCTTTCACTGGTTAAAAAAAATACGCAACTGACAACGCTAGGCTCAGGAGAACGTAAACAACTGTGTTAATTCATACCT
The DNA here is from genome assembly GCF_014696485.1 of Limnothrix sp. FACHB-1083. Lineage (NCBI taxonomy): Bacteria > Bacillati > Cyanobacteriota > Cyanophyceae > Pseudanabaenales > Pseudanabaenaceae > Limnothrix > Limnothrix sp. FACHB-1083. The sequence continues at coordinate 336,676 of NZ_JACJQD010000002.1, read as the reverse complement.
GGTCTTCCGTAAGCAAAATGGGAGCAAACCATCGTGGCGGCCACTTGGCTTGCTCCCATCTGCCGTGATTTTCAGTGGTGCGCTCGCTCTGGGGTCGCTAACCGTCCCCGAGCGATGGAACTGCTCAGCGTCGTCCGCTACCTAACTCGATCGTTGCGCCAACCAGGCGGCCACCGCTTGGACAATTCGTGCCGCCGCCTGACCGTCCCCAAAGGGATTAGCCGCGTGGGCCATGGCCTCGTAGGCAGCCCGATCGCTCAGTAAAAGGCTCGCTTCCCGCACAATATCCGCCGTGGCCGTGCCGATCAGTTTGGCCGTGCCCGCCGCGATCGCCTCGGGCCGTTCCGTCGTGTCGCGCAACACCAGCACCGGCTTGCCCAAACTCGGGGCTTCCTCTTGCAACCCGCCGGAGTCCGTGAGAATCAGGGTCGATCGCTGCATAGCCCCAATCAGCGCCGAATAGTCCAGCGGTTCGGTCAAAAACACGCGATCGTGGGGCCCCAGCTTGCCGATCAGCGGTTCGCGCACGGTCGGGTTGCGGTGCAGCGGTAACACCAACGACAAATCCGGGAAGCGATCGAGCAGCCCCAGGAACCCATCGGCAATCTCGGTCAACGGGTCGCCCCAGTTTTCCCGGCGATGCACCGTCGCCAAAATCACCGGCCCCGCCGACCAATCGAGCGATCGCCCGGCCGTTGCAGTTCCAGCCAACGGGGCGATCGGACAAGGGGGATTTTTTGCCGCCACCGCCAACAGCGCATCAATCACCGTGTTGCCCGTTTGGTGAATTTCGCCCATCACCCCCGACTTTTGCAAATTCACCACCGCCAAATCCGTCGGCGCAAAGTGCAACTGCGTCACCTGGGAAATTAGCCGCCGATTCGCCTCCTCAGGAAACGGACTGTAGAGATTGTCCGTCCGCAAACCCGCCTCCACATGCCCCACGGGAATTTGCTGATAAAACGCCGCCAGGGCCGCCGCAAAGGCCGTCGTCGTGTCACCCTGCACCAACACCAAGTGGGGCTGAATTTCCGCGAACAGCTCCCCCAACCCGGTCAAGCTACGACAGGTAATATCCGTCAGGGTCTGCCCCGGCTGCATAATCGCCAAGTCCCGATCGCCCCGCAACTCAAATAGCCGCATCACCTGCTCGACCATTTCCTTATGTTGGCCCGTCAGCAGAATTTGGGTCTCGAAGCGATCGTCCTGCAAAAACGCCCGCGCCACCGGAGCCATCTTGATCGCTTCCGGTCGAGTCCCGATCGTCACACAAATCCGCATCCGGTCAGCCACAGCGCCAATCCATCCTGTGAATCAATTGGTTGAATCAATTTTGGGGTGCAAGCCCGCCCTACAGATTACCGGCTCATAAGTCATATAGCCGTCTGAACCAATCCATAAATACTTTTGACTTCGGATGTTTAGGATTAAATATCTTTTGCTTAATTGCATCATGGAGCTGTCTGCCTGGAGGTTCTTGCCAGGCTAACCATGTGTATATATTGGCTTTATCCGTATGACTTTCAGTAAATGTTTCATCATATTCTTTGGCTCGGTGAGCAGCCTCTTGGGCATAGAGCCATAATTCATTCTGATGGTCTGGAACTAAGTAAGCCAAGAATGTTTCGAGCATTCCTGGCGATTGATTGTCCGGCATAATCCAAATGCCGAATTTCTTAGACTCTTCCACCTGGACAATAAAACCCTCTGGAGGAATCATAGATGGGAAGTTAATGTGCTTTAGCGATCGTACTTGTAGACATTTGTCACAGATGCTCTGCCATGTGCTCATGGTACTTTCATCGGCATCTAGTATCAGCCCCAATGCAGTCAGTTCAGAGTCAGCTCCGAGAAAGTTTTGCAGCTTTTTAGGCTTGAGTTTTTGCTTGCCATCAAGCACTTCAATATTAACTGTATAGCGATTTTTATTGCCCGGATACTCTTCCCATAAAACATCATTAGCTTCTACAAGTTCAGGAATAACACGAAGATCTTCTTTTCCTTCTGACAGTAGGACTCTGTAGGGTCGCTGATTCATGGTTAACGAACCTCAATTTGGCTTTGAACCGCATCAATAATTTCATCAGTGAAAATGCTGACCGACTCAGCCCTTTGAGAATTAATGCGGTGAATAATAATATCGTCACTATTCAATTGTTCTTCACCTTCATCATGAATTAGCTCCCCTAGAGCTTCCCAGCAATCGCGGCTATGGGTTGTTGCAAAAACTTGGATATCTAGCTTTTTGGCACTTTTCCAAATTAATTTCCAAAGGTCAACCATGACACTGTAGTGGAAGCCAGTATCAATTTCATCAACTAACAAGATCTTATTTTTAGCACTGACTAGCACCAAAACAAGACCTAGGATGCGCCATAATCCATCACCCATACTCGCAAGTGGAATGATTTCATCAAATCCTTCTACCTTGGCAAAGAAGCCTTGCTTAGGAATTGAGCCAATTCTCTCAATATCAACATACCTGGGAGCAATTCTTTGAATTTTGGGTTCTAGAATTTTTGCTGCCTCTAAGACTAAATTCTCTGTCGGCTGCAAAACTACTTCATTGTAAAGATAAGCTGCTTCTTGAGATGTTGCTTTTGTTGAGATCATGAAATCAACATCCTGATCCTGATGAAGAGGACTTTGAATATCGCCTGATTTTTGAAAGACAATTTCGCGATCGGGAGATAGCGTTCCTCCGTATTGAGTATCTTTCGATCCTGTTTTTTTTCTGTTGATTAAGATCTTGGGTCTCGTTGATTCTTGAAAATCTTTCGAAAAGGCATCAAAAGTAATGATTGAATCCGTTTTGTGATCATCCATCACGAGTTGTATAGTCAACTCTTTTTGATAAGTATTGGATAAACCTGAAATTTTGATGATGTTTTGAGAAGTAATCTTTCGATTATGAAAAAAATGAATGATCTCCGAAGCATACTTCTGAGGATCAGCAGCCGGAGAAATTTCACCTCGACTGAGTTGCAACTCAGTCATGATCTGGGCGGGATGCTCCTGGGTCATGAGCAAGTAAATTGCTTCTAGGACTGAGGTTTTGCCGCTATTGTTTTTGCCAGTGAGCAGGTTGATGCGGCCCAGTTTCGGGATGGTGAAGTGAGAAAACTGGCGGAAGTTTTCGATTTCGAGACTTTGGAGCATGGTGGGGATCTCCTGAGGGACAGAGAAGGGGCGATCGCCCTGGTGGGTCAAGGTGGATTAGTTCAAAACTAACGCGAAAAACCCTGATCCAGTGCTGGCAGGATCGGGGTTCTCGCGTGATGGTCGATCGCCCTTAGCGCGATCGGGAGGGGCGAAAGGCTGAACCTACTGCAGCAAACTCCGCAACATCCAAGCGTTCTTTTCGTGAATTTGCAAGCGCTGGGTCAACAGATCGGCCGTGGGTTCATCGTTCGCCGCATCAGCCAGGGGGAACACCGCCCGTGCCGTGCGAACGACGGCCTCTTGGCCTTCCACCAACTGGGCAATCATCACCTCGGCGCTAGGAACGCCCTCGGCCTCGGGAATGGAGGTTAGCTTGGCATATTCGCTGTAGCTGCCGGGAGCCGGGAAGCCAAGCGATCGAATCCGTTCCGCAATCAAATCCACCGCGAGGGCGAGTTCGGTGTACTGTCCCTCGAACATCAGGTGCAGCGTGTTGAACATCGGGCCCGTGACGTTCCAGTGGAAGTTGTGGGTTTTCAGATAAAGGGTGTAGGTGTCGGCCAGGACGCGGGAGAGGCCGGCGGCGATGTTGGCGCGATCGGCTTCGGGAATGCCGATATTAATGATGGGAGCAGAAACAGCCATGGTGAATTACCCAACTTGATGAAACGACTTTAAGACAGGGGCTGGGGAAACGGAGGGGCGCGATCGGGTTGTCTTTATCATAGTCATATTGACTTCGAGTTGTAATACGTCAAATTATCCTGACTGCGGGGGGTGGGTGCAGCCTGCTGATCCCTTGACCTGTGGCAAATGGAGATCAGTAAAATCACTTAGTATGGGTTCGTTTTTGAGGGGAACAATGCGGCAAGTTTTTTGGGTGGGAGCGCTGCTGTGGGTGATGGCTCCGGAAGCGATCGCGGCGACCAATCCGGTGCTGCAAATTGGGATTGTGCAGCGGTTTGGGGAACAGCCGGGAACCTTGGAGTTGAAGGCGCAACCGGGCGATCGCCTAACAGTAAAGGTGGATTCGCTCGATCGCACCCAAACCTTGACGGGCGATCGCTTGGTGTTGCAGCCGATCGCCCAACCCTTGCCGGAACCCGTTGTTGATGAGCGAGTGGTGCTGGGTACTTACCGCAGCTTTGAAACGGCGGAGGCGGCCGCGAACCAATGGCGATCGCGCGGGATTCAGGTGGAGTTGGCCCAACCGTCGGAGCGCTGGCAGGTGTGGGCCAAGCGGGAAATTTATCACCAGCCCCTGTTGCGGCGGTTGTTGCTGGATAGCGTTCGGGCCAACCCGCCCGCCACAACCGGCGGCCAGCCCAGTTTGTTTAGTCAGCGGCGCGATCGCAACCTGTTGGTGAGCGGGGCGATCGGGGGTCAATCCTTTGCCAGTGAGCGTTTAGAGATTTCGGCGGGTAAAGGGGTGATCGAGGTGGGGCGCGATCGATTCGCCGGTTCCCTGAAGCTCCAGCGCAACGCCTATGGCAGCTACACAATCGTCAATGCTGTACCCACGGAAACCTATCTGCGCGGCGTGGTTCCCTACGAAATTGGGGCCGGCGCACCGGAATCCGCCCTGCAAGCCCAAGCGATTTTGGCGCGTACCTATGCCCTGCGGAATTTGCGGCGGTTCGCGATCGATGGCTACCAACTCTGCGCGGACACCCACTGCCAGGTCTATCGCGGCCTGAAAGCGGCCACGGCCCGGGTCGATCGGGCGATCGCCGCCACCAACGGCCAGGTGCTCACCTACCAAAACGAGCTGATCGACGCGCTCTACTTTTCCACCTCCGGCGGCGTAACAGCCCACTTCACGGATGTGTGGGACGGGCCTGATCGCCCCTACCTGCGGCCCGTAGTCGATGCCCATCAACCGATTTGGGACTTGGCGGCGCGGCCCCTGTCCGATGAGCGCAACCTGCGGCAATTCCTAGCGATCGCCCAGGGCTGGAACGAGCTGGGCTGGCGCGATTTCCGCTGGCGACGCAGCAGCACCCTGCCGGAAATTGCCCAAGGCTTGCAGCGCTATTGTCGGGCCCAAAACAGTGATTGCGCCAACCTGAAAACCGTCCAAAGCCTGACCGTGACGGAGCGATCGCCCGGCGGCCGAGTACGCAAGCTGACCGTCGCAACCGATCGCGGCCCCCTGGTGCTCGAAAAAGATGCGGTTCGCAGCGCCTTCATGGCTCCGCGCAGCACGTTGTTTTACCTGGAGCCGATCGGGGGTGGCACGCAACCGTTGCGGGGCTATGCCTTTGTGGGTGGCGGCTGGGGTCACGGCGCGGGCCTGAGCCAAGCCGGATCGCAAAAGCTGGCTCAGCTCGGGTGGAATGCCAGCCGAATTTTGCAGTTCTATTACCCCGGCACGCAGTTACAACCCATGAGCGATCGGCTAATTCTCTGGCGCGATCCGCAACCGCAATAGCGATCGTTCCCATCCCAGCCAGGGGGTCTCAACCCCTTGTTAACCCTCGATTTTGGGTATGAAGGGATCGTTAAGCGATCACCCCAGACCAAATTTCTAGAGTTAAAAATAATGACAGCAGGCCGTTTGTAGGACGCACCTGCCGCTAACTGCGGTTACAAAATCGCCTCAATTAAGGTTAGTCAACCGAGTTGCTCAGAAGCAGATTGAAAAACTGAACTGAGCACCTCTGAGGTGATTCCTTTCCATCAGCCGATCAAGGCGATCGTTGAGCGTGGTGTTCAGTATTTTGTGGCGAGGAACGATAGCTAAAATCGCTGTAAGAAACCAGAAAAAACAGCGAAGAAGATAGGGGCTATTTGGCACGATTGGCTAGGGGCGATCGGCTCCATCATGCTCATGCTTGAAATCCTTAAGAGGTGATCTATGTTCAAGTCAGTGTTGGGTAAGTTTGGGGGGAGCCGATCGCCTTGGGTGCTGGGTTCCGTTGTGCTGGCTGGGGCGATCGCGGCTAGTGGTCTGCCGGATCTCGCTGTTGCCAAGACTCGCGATATTGGCCGCGCGATTGCTTCTGGCCAAGCCAAGCAAGCCAAGGCCTTGGAGCAAGAAATTCTGGCAGCCCACAACAAATATCGAAAGGAAGTTGGCGTGCCCGACCTCACTTGGTCGCCCACATTGGCGGCCCATGCCCAAGCCTGGGCTAACCAGTTAGCCAGCACTGGCCAATTCGATCACTCAACCGATCCCCACGGGGAAGGCGAGAACCTCGCCAAGGGCACGGTGGGAGCCGATAGTGCTGCGAAATTGGTTGATCTTTGGGGTAGCGAAAAGCAATATTTTCAGCCCGGAATTTTCCCGGATGTCAGTACCACGGGCAACTGGGCCGATGTGGGGCACTATACCCAAGTGGTTTGGCGGAACACGACGCAAGTGGGCTGTGGTGTCGCGATGGGGGGCGGTAGTGCAGTTTTGGTTTGTCGCTATAGTCCGCCGGGTAATTATGAGGAAGAACCCGTTTATTAGTGGGAGTGAGGCTTAGTTGATACGGGCTTGAAATCCTGTATTTGGGAGTGCTTAGGTTGCGATCGGTTGATGGCGTGTTAGGGCGATCGACAACCATAATAGTCACGATCAACACCTTGGAAAATTGGTGGCGGCTGGTGAATGAAATGATGAGTCATAATGAAGCATCATCAAAACGTCATCAGCCGCCATGAATTCAGCGATCGAAACCGAAATTCGCGCGTTTGAAGCGCGACTGCGTGCCGCAATGAGCACGTCTAATCTGTCTGAATTGGACGCGCTCATTGCTGATGATTTGCTCTTTTCTGGCCCAACTGGGGAGCTAGCGACTAAGGCGATGGATTTGGAGTTACATCGCACAGGAGGCACTCAGTTTCATGAGTTGGTGTCTAAGGCGCTAGAAATCCGAGTTTTGAGCGAAAATGTTGCGCTTGCATCGGCGCATATTTTCTTGAGTGGATCGTATTTAGGAAATGCTTTTGCGGGAGACTTCCGCTATATGCGGGTGTGGCGCAGGGGCGAAACGGGCTGGCAAGTGGCTGGGGGCAGCGTAACTGCTATGGTGTGATAGTTTCAACGGTTTCGAACTTCCATTGTGGCTAGCATTTCATCGGCTAAGAGCTATCGAGCTTTTTGCTTTGATTGCTATTATAAATATATCAAAAGAGCTGATATCAGTTTCATTCAGTAATGCTACTCAAGCTCCAGACTGAATCAAGGGTTTGAGGCTGGCATCTTTAATCACTAGCAAATGAAACTGGAATGACTTCAACCAAGAGTAGGCCTAAGCGCTTTAGGAAATTCTTTTTAAGGATATAGATAACTATGAACTCCACTTTTTGTCTGTTGTTAGAGAATTAAATGGGATCTGCCTAGTAATCCTCCACTGTTAGCGAAGCCTATTCCTGCAAGTCTTATAGAGCTTTATTTGATTGTTTGTTACATTTTTTAACCAGATGAACTTTTTTGGGGCATCATTTAGATAAGAGTTCTACTCAATCATCTGTCCTGAGCCATGTCAACTGCTCGTCAAGTCATTGCTCTTTTGAAGAGCCACATAGAAGGCGAAGAACAGCAGTTTTTTACTGTTGCGATGCAGGTTGCCGCTCATGAGGCACGTCAAGGGCATGGAAAAGTTGCTGAGGAGATTCGAAATTTAATTGATCGGGCGAAAGATCAAAAATCTCGGTTTGTCAATAAGCAAGGTGGGCCAGTACCTCTAATCCAACCAAAAGGTGATTTGATTAACCTTTTGTCTGCTCGATATTCGGATTTGCGTCTGGCAGACATGGTACTTTCTGAGATCTTGTATGAAAGGTTAATGAGGGTTGTGACTGAACAAGCAAACTCAAATCTTTTGAAAGAGCATAATCTAAATCCTCGTCGTAAACTGCTTTTGGTGGGAGCACCAGGAACGGGTAAGTCGATGACAGCAGCAGCCATCGCTGGAGAATTGAAGTTGCCTCTCTTTACAGTGCTTTATGAGGGACTGTTCACAAAATTTATGGGCGAAACAGCAACTCAACTCAAGCTGATTTTTGACGCAATGTCGTCTACCCGTGGGGTGTATTTCTTTGATGAGTTTGATGCACTCGGATCACAGCGCTCTAGCAATAACGATGTTGGTGAAATTCGGCGTGTTTTAAATTCTTGTTTGCAATTTTTAGAGAATGATGATAGCGATAGTTTAATTATTGCTGCGACCAATCATCCTGATCTTTTAGATAAGGCTCTCTATAGACGATTTGATGATGTGATTCAATACAAGCTACCTAGCTCGGAAGTTATAAAAAAGTTGGTTCAATCGCGTCTTGTGACCTTTCAGTTGGGCTGGAAAATTTGGGATGGTATTCTGGAATCCGCAGCAGGTTTAAGTCAGGCCGAAGTTATTCGAGCGATTACAGAAGTTGCAAAGGATGCTGTTCTAGGGAATAGGAAAACAATTTTGGAAGATGAGCTGATCGCATCAATCCTAGAGCGTAAATCAATGACTCACTGGTAAATCAACTCATTGTTTGGGGTGGAAGAATCAATCTTTGTCTTGAATTATGTCTGAATCGCTGCGTAACTTACCCCACATAAGCCTTCCTCATCATCCCTCTATTACCAGTCGAGAAACTTATACTCCTAGACCAGGAGGGAGTAATCGAAGTAATCCTCCGCGAGATCGGGGAAGACATGCTAATAAACTCTATTCTGACCTGAGTAATGTTCTAGAGGCTTTAGAGCAAGAAAGGAAGTCATCTGAATTCGAAGTGGATGTAGTAGGCGAGCCTGGGTTCTATTTGGATGTGGAGTTTGGCATTGATGACAAGGACAAGGTTCTTCAAAGCATAGAAAGTCTTAGAGGGAAGGCTAAGATTGAGTTGATGTCAGTTAGTATTTCTCCAAATAGTAATGAATATTTAGAGGCGACACTATTTGTTCCTGATAGCAAGAAAGATTATTTTACGAAAAAAATTACTTCTTATGAGAATGAGGAAACAGAAACTGGCAAACCCAAAAATGAAAATCTAGTCAGCTGCATAGAGTCCTTTTCCCTAAGTTCTGTTACTTCATTGTTTACCGATGAGAAGTCACTGTTTCCGCAAGACCAAACTGTATTGGTTTGGTGGGAGGTCTGGCTTAGAGGTGATCGAAAAGAAAGTTTTGATGAGATCACTGAAAAACTGAATATTCGAGTTCAGCCACACTCCGTTAAATTTGTTGAACGTGAAGTGGTTTTAGCGCTGGCTAATGTTATTCAGCTTGGGCAAACTATCCGTAAGTGTGATGCAATTGCTGAACTCAGAATTGCGAAAGATCTACCATCATTCTTTTTCGAGAATAATGAGCCTGAGCAACAGGCATGGATGAATGATCTACTGAATAAATGCGTATTTGAGCAATCTCCGAATATCTCTGTATGTTTGTTGGATGGTGGAGTAATAAGAACTCATCCATTGCTAGAGCATAGCCTCAGCGAAGATGATATGCATAGCTATGAGCCAATATGGGGAACTCACGATACTCGTGGAGGGCATGGCACGAATATGGCTGGGCTGTTGCTCTATGGAGACCTATGTAAAGCTCTGTTTGGTAATCAGAATATTGAGATTTCACATTGCTTAGAATCAGTGAAAATACTTCCCTCGCAAGAGGAAAAGGAAAATGATCCTAAGTTGTATGGATGGATTGTGCAGGAAGGTATTAGTCGTGCGGAGATACAAGCTCCATTTCGAACGCGGGTGATTTGTATGCCAGTGACCAGCGGAGGAGCCAATCGAGGAACACCTTCTTCTTGGTCTGCGGCAATCGATGACTTATGCTTTGGTCGAGACAAAATCTCTAATGAACTGGTGAAACGGCTAATAATTTTGCCAGTTGGTAATATTCGTGATGGAATCAATCTTGAAGATTATGAAGATTATATTGCAAATAATGATAGTGCATCCGCTGAGAATCCATCACAGTCTTGGAATGCATTGGTCGTTGGGGCTTTTACAGAAAAGGTAAATATCGTTGATTCTAAATATTGCCATTGGAAGCCAATCGCGCCTGCGGGTGATTTATCACCTAAGAGTAGAACCTCGCTGACTTGGGGAAAGCAGTGGCCCAATCGCCCAGATGTTGTATTTGAGGGCGGTAATTGGGCAACGGATGGGAAGTCGGTTGGCGATTTGGATGATTTAGGTTTGCTAACAGCGAATCACAAAGTTGGTCAGCGACTCTTTACGCTATTTAGGGATACCAGCGCGGCGACTGCTTTGGCGGGACATTTTGCTGCGCAAATCCTGGTTCAAAATCCTGACTTTTGGCCGGAGACGGTACGAGCCTTGATTGTTCACTCAGCGACTTGGACAGCGGCGATGCGAAAGTATTTGCCTGCTACACCACAGCAAAAGGACAAAAACATTCTGCTCAGGCGTTATGGATATGGTGTACCGAGTTTAGATAAGGCACTTCGGAGTGCGAAGAATGATTTAACTATGATTATTGAGGATGGGTTTCAGCCCTTTCAGATGAAAGACTATGTGACGACGAAGGATATGAATCTTCATACTCTTCCCTGGCCAAATAAGGAACTAGAGGCTTTGGGTGAAAGAGAGGTTGAGATGAGGGTGACACTTTCGTATTTTATTGAAGCGAATCCAGGAGAGCGAGGTTGGGTTCGTCGATATTCCTATCCTTCCCATGGTTTAAGATTTGCGACTAAAGATGCAACTGAGACGCTCACAAACTTCAAGAAACGAATTACAGGAACTGCCCAAAAAGCAGGAGATAAAACTGCCTCTCAAAAGGATAAGGGCTGGTTTTTAGGTCCTCAGCTGCGTAGTCGAGGTTCTGTGCATTCGGATATTTGGACGGGAACTGCTGCTGACTTGGCGGCGAAGGATGCAATCACTGTTTATCCAGTAGGAGGATGGTGGAAAGAGCGCACTATGCATAATCGATGGAACGAGCAAATTAGGTATTCGCTGATTGTTTCGATTCGAGTAATGGGAGAAGGAGCTGATATTTATACACCTGTCGAGACCTTGGTGAGACAAACACTAAAAATCGAGATTGAAACTTAATTTATACCTGGGTAGTCGAGCACAGTATTTACAGGCGCTAATATCATATGGGTCACGATCGCGACTGCTGAACAGTAAAGATATGAGAAAGTTAGACGCGCTCAAACTAGTTCAATCTCGCCAAGAAGAACTGCGCCAACTAGGCGTTAGGTCACTTAATCTTTTTGGCTCCGTTGCTCGCGATCGAGCCAACTCTCAGAGTGATATTGATATTTTAGTAGAACTGGATGAATCGATCGGCTTCTTTGAGTTTTTCCGCATCAAGCATTATCTAGAAGATCTGTTTCAATGTCCTGTTGACTTGGGAACTGTTGATGCCCTTAAAGAACATCTCAGGGAACCCATTCTGGAGGAAGCAGTTCATGTCTTCTAGATCCGCAAAAGAGCGAATCCAAGATATTCTCAGTGCGATTGATAGCATTCAGAGCCGAACTGCTGGCATCAGTTTCGATCAATTTAGCCAAAATGAAACCATCGTTAAAGCTGTTCTCTATGACTTGATTATTATTGGTGAGGCTGCGATTAATATTCCTGCTGATATTCAAGCTTCAGCACCTGAGATTCCCTGGCGACTCATGGGCGACATGAGAAACATTATGGCTCATGAATATTTTCAAATTAGTCTACGAATTACATGGTCAACGATTCAAAATAATTTACCAATCCTCATCGATCCCCTACAGCAACTCCAAGCAAATCTGTGAATTCATTTAGCAGGTCGATCGCCCATGGGTCGTGGTCTTATTCGTCGAGCACATAGCTACATTCAACGCGGCAATCGGCGGCGGCTGCGATTGCTGTTGGGCAAACATCCCGAGCTTTACCAGTCCAACGAAGCCAGGTTGCTGGACTACGCCATTTGGCACAACCGATCGATGGTGACTTGGCTGCTCGATCGGGGCGCGCCTGTGGATGGCCCGCCCGGTAACTTTGGCTGTACTCCCCTGCTCAATGTTGTGGTTGAAGGGGACTTGCCGATGATCAATTTGCTGTTGCGACGGGGAGCCGACCCCAACGCCGTCACGGATGATTCAGAAACGCCCCTTGGGTTTGCCGTGGCTTGGCGACAGGCCGGCGCGATCGGCCGCTTGTTGGCGGCCGGAGCCGACCCCAACCGAATCGGTGACTATGGCCCCGACTTCACCCATCTCGATCAGGCATTGTTGATGGATTGGCCCGAGGGGGCGGAACGCTTGCGGGCGGCTGGAGCAAAGCGGTTTTCGGAGTTGGCGGCCAGCGTGGAACCCTAGGGCGAAGCGACCCACACGGCTTTGATGGCTGCGGTGGGGTGATAGCGTTGTGTGCTGTAAAAACTGTCGCTTTGGCCTTGGGTGGTGGGATAGTTGCCATCGAAGTCATTGGGCTGACCTTGGGTGCGAAAAATCAGACCTACCGGCTGGCTGGCAAATTTGACATATTCCCGCGCTTCATCGTCCCAATTGAAACTGAGGGTGGCTTTGCCATAGACCGCTTCGGCTTGGGCGATCGAGCTGCCGGGGCCAATTCCTTCAGCGGTTTTGTAGGCGGCGTTCTCCGTCATCAGCATGGAAATCGGGTCGCGATCGCGTGGTGCTCCGCCTGCTGCTTCGTAAATGACATAAAACAGCGTTTGTGATCCCGACTTGGCCGCGATGCCGCCAAAATCCACCAGCAGATTTGGCACATTTTCCCAGCGCACATTGGGCCCCATCAGCCGCTTGGCTTCGGCAAGGGTCATGCCCAGCCGCACCCGCCCCAGGCGACCATTGGCAATCTCGCGATTCGCATCCACCGCCGCCACCCGATCTACGGTGGGCGACTGGCCCGCTCCCGGAGCCGATGGGGTCTCGCTGTTCAAGGCCACAGGCTGGGTCGCTGGGGCCGCCGGAGCTTCGGTGGTGACTGCTGCGTCGCTGCGGTTCCCATTGCCACAGCCGATCAGCAAGCAGGCCAAGCACCCCCAGCCCACCACCCCAGAACGAGCCAGGAGGGACGCGAAGATCCGAGGGCGACGGGAAGCGCGGGGCAGGGCGGGGAAGGGCATCATGATTAAAAGTTGGCGGTTTATTCAGTCGATTTATTCGATCGATAAATTGTGATTTCAGGGTCGATTTTGTCGAAGTTGGAATAAATTTTCATGTCATCCAACAGTCGATAGGTCACCGTGGGGCGATCAAACCAATACCACTTGGGCTTGGTTTGGTATTGCAGCGCCAGTTCGTAGCCCAACTTTCCCGATTGTAACTGCTCAAAAAATTGGTGACCTGGAGAATTTTGCAAAAAGCGGCGTTGGTCATAGCCACTGCTGACAATAATCCATTGGGGTTTGAGGGCGCTCACCTGGCCCAAGTCCGGTTCTTCAAGCAATTTGGCTTGGAATCCTGTGGTGCGGGGCAAATATTTCTCAATGCCCACTTCCAGAATTAATTGATTGGCGGGAATTTGCGATCGCATCCATTCTTCAACAAAATAGCGCGAATCATGGGTCATTAAACTGTTGACTGTCCAGCTATAACCCAGGCTATAACTCAAGGCGAGGGTGGTGATGAAAGCACCGGGAAAAAACCAGGGTTTCAGGCGATTGCTCAACTGGGCCATGGCAGAACCCGCGAAGAAGGCAAAGAGAGGCATTAAGGGCATTAAATAGCGCACATCGTTATACAAAATAGGCGCGATATAAAACAGGTAATAGGAAATACCGGGAACCCAAAGATAGAGCGGCAACCATTGCCGATCGGTGGGATGAGGAGAGGTACGGTTTGGTTGGGAATGGCCTCGGAGCGATCGAACCGATCGCCAGCCATAGAGCGCCATGCCGACCCAAGCCAGCCACCAAAGGGGCCAGCCAAAGGAAAATTGCAAATGCCCGAAACTTTGGCCCAGCATTTCCCACTGCCCTTGCAAACTTTCTTCGTAGCGAGGGCGAATGCTGGCTCCTCCGTACAGAATTAAGTTGAATCGATCGATAAACCCTTGGAAATTAAAGAGGGCATTTTGCAGAATTAAAAATGCTCCAACCCCTGCACCAAGGCCATAGCCCACCCGTCGATCGCGCACCGCTTGCCAGAGGGTGAATTGAGGATTGCTCAGCCGCTGTTTTTGCCAATAGTGCCAAATCACAAAGAACGGCGTGAGGATGCAAAATCCATAGAACTGATCTTTGGTACAAACGGCGATCGCGGCTAAAACTGCGCCGATGATGTAGTCGCGAAAGCGGTGATGGTTCAGAATTTCCACATAGACAATTAAAAAGGCGATCGACCAAAACAAAACGGGAATATCTAAGTTGGCGATTTTGGCGTAGTAGACATAAAGGGGCGTGAGGGCCATGGATAAGGCCGCTAGCCAGCCCGTTTTGCGATCAAAAATCATTTCTCCCAACCGCACCATCAAGACCATGGTTCCCATGCCCATGACCACACAAAGTAGCCGATTGAGATAGAACAAAAGGCTATAGGTTTTCAGGTCTTCAAAGGAAACCCAGCCCAGTTGTTTCAGTACCAACAGGGGCGAATAGAGCAGGGTCAGTAGGTAATAGTGAAAGGGTGGATATTTATAGTGCCAACCGTTGGCAAATTTTTGATCGATCGCCTCTAAAACCCGTTCTGGCGTTAGCTCATCGGCGGCCCAACCTTTCCAGTCGGGCAATCCCCAGTTAATGCCATAGAGGGCGATCGCACCACTTAACAAAATCAGACCCAAGAGGGGTAAGGAAATTGTCCAGCGGGGAGCTTGGCGAGGACCTTGGAAACCGATTTGAAATCCCTTTTGCAAACTTGTCAGAATTTTTTGGCTAATTGTTTGGTTAATCATCTTTGGGGAAGTTGATCTGCAATGGAATAAAGGGCGTGAATCAAATGAATGAATGAAATTCATCAGTAAGCCGTGATCAGACAGGCTGAATGCATGGGATTAAAGGGACGATCTTAAGCAGTTGCCATTCAGAACAACCAACGATTGATCGGTGAATTGCTGACAACGATCGAGCAGCGTTTGCATCACGGGCACTTCGCCCCGCCGTAATTGTTCGATCGCTTGACGATGGGCGATCGCTAGGGGTTCTTGGGGGCTGGCGCGGAACCAACGAACCCAGCCCATTTTTTGGAGCTGATTGGGGTCAAAATCTGCCCGATCGAGCAACCAAAAATCCACTGAATAGCGGTTCAAAATCTCCCGTAGGCGATCGGGGTTCGGGGTATATTGACCCACAATTAAATCCGTTGCCCGCTGCAATAGCTCCGTGGCATAGCGACGATGGTAGCGCATGGTGAACCCGGGGCCGACCACAATGGAGCGTTGGGCAAAACTGGGCAAATTATCCGTTTCACGGGTGGTGGAAGCAATCCGAATGATAACCGGTTGGTTCTGAAAAAATTCATAGAGTTGGGGATGGTTGCCAATTTCGTATTGCGTGGCGGGAAAACCAGGAAAGGTGAAGGGATAAATCAGCAAAAAACCGGTGATGAGCAACACCAAACCTTTGGCTTTTGGATTGCTCAATTTTGCATTGGGCGGGCGTGATTTGGCCCATTGCCAAGCCTTTTGCACCAGCCAACTCAGGGCGATCGCACCCAAAATGGCTACAACGATCCGCAGGGAATGTTCTGAGTAACGGTTGGGCAAATGCAACCGAAAGAGCAAGAGATGGGCAACGGTAAACCAAGCCCCGGAGACGATTAATAACTGCGGCACAAAGACCAAGCTCGATCGCGTGGCCTGGGCCAGGGGAAACCGATCGCGCTGCCACCACAAAATCGGAAAGAGTAAGGTCAAAATGATTTGCGGGAAGGCGAAGTCAATTTCCCACCAATCGATCGGAATCAGTCCCGTGCGTCGATGCTTGAACCAATAGGCCCAAGCCGGTTCCACCTGGAAAAATTGGGCCCAAAAGGTTTTGGCTTCAGCGGCAGTTAGCACCGGGCCGTATTGACTTGATTTGCCGAGGAAGGGCAATAGAACTAAGCCTGAAAATATCAACAAACTGAGTTCTAATTGACGCTGATTCCATAGGGTTTTCAGTAGCGATCGCACCTGGAACGGTGATCGCTGAGCAATTAGCCAAGCTTGCCAAATTAAATCTAGGCCAATCAGGGAAGATCCTAATAAAACGCCATGGGGATAGAAGCCGGCTAAAAGCCCGATGGCACTGAAGAGTTGCCAGAGCGATCGCCCTAACCAACCCTTGAGAAACAGAAAGAAAAGGGGATAAATAAAAGCAACGGGTACACCGGAAACGAGATCGTCAGCAATCCATAAATTTTGATTTAAAAATACGCAGGCGCTGAAGGCCGCCAAGGGCACGGGCAACAGTTGCCAAACCACTTGAAAACACAGAAATGTGGTCAGGGTTCCTAGGCCGATCGGCAGCAATTTATTGAAAACCATCGGATCTAAGCCGAGGATGCTGCCCAACCGATAGAGGCCTTGATATCCCCAGGGAGCCACGGATTGGAAATAGTCCGCCATCAGGTCATTGGGGAAGCGATCGGGATGGAGCCACCGTTGCATCCAAAACACATGTTGGCGAGCATCGTCTTGCACCACGTAGGGGCCGCTGAAGGCCTGAAAGAGGGCGGGCAGGGCACAACCGATCGCCACGGCCAAACTGAGCGCCAAGGCCCAGCGGCCCGCGCGATCGCCCCTGGGGCTGGTTGGGTCTAGGGCGCGGAGCCAGCCATTAAGCATTTCGCCTCCAACAGTGCCAAATCGCCCGCTTGCCACTGGGCGCAACGGTCGATCGCGCTAGGTAAAACCGGTTGTTCGCCCCGATCAAGCTGGGCTAATGGGGCTGCACCAATGTTGAATTGGCGAAACCGACGACTATCCAAAAAGTCCCGCTGAAAGCTCGATCGCTCCACTAACCAAAAATCCACGCCCGTTTCCGCCAAAAACCGGCGAATGGGGGCCCAACTGGGGGCAAATTGGGCGCTCACGAGTCGATCGAGCCGCCGCACCAGTTCTTGATAAAACCCCAGATGATAGGGCAGCAGATAGCCTTGGCCACCCACGTAGATTGATCGCCCCGCAAAGGCGGGCAAATTATCCCCCTCACGGGCCAAGGAAGCGACCAAGGTATCACGCGGTTGTTGTTGCAAAAAAGCGTAAAGCCCCGGAGCATTGCCCGGCACGTAGTTGGTGACCGGAAAGGCGTAATTTTGAGCCGTCAGAGCCGCTGGATAGGCCACAAACCACAGCACCAACAGGCCCGCCCCCAGCCCGGCCCCGATCGCCCGGGAGCCGCCCCGCCGCAGCCGTTGCACCGCTCGCTCCAGCACCGCCGCGATCGCCAAACCCGCCACCAGCGCCGCCACCAGCCGCACCGAATGCTCCCCATACCGATTGGGCAGGTGCAATTTAAAGAGCAACCCATGGGCCGCCCCAAACCCAATCGCGGAGGACAGCAACAGATCGCCCAACAGGGGCAAGGCTCCTTGGGCCGCTCGCACCAGGGGGAAGCGATCACGCTGCCACCACAGCAGGGGCCACAACAGGCCAAACCAAACGCCCAAAGGCAACACCAGCACCGAATGGAAGGCCATGATCCGACACCATTCGGTGGGCAAAAAGCCACTGCGTTGGCCACAGGCCCAATAGTTCCAAGGATCCCGCGTGAAAAAGGCAGACCAACCCTTATCGGCCAAGGTGGGCATCGATCGGGCCATATCCACGGACAGCACCGGCCCAAAGGGAGAATCGCGCAACAGGTAGGGAACCATGGTCACCACCAGCGCCCCCAAACCCGCCAAGGCCACCCGCACCTCCGGGCGTTCCCAGGCCGCCCGCCAGCGCCAAGCAACCGATCGCCCCGATCGCAGCAATTGCAGTCCTAACGCGCCGCCCAGCACCAGGGCCACTTGCGGATAAAACAAAGCCAGCAGCCCGATCGCCCCCACCGTCAACCCCAACCACCGACGGGCGATCGCCCACAACCCCCACAGCAACAGGGGCCCCGCAAAGGCTGCGGGTGTGCCGGAAACCAAATCATCCCGCAGCCACAGGGCCTGCACCGCCAGCAGCCCACTCAACCCCGCCGCCAATGGAATCGGCCAGAGGGTCACCGCTAAGCCATAGGCTCCCACCGCCGCCAGCAGACTTAACCCCAGGGGCACAAATTTGTTAAACAGCAAAGGATCTAGCCCCAGCTTGGCCGCCAAGCCATAGAGCCATTGGTAACCCGCCGGGGCCACGGACTGGAAATAGTCGGCAATCAGATCTTGGGGAAAGGCTTCTGGATCCCAAAAGCGTCGCATCCAAAACACATGCTGTCGGGCATCGTCTTGGATCACGTAGGGGCCCGCCAGGGCCTGTTGCAGGGCCAACCCGCCATAGGCCAAGGCCACGGCTCCGCAGAGGCCGCCCCAAAACCAGAGCCGTCGATCGCGCCCATGGGCGATCGGCTGAAAAAGAACGCTCCAAACTTGTGCCCAAAATGCCTGAACGGCCTGAGGGGGGTGATGGCCCGGTTCCTGTTGCACGCGCTGTCCTGCCCTGAAAAACCGTTGCCAAACCGCCGGAGAACCGCTAGCTAGGGGACATTTCCCGATCGGCGGCCCGCAGTTTGCAACAAAGGCACTTTAGCGCAGGACGATCGCCCCGACAGCCCTAACGCAGGCCGCTAGCGCAGGAAGCTATAAATTTGCTGGCTTTCCACATCTTGGCAAATGGTGGATGGTCGATGCCCGCTCGACAGCTTGTAGGTCAGGCGATCGAGCTTCACCTGTAGCCCGGCCATGGGGTCGCCCCCTTCACTGACCAAAAATTCCAGCCGCTGCACCGCTTGCCAATCCGCCAACTGATCCAGGAGTTGGGCGATCGCCTCCAGGTAAGGATGGCCCGGTTCGCGATACCAACCGGCCATGGCCAAATTGGATTGGTCAAAGCCCAAATGCACAATCAGCGCCGGATTGCCAAACAGGGCCACCGCCACCGGCCGCGCCTCTTCCCGCAATCGCAAATCTCGATCGCTCACCAACTGTCGCAACTGGGCTAACCGTTCGTAGGCTTCGCTAGTGGTGGGGTGATCAGTCCAATGGAGGGCGATCGTCACCAGATAGGTTTGCAGCAGCAGATGCCCCAGCTTGGCCGCCTTGGTGGTCAGATAGCGCGTGTTGAAGGAGTTAGCCTCAATCAACAAGGGCACGCGATCGACCACTTCCAGCCCATAGCCACGAACACCGGCAATTTTGCGCGGGTTATTGGTAATCAGCCGCACTTGACTAATGCCCAAATCGTTCAAAATTTGTGCGCCCACACCGTAATCGCGCAAATCCGCTGGAAAACCGAGCTTTTCATTGGCTTCCACCGTGTCAAAGCCCAAATCTTGCAAGGAATAGGCCTTGAGCTTATTAATCAGGCCAATGCCGCGACCTTCCTGGCGCAGGTAAACCACCACCCCTTCATCGGCCTGCTCAATCATTTTCAGGGCCGCGATCAATTGCGCTCGACAGTCACAACGCAAGGATCCCAGCGCATCCCCCGTCAGACATTCCGAATGCACCCGCACCAACACCGGGCGATCGTGGAAGGTGGCCGGGTCGCCCTTGACGATCGCCACATGGTCGGAACCGTCAATTTCGTTGCGATAGCCATAGATCTCAAACAGGCCAAACTCCGTGGGCAGTTTGGTGACCGTTTCCCGGATCACAAACCGCTCATGTTGCAGCCGATAGCTAATTAAGTCCGCGATTGTGGCGATTTTCAGGTCGTAGTGCTGGGCGTAGTCAATCAGTTGCGGCAACCGGGCCATGGAACCATCGGGATTTTGAATTTCGCAAATCACGCCCGCTGGATAAAGCCCCGCCAGGCGAGCCAAGTCCACGGCCGCCTCCGTGTGCCCTGCCCGCTTCAGCACCCCCCCTTCGCGCGATCGCAGGGGGAAAATGTGCCCCGGTCGCCGCAGATCTTCCGGCCGGGTTCGGGGGTCGATCGCCACTTGGATTGTTTTGGCGCGGTCTTCCGCTGAAATGCCCGTGCTCACCCCCAAGGCCGGCGAGGCATCAATGCTGACGGTGAAGGCCGTTTGGTTGCTGTCCGTGTTGTTGGTCACCATCAAGGGCAACTCCAACGCATCGAGCCGATCGCCCGTCATGGCCAAACAAATTAGCCCCCGCGCCTCCGTGGCCATGAAGTTCACCGCGTCCGCCGTCACCTTTTCAGCGGCGTAGATGATGTCCCCTTCGTTTTCGCGGTTTTCGTCATCCACAATCACCACAGGCCGCCCGGCCTTCAGGTCTGCCAGGATGGCGGGAATCGTGTCAAACACAAACGCGGGAACAGACTGGGGGACAGTGTGGTGGGTCATTGCGGCAGCAACCAAAGGCGAACAGTGCGTCTGTCGGCTAGAGGCTAGGACGGACGCTAATAAACAGTTACAGTTCTTAACTTATGGTCTCCATTGTATCTCCTGTAGCAGTTTCACCCGGCGGTGAATTGCGGCTTTTCTGATCCTGTGCGATCGCCCTGTATCCCCTAGGGGTGAGACCCCCTGCAACCGAACGCAGGAACACCGGCAAACGGTACTAGAATGCATGGCAACAAGCCGCGCGCACCCGCCGGCTGGCCCGCACCCAGCAGCACCGCGCCCGTCCACAGACACAGGCACCCACACAAGCAAAGGGAATCAGAAGCCGGATTATGAGTAATACAGACAAGATTCCAGTTGGCATCGTTGGCGCATCGGGCTACGGCGGCGTGCAACTGGTCAGAATTCTGTTAGATCATCCCCATGTGGAACTGACCTATTTGGGCGGCGAAAGCAGTGCCGGCCAAAGCTATGGGCAAGTTTATCCTCACCTGGCCCACCGCATTTCCCTGAAGGTGGAGTCGATCGACCTGGATGAGATTGCCCGGCGCTGTCGGGTGGTGTTTTTGGGGCTGCCCAATGGGATTGCCTGTGACTTGGCCCCTCAACTGGTCGATCGGGGCTGCAAGGTGCTGGATCTGTCGGCGGATTACCGGTTCCGGGATCTGAACACCTATGAAGACTGGTATGGCAAGAGTCGCAGCGATCAGGAAGTGGCGGCCATGGCGGTCTATGGGCTGCCGGAACTGAATCGCGAGGCGATCGCGGAGGCGAACCTGATTGGTTGTCCCGGCTGCTATCCCACGGCCAGCCTGTTGGCCCTGCTGCCCCTGCTGAAACAGGGGATTATCATTCCGGAAACGGCGATCATTGATGCCAAGTCCGGCACATCCGGCGGCGGCCGCCAGGCCAAAACCAACATGCTGTTGGCGGAAGCGGGCGGTTCCTTTTCTGCCTATGGGGTCGGTCGCCATCGCCACACGCCGGAAATTGAGCAAATTTGCACGGATTTGGCGGGCCATGAAGTGCGGATTCAATTCACGCCCCACCTGATACCGATGCCGCGCGGCATTTTGTCCACCGTCTATGCCACCCTCCGCGATCCGGGCCTGGTGCGCGAAGACCTGCTGACCATCTACAACGCCTTCTATCGCAACAGTCCTTGGGTGAAGGTGTTGCCCAGTGGGGTCTATCCCCAAACCAAGTGGGCCCTAGGAACCAACCTTTGCTATTTGGGTGTGGAGGTGGATCCACGCACCGATCGGGTGATTGTGTTGTCGGCGATCGATAACCTGATGAAGGGCCAATCGGGTCAGGCGGTGCAGTGCATGAACCTGATGTTGGGCTTGGATGAAACGATCGGGTTGCCCCAGTTGGCGTTCTATCCCTAGTGGCGCGGCTGCCTTAATTTCTTGGGTCAAAGTCGCGAAGTCAGTCGTCGTAACAAGGGGCTTAAGCCCCTTGCTGCCTAATGATCTGGTGACGGTAGCAGTCATTTGATTTGACCTATCCAAATAAGCTTGGCGCGCTACTAGGTTTGCCCCCGAAACTTGCTCCCGAAATGGTCGATCAACCCAACCCCTTTCCCATGGCCGGAAAGGGGGCGGAAACCGCTGAGGATCAGGATCCAGGTGACAGCCAAAATCTGGTTAGGTTCGGGAATTGCACCAATCAGCGCGATCGCACCCGATCTCCAGCCAGCGCTAGACTTCGTTAGGCTAAATCCATCCCGATCGACCGCAGCAAAATAAGGTGATAGCGCATGGCCGCGACAGATTTTAAGGATTACTATGCGGTGCTGGGTCTGACCAAAACCGCCAGTGCCGAGGAAATCAAGAAAACCTATCGACGGTTGGCGCGCAAATACCACCCGGACTTGAACCCGGGCGACAAACAGGCGGAGGCGCGGTTCAAGGAAGTGAACGAGGCCTATGAAGTCCTGTCCGATGCGGACAAGCGCCAAAAGTACGATCGCTTTGGTCAATATTGGCAACAGGCCGATCGCGCCGGTCAAGCCTGGGGAGGAACTGGAGCCGGGGGAGCCGGGTTTGATGATTTTGAGTTTGGCCGCTACGGCAGCTTTGATGAATTTATTAATGAGCTGCTGGGACGGTTTGGCGGGCCAGGGGCCGCCGGGACGCGATCGAGCAGCTACAACTATCGCAGCGGCACAGGCAGCAACTACAGCGGCAATTACAACAGCAGCAATTTTGGGGGTGGCTTCTCCGGCTTTGGGGATGTGGGCGGCTTTGGCCCCCAATCGGCCGCGGGCGATCGGGAAGCCACTTTGGCCCTGTCCTTTGGGGAAGCGTTTAATGGCACGCAAAAGCGCCTGAGCCTGGGAGCCGAAACCATCACCGTGCGCATTCCTCCCGGGGCCAAACCGGGCAGCAAAATTCGTCTCAAGGGCAAGGGGCAATACGACCCCTACAGCCGTCAACGGGGAGATCTGTACCTGAAGGTCAGCCTCAATAGCCACAACTTTTTTCAATTTGAGGGCGACACCTTGGTTTGCGAAATCCCGATCGCCCCAGATGAAGCGGTGTTGGGAACCAAGGCCGATGTGCCCACCCCCGATGGGTTGGTGACCATGAATGTGCCAGCGGGCATCAAGTCAGGTCAAACCCTGCGGTTGCGGGGCAAGGGTTGGGTTGAACCCAGCGGCAAACGAGGGGATTTGTTGGTGCGGGTGGCGGTGACTTTGCCCAGTTCACCCACGGCGGCCGAGCGGGCCGCCTATGAACAGGTGCGGGCGGCGCGATCGACCGATCCCCGATCGCACCTGCGCTCTGTTCAGCTTTAAGCGTTTTTAGGCATTTTTAAGCGTTGCCAAACCAGTCGATTAACCCTAGCAGGGAACCATCGATCGAACCGTGGTGGCAAAGTTCGCCAAAATCCGCAGGCCCGCCGCCGCTGACTTTTCCGGGTGAAACTGCACCGCCATCACATTGGGCCGACCGGAACCGAGCGCTTCGCAGTGAATGGCGGCCGTCACCGTTTGGCTGCCGTGGGTGGTCGTGGCGGCGATCGCCCCTGGATCCGCCGGATCCACATAGTAGGAATGGACAAAATAGGCCCAGGGCAACGGCTCCAACCCTTGCCACAGAAGGGATGTGGGTTGGGTGAGGGTCACTTGATTCCAACCCATATGGGGGATAGTGATTCCTGGTTCTGGCTGAAAAGCCCGCACGGAGCCGGGCACGATGCCCAGGCCCGGTTCCCGGCCCTCGCTGCTGGTTTCAAACAGCATTTGCAAACCCAAACAAATGCCCAAGAAGGGTTTTCCTTGGGCGATCGCCTGGCGAATGGGCGCTTCCAATCCCCGATCGCGCAGTTGCTGCACCGCCGGATCGAAAGACCCGACTCCCGGCAGGACGATCGCATCGGCGCGATCGATCACCGTTGCCGAGTCAGTCACGATCGGCTCAACTCCCGCCTGGGTTAGCCCCTTGCAGGCGGAATGCAAGTTGCCCATATCGTAATCGACCACGGCAATCGTTGTCATAGGACACCAAACCCCTGCAATTGCTGCAATTGTATTGACTGAAACTGTGATTTGGATGACGGGCGATCGAAAGCGATCTCAATCATCCAAATCATTCAAAAGATCGAAACCACTGAAATTATAGGTTTGAAATGGCGCAATCTCCCTGGCTGATCACCTCCTTTCAAACTTGGTTACCCCATCAGAAATCCAACGCCTCCGATGATTTGCTGGCTTTGCTGATCGAACAACGACAACTGCCCCCGCAGGCGATTTGCTTGCGGCAATTACCCGTTGATTTTGATCTGGCTCCTCAGCGGGTGATTGAGGCGATCGAGCAACATCGTCCTCGGAAAATCCTGTTGTGTGGCATGGCTGAGGGGCGATCGCACCTCTCCCTCGAAGCTCAAGCTAGCCAAGGGGGCAGTCGGTTAGCAACGGGTTTTCATTTGCCGCAACTGTTGGCGGGCACTGAGTGTTCTGAAATTAGCTTTGATGCGGGAAATTTTGTTTGCAATGCGCTCTATTACCGAGTCTTGCAATGGCTGTTGCTCCATCGTCAACTAGCCAAGGCTCTGTTTATCCATGTGCCGGTTTTGACCCTTGAAAACCAAGAGAAAATCGCAGCGGATTTCTGTCAAATTTTGCATAACCTAGAGCACGATCGCCAAGTTTGATCCCTTGCGAGTTTATTCAGTCTTATCCTTCACCAATCGCCCATCTTCCATATACAGCAGTCGATCGGCAATATCCAAAATTCGGTTATCGTGAGTAACCAACAAAATGGTGCAATCTCGCTCCTTGGCCAAGCGTTGCAAAATTTCCACCACGTCCCGCCCCGACTTGCGATCGAGCGCGGCCGTTGGCTCATCGGCCAAAACAATTTTGGGAGAACTCACCAGGGCCCGGGCGATCGCCACCCGTTGTTTTTGTCCCCCTGAAAGCTGCTCGGGATAATAGTCCAATCGCTCTCCCAGTCCCACCGCCGTCAACATTTCATCCACCAGCCGATCGCACTCTGCATCGGTGTAATGGTCATGTAATTCTAAGGACAAGCGGACATTTTGGCGAGCTGTTAGAAAGCTCAAAAGATTATGGGCCTGGAAAATATAGCCAATGTTACAGCGAGTTTTTAAGAGCTGTTCTTTGCTGGCTCCACACATTTCTTGGCCCAAAATTTTCAAGCTTCCTTCATGGGCCGATCGCAACCCTCCCAACAGGGTCAATAGGGTGGTTTTTCCAGAGCCAGATGGCCCCGTCAGCAGCACAATTTCACCCGCTTGAATGATCAGGTTAATGTCATGAAGCACCTGTTTTTTGAGATCACCATTACCAAAATAGTGATTCAAATTCTGAATCAGAATGGCACTGGCTTGGCTAGATGGTTGCCCAAGGGCTTGATTCGTAACCTGATCCATGACTTGATCCATAACCTAACCCTCTGCTAGATTGATCTTCCCAAATTGATCTTCCAAAAAGTGGGCAAAAATCCTTAGAAAATATCCGCTGGATCCGCTTGATAAAGCTTTTGCATGGCAATCACGCTGGAGGCGCTACACATGGCAATGGTCAACACAAAAACGGTGATGGCGCGATCGAGCCGCATGAAAATTGGCAGGAGGGTGGCGGAATAGGTGATTTGATATAAACCCATTGCCAAAACCATGCTGGGTAAAAAGCCAATCACTGCCAAAATCAAGGCTTCAGTGATCAAAACGCGCACCAGGAAGGCGTTGCTGTAGCCCATGGCTTTCATGGTGGCAAATTCCGACAGGTGATCGGACACATCGGAATAGAGAATCTGATAAACAATCACGATGCCCACAATGAAGCCCATGATGGCCCCAAGACCAAAAATGAAACCAATGCCGGTTCCTTCAGCCCAATATTGTTTTTCAACGTTGGCAAATTCTTCAACGGTCAAAACTCGCACATCTTTGGGCAAAAAGGCAGACAGTTTCTGTTGCATCACCACCGGATCGCTACCCGGTTGCAGTTGAATTAACCCCACTTCAATGTTGCTGGCGGAGCGATCGGGAAACAAATGCAAAAAGGTGGAATCACTGACGATCGTGTTGCCATCCGCCGCAAAAGAGGCCCCCAGGGTGAAAGTACCGCTGACGTTCAAGAGCCGATCGCTCAACTCCACTTCTAAACCATGGGGTGATCGGGCTAACCAATCGGCTACCGTGCCATATTCTGGTCGTCCTGCTTGGTCAAACAAAACTGTTTTCAGCAGGGTGATTTGATTGAGTTGCTGTTCCACTTCCGGCAGCTTGAAACTGGGCTTTCCCGGTTCCACACCCCAAACCAAAATGGCGCGACTTTCACGGGTTTCTGGATTTCGCCATTGGCCGGTGTTGATGTAAATAGAACTCACCTCTTTCACCTCGGGCAGTGCGCGAGCTTGATAGAGCCGTTCGCGTTGGAAACTCTTAACAGAAAAAAGCGTCCGAAACTGAGGATTAATCAGGATTAAATCCGCATCAAGGTTGAGGTGGGGTTTGATGGCTGCGTCGTATAGACCACTTTGGAACCCCAACTGCATGAACATCAAAATATCTGCAAAAGCAATGCCAGCAGTGGCCACAATTAGGCGGCTTTTCTGGCGCACCAATAATAGCCAAGAAAGGGGAGTTTTTTTGGGCATGGGATCGGTTGCAACGCTAGCGAGCGTGCTGGCAAAAGAATTGATTCAATAACAATCAAATGACTGCTAATCAAATGACTGCTAATCAAGTGACTATTAATCAAATGACTATTAATCAAGTAACCGCCAATTAGCGAGTTAGCGAGTGTTGCCCGTGCCGGTTTCGATGCTCACTTCCACTTGCAAATTGGTGAGCGATCGCACGCGGGCCGTGCTGGCCGGATCGAGCAAAATGCGCACTTCCACCACCCGCCGATCGAGGTTTTCGCCCGGCTGATTGCTAAACACGTTTTGTTGCAACACTTGCAGTCCCACTTGGGTCACCGTGCCGCGCAAGTTGCCCTGAACAGCTTGGCCCACAATAGTTGCCGGTTGGCCAACGCGCACCAGCCCCACATCGGTTTGGTAAACCTCCGCCACGGCCACCATTCGATCGGTCTGGGCCAGGTCAAGCAGGCCGCTATCACCAATCTTTTCGCCTGCCCGGGCATGGATCTTCAAAATTTGCCCATCGCTGGGGGCCCGCAAATAAGCCCGTTCCAGGGCCGCCGCCGCCCGATCTCGCGCGGCCCGGGCCGCCGCCACTTCCGCCAAGGCCGTGCGCACATCCACCGTCCGCACTTCCGCCACACTGCTGAGGGTGGACTTGGCCTCTTGCCATTGTTGTTGGCCCGCCCGCTCAACTCGACTCAGCACCGCCGTGGCCTCTTGTACTTCCTGGCGACCGGTGCGATCGAGCCGGTTCAGTTCCGCCCGGGCTTCCTGAAGCTGCCGAAACAAAGTTTCCACCGACAGCCGCTTGGCATCGTACCGGGAGGCAGATTCCGCCCCTTCCTGATAAAGCGCCTCGTAGCGCCGATATTCCGATTGGGCGTTGGCTAACTCCGCTTCCAGGCGACGGACGGCGGCCGACTGTTGGGCTAACTGCCCTTGCCACTGGGCCCGCAACCGGCTGAGCTGGGCCCGTTGAGCGTCGGTGTTCCCTTGCCATTCTGCTTGCACTCGGTTCACGGTGGCCCGCTGGCTGTTGATGTCGCCGGTTTTGGCTCCGGCCTTCACTTGGGCCAAGCGAGCCTCAGCCACCTGCACTTGGCGGTTCGCTTCGTTATATTCGGCGGCCAACACGGTTTCCGAAGCCAACAAGGCCACCACTTGCCCCGCCCGCACCTGATCGCCTTCCCGCACGCGCAACTCACTGACCCGATCGCCATCCAGCGCCAAGGGAGCCGCCAGCCGCACCACCTCCGACTCCGGCTCCAGCCGCCCCAGGGCCGTCACGCCCGATCGCACCACCGGGCCCGGGGTTGAGCTTTGGGCCTGCTGCTCTGCCGTGGCCCGGTTCCACTGCGACAGCCCGATCGCCCCCAGGGCAATGCTTGCCGCCGCCGCGCTAGCCGCCAGAGCCAGCGTGTTGAAATTCCTGAACTTTGCAATCACGATTGGTTTGCTCCCAGTAGCCCGCTAGCATCTTGGACATCAAAACTGCCTGTTCCGCCAAGTCCAACTGCTCACCCAAAAGCATTCGGCGGTACAGCAAGCCACTCACCCAAGCCAAAAAACACTCCAAAACCGGACGATCGTGAATTCCCAAAAAGTCCGCCAGCGCCTGAACATAGCGATCGTGGGCCCCCTGAATCAAGGGATTTTTGCGCACCACTTCCCCCTGATGGCGGCAAAACTCCGCAATTAACAGATCCTGCTGGCGGAAATATTCCTCGTTGTCAATCACGCAATTCATCACCACCACAATTCGTTCGGTCAGGGTCAGCGGATGGCTCAACTGACTGAGCACTTGTTCTCCCGTATCCTCCAAGCTCAGGTAGTCCATGAGTTGGATGAAAAGGTCTTCTTTGCTCTCGAAATAGTGGTAAAGGGTTCCAGTGGAAACACCGAGTCCCTTGGCAATTTCCCGAATCGTGAGTGCGTGGTAGCCCCGTTCGGCAAACAAAGCAAAGCAACGACTCAGGAGTTCTTGGCGATAGCTCTCGTGATCAACAATTTTGGGCATTGGCTCAATACGCAAGTGTTTTTAATCGGTTTTTGTGCGGCCACACTACCTCACCTGCGCAGAATTGGCACTGAAATTGGCATTGAAATCGACATTGTGTAATGCATGATCAGGGGTCGATCGATGCCCAGTGAATGTCGTGTTCATGCCGAATCGATGCCTGAGCAATGCTGAATCAAGGAGTTCATCAGTGAAATCACTAGCAACTTATTGAGGAATACTCTCGATTAGTTCCCTAGAGCAATTCTCTTGGGGGTTGTTTTCAGAAACGGTGATCAAGAATGGTTGGTCATTGTTTTCAGGCTTGGATGACTGAATTTTGTAACCGAAATGGTGGCAACTTGGGACGAATCCTCAGCCGAAAGATTCAAGACCAAAAGATTTGCATTTAATTTGCATCTTCAGGATTCGAACCCTCGACATGGGGTCGCAGGCTGCCAGTTGATGAGTTGAGGGTTGGGGTTCTGAACTCGGATTTATTTTAAATCGAACGTTCGTTATTTTTCTAGTCCCCAACTCAAATTTTTGTCAAAATTTCCGGATAGTAGATTTTCGGCTGATTTTCTAGGGCAGCGCCCCGATCGCCCTAACCCTTGCATTGCCGACCCGACACATTTCCCAGGGCGCTGGGTGGGAATGGATAGACTGGAGACGGAGATTGCAATCTATCCATTGCCACTCCTTGCAGCCATTGAGAATCAGTCGTCATGACCATCTGGGTAAACGAACAAATGGATCCCGCAGGCATTTCCCACGCTTGCATTGCTTCTACCAGCGAAGAACAGGCCCAGGCCTGCTATGAGTCTTTCCAAGAAAATCTGACCGATGAACAGCGCCAGGAGGGTTGGGTGGTGACCATGCGCACCGTGGATTCTTGGGATGATGTGCCCGTGGCGGCCCTGAAGCTGAGTGTTTAAGCCGGTTCAGTCGATCGCCCCTTGATTCGCCTTAGTGCTGTCTGAAGTGCGGTCTGAGCCTATGCAGCAGCCCAGATCAAATCCAGATCAAATCCAGATCAAATTTTGAACCGGTGGTTTTGAATCTGTGGTTCACGGATTCGAGGCCGACCCTAGGGGGCGATCGAGATACAATCAGGCCGTTCGGTGCTATTTCTGTGCCATTGCACCCTGTGCCATCACAGATCGGCTTTTGCAGCGCGCTCCTGCCGAACCACACCCACCCTCTTTTTCTGACAAGCTCTGTCGTTTGTTTTTAGGTATCAGCAACAGCGAGGCAAGCCATGGATCGCCAAGACATTCGGGAACGGTTAGGCAACATTGATCAAATCCGCGACATCTTGGTCGGCTCCCAGCTTCGCGACTATGAAAATCGCTTTGCGCAAATGGAGTCGGAACTCAATCTGTTGCATCAGGATTTGCAGGATCGGATTGAGGAGGTGAAGGTTTCCCTCTCAACCCAATTGCAAGCGTCCCTGGAGGCGCTGGATAAGCGGTTGAAGGGGTTCACCACCAAGATGCAAGAGGAAACCACGGACTTGCAGCAACAGAACGATCGCCTGGGTCGGCGGGTTCAGGCCATCTTTGAGGAGTTGGATCGAGCCTTTGAGGAAAAAACCACGGCGATTGATGGCCGTTTGAACGAAAGTCGCGACAAGCTGCAAGAGGACATTCGCACCCTGCGTACTCAAATTTTTGAGGAGCTGGATGCGCGGTTCTCGTCCTTGCGCGATAACAAGGTGGAGCGCGAGACTTTGGCGGAGTTGATGTTTGAGCTGGGAATGCGCCTGAAGGGTCAGGATGTGGTTCCGGCGTTGCAAGCGGCGATCGATCCGCCAAGTGCCCTGTCGGTGGAGTTGGTGTCGCCGGAGGGTTAATCAGAGGGTTAGTCAACGGTTAACCGGACTGGGGCGCAACAATCATGCGGGCCGGTTCGCCAATCCTGGCCGATCGGGCATTGGGCCAACGGTGGGTTTTTCTCAGGAAGATTTCCTAGACTGGATGGAACCCGTTGTCACTGTTGGATTGAGTTGGTTGGAGTGCTGGCCCTATGCCCGATCGCAATCATTCCGAGTCGGAGCCGGTGGAGGATTGGCTAGATCTGCTGAGTCAGTTGGGCCGATCGTCTCAGTCGCCCACGGAGCGGCCGCCCAGTTCGATCGCCCCGCAACCCCAAGGTTCGGTGGCGAGCCGTCTCGCGGTTCCTGATGAAACACTGCAAGGCCGAGCGGGATCCGACTTAACAGGATCTCGCTCGACCTTGGTAGAAGCCGATTTGGCCGCCGACTTAACAGCCGATTTAGCAGAAAACTCAGCAGATCGTGATGAGTTACCGATCAATCCATTTGGGGCCGATCCGGATTTGTTGACCCCGCCTCCGCCCGCGACGGGGCGATCGGGGCAAGATACAACCACCAAAGCAGGGAACGGGGCCAACGGCAACGGTGCACCCTCCGAAGGCAACGGCAGCTCAGGGGAAGATGCCTGGGAGCAGTTGCAATCGCTGCTGATTGGTGACAACTTTGTCCGCGTGGAAGACCGGGTGGAAGCCCTGCGCGGCAAAATGCAACGGGTTCAGCAGCAGGTGGATGCGATTGAGTCCCTGCTGCAAAATGCCGATCAACTGGTGGCGCACCTATCGCCCCTGATTGCGCGGTTGATTGAACGGCGGGTGCTGGATGCCCGCGAAGAAATTTGCCAAGCCCTGTTGCCCACGATCGATCGCCTGATTTATGAGCGATCGCTCCAGGATCGACAAGCCATGGCCGAGGCGATCGCCCCCGTGCTGGATGCGGCGATCGTCCAGCGAATGCAAGACGCTCCCGCTGATTTGGCCCTGGCGATCGCCCATGCCATTGCGCCCGAAACCGCCTCCGCCATGCGGGAGCAGTACCAGCTTGATGCGGACTCGATGATTCAAGCCCTCGGGCCCATGATGGGGGCTTCGATCAAAGAGCAAATTGCCCTAGAACGGGATGCCATGGTGGATGCGCTCTATCCCGTCATTGGCAACACGATCGCCAAGTACATGAAAGACGCGATCGACTCCATCAACGAAAAGGTGCATAACACCCTGAGCATGGAAGGGGTGGGCCGCAAGATGCGAGCCAAAATGCAAGGGGTCTCCGAAGCGGAGCTGATTTTGCGGGAAGCCATGCCCTATCGGGTACAGGCTGCTTTTTTGATCCACAAGGCCTCGGGTCTGGTGATGAGCGAATGTCAATCCACTGACCAAGATCCCCTCGAAGGGGACATGCTGGCGGGAATGCTCACGGCCATTCGTAGCTTCGTGAATGATTGCATGGTGCAAGATGGCAACGTGTCCGAATTGCACGAAATTCAGTACAACGATTCGCAAATTGCCATGGAGGTGGCCGGTTACTGCTATTTGGCGGTGATTGTGAAAGGTCAACCGTCCAAGGGCTTCTACCGTCAGTTGCGATCGACCCTGGAGCGGTTGGTGGAACGGTACGATCGCCCCCTGCAATCCTTTGATGGCGACTCCCGCACCCTGCCGGCCCCCGTTCACACGGCCGTGACCGGTTTGGTGCGCCCCATCCAACGGCGTTCGTACCTGAACCTAAATCGGCGGGGTGGGTTTCCTTGGGCCCTGACGGGGCTAATTTTGGTGCTGAGCGCGGCGATCGCGGCCCCCTGGATTTGGTGGAACTATCAAAACCAGCGCAACCGAGGCCTGTTGGCGGCCGTGCAAGGGGCCCTGAATACCTCTCCCCAATTGGCGGTGTATAACCTATCCGTTGATTTACAAGGCGATCAGTTGCGATTGCGGGGCAAGGTTCCCTATCCTTGGCTGCGATTCCAGGCGGAACGCACGGCCACCGACACCTATCGGGCGATCGACCCAAAACGGTTTCAGCAAGCCACACCCCCCAAAAATCAAATCATTGCCGTGCAGTTGCCCACGGATCCCATTCTGGCGGCTGCCGAGGTGCAGCGGATTGCCAAAACCTTGAACCGGGATGGCAACGTGGTCAACGCTAGCTACAGCATCGATGCGCAATCCGGCGGAACGGTCACCGTCACCGGCTCCGCCCGCAGCCGAGCCGAAGCCAGCGCGATCGCGGCGGCCTTTGAGCG
Organism: Limnothrix sp. FACHB-1083; assembly: GCF_014696485.1. NCBI lineage: Bacteria > Bacillati > Cyanobacteriota > Cyanophyceae > Pseudanabaenales > Pseudanabaenaceae > Limnothrix > Limnothrix sp. FACHB-1083. The sequence goes on along the minus strand of NZ_JACJQD010000002.1, from coordinate 304,027 downwards.
GGTTCCCGGCACCAACCGTGTCGTCAATTCGTTGCAAATTGTGATTCCGAGTCTGACCGTTCGGTTGTACTTTGAGTTAGGAGCCGATCGATTCGTTGATGTCGATATTGCCGGCAAAATCGACCCCATTCGCCAATTCCTGCAAAGTTATCCGGATCTGAACCTGCGTGTGGTGGGCCACAGCGCCCCCACCGAACCGAATGCGTCGGCCCTGGCCTTGCAGCGAGCGCAATTGGTGCGATCGGCCCTCATTAGCCGAGGCATTTCGGCCCAGCGGCTAGTGCCCAGTGCCCAGGTTGGGCCCCCGCCGGATGTGACCCAAGGCGATGGGGAATGGATGAGTCGTTGCGTGCGCTTTGAAGCAATCCCAGCGCCTTAAATTCCTGATCCATTCCCCATCCATCGTGAAGCCAATCGATTCACGACTCGATTCACGATGTTCCTCCCTGGCTTGCCCATGAATGAGCCATCGCTTCGGTTTGCTGGATTTGCCTGCTATGTTCGACCAGCTTGATTTGCATCATTAACCCGCTGGAACAAGGCTCCTGAGCAATTCCCTTGCTTTGAATCATGTCCTGAATTGCCCATCCGCGATCGCCAGGGGGCCCGAAAATCGGGAGTTTTGCCGTTGAATTTCGGCCAGTTTCCATCCTGTCTTCTACAATCGGCCCAGTCGCCGGTGCGTTTGCCAACCCCCTAAAGCCATGCAAACCCTTTCAAAAAAAATTTGTTTGGTCGGTGATTATGCAGTTGGCAAAACCAGCCTGATTCGTCGATTTGTGGATCGGCAATTTAGCGATCGCTACTTGTCCACCATTGGGGTAAAAATCTCTCGGAAGATTGTGCCCGTGCCGCTGCCAGATCCGTCTCTCGATCGAGCCTCTGAGCGGCCGGAGCCGATGGAATTGCAGTTGCTGATTTGGGATGTGGAGGGCCAAACCCGGTTTCAGCGGATTGCCCCCAGCTATCTTCAAGGATCCTCTGGGGCGATCGTCGTGGCCGATGCCACCCGCCCCGACACGGTTAGTCATCTGCGCGACCATGCCAATTTAGTGCGATCGGTCTCGCCCACCAGTGTCGTGATTTTGGCCATCAACAAAGTCGATTTGATGGACGAGTCCCATAAACACCATCTACAGCTTCAGGTGGAAACCCTCCTGGCCGGCGTGACCTACTCGCTCTATTGGACTTCCGCCAAAAGTGGCAGCAATGTGGATGAGATCTTTAGTGAATTAGCCCTGTCCATGGTGCAGCCAGCCATCAGCCGGGGCCGATAGCTGACTGGGCGTTAGTTTTGGCTTAGGTTTTGGCTCAGGTTTGGCTCACTCAGTGCGAATGATGCAAGTTGAGCAAGAACGCAGCAAGAACGCAGCAAGAACTCAGCACGAATTCAACGCCAAATTAAATGCCAATTAAGTGCCAATTAAATGCCAATTAAATGCAAACTAAGCGCGGGTCAACACTGCCGGGGCCGTTTGGATGGGCACCACATCTAGGCGATCCTGACTGGCGCAATATTCCAAATCCTCCAGCAAACCCAGCCGCAGCAAGCGTTGGCCGTGGCTTGCCTGGTGAAACAGTTGCAGCAGTCGATCGCGCCATTGGTCATAGAGCGCCAACGCCGCCACGGCCTCATCGTTGCCGAACCAATCTGAGTCCTGACCTAGTTTTTCCAACAGGGCAGAAATAATCGCACCAGCGCAGACCGTATCTTCCAGGGAAAAGCTGCCTTCCCAGCCGGAAGCGGTCATCCAGAGGGTGGCGGGTTGTTGGGCCAACACAAAGTCCACGATCGCCCGTCGATTCACCAGGGCCGCCGCCAAAACAACCGGGGCGTTTTGGATGGTTTGCAGGGCCCGAGTGCCGTTGGTGGTGCTCATGAACAGGCGTTTGCCCGCCACCCGATCGGGGGTACAGTCTAGGGGAGAGTTGCCCAAATCACAGCCTTCCACGGTTTTGCCGCCCCGCTCGCCAATCCGAATGCGACGATCGGCCGGCCAAGCCTCGCTGGTGGTCATCAATTCTTCAAGGGTGCAAAAGGCCTGAACCGATTCCGCTCCGGCGGCCAGCGCTGTGGCGATCGTGGTCGTGGCCCGCAACACATCAATGGCGATCGCACAGTCCGGCGCTGGGGTCGTCGGCGACTCGCTCCCCGAAAATTGGGGGGTTAACTCCGGGGTATGAAATACAGAAATCTTCACAGAACAGATTTCTTTACAGAACGCAACGACACCCTTTAGTGCATCACGATGGGGGCGATCGCGCAAGCATGGTCAGCCCCAAGATGTTCTGGGAATTGTGGATCGGCGCTGAGCCTAAAGGGCCGGAATTTCGTTTGGTTTTGGGAGGATTTTCCCCATCAGCCGACGAAGATCCTAAGGAGGGGACGATTAACGGGAATTAACCATAAGCAACTAGGGTTAATTCGAGCTGGCCGGAATGTTGCTTCAGAACGTCATCGAAGATGATTCAACCAGACCATTCAACCAGACCATTCAACCCGTGACCAGAAGATGGCCATGGGGCGCTAAATTCAGCTAAATTCAACCGATGGTTGATGGCGGCCCGTTGTGGCCAGCCATTGAGCGAAGTCATGGGGTCAGGCATTTAGAGTCACCATTAAGACCCATAACTGAGCGTAGGAGAATGGGGCGATCGCCCCGTCCCGAACCGCTGAAACCCAACCGCAATTCGTCAAGACTCTGGGTGTTTCATCTGCCATCTAGGACAGAATCTTGCTAGGCTCAAAGAACCATGCCAACTAACTCTCCGGCAATGCAAACTGAAACCTTTACAGAGCTTTTTCCATTGTTCAATGCGGCCAGTCAAGAAACGCTCGATTGGCTGTTGGCGGCCGCAGTCGAGCATGATTACCCCGCAGGACGCGCCGTTTTAATGGAAGACTCTTGGGGAAATGCGGTCTATTTCATTGCCTCCGGATGGGTGAAAGTCCGTCGGCTCTCGGGGGACAAAGACATGACCTTGGCCATTTTGGGTCAGGGTGACTTTTTTGGAGAAATGGCCATCTTGGACGAATCGCCTCGATCGACCGATGTGTTGGCCCTGAGCGAAGTGGAACTATTTAGCATCTCCGCTCAACGATTTGTCCAAACCCTGTTTAAAGATTCCCAGCTACACCACCGACTGCTGCAACTCATGGTGCGCCGGGTTCGGAATGCCAACACCCGCTTGCAGTTGCGCCGAAAACCGAGCGCCGTCAAATTAGCAAACACCTTGGCTTCTTTGGCCGATGACTACGGACAACCGGCCGATCGGGGACGCGACATTCTGAATATCCCGATCAAGGATTTGGCAGAAGTCAGTGACATTACCCTCGAAGAAACCGCCAAAATTATGGCGAAACTGCAAGAAAAAGGTTGGGTGAAGATCGATCCGCACGAAAAAATTATGCACTTGCCCTTTTTGCCACAGTTACGACAACTGGCAAGCCAAGGTTAGTGAGAGGCTATTGAGCGGCATAGTCAGATGGCATGGTCGGTTGGTTGCTGACCATTTCCTCTGTTGTGATTGCATTCTGTTGATGACGTTTTCTCTTTCTCCGACCCATGACCCAAGCAATTGCCACCCCGCCCGATCGTCGAGCAGCCCAGTTGCCACGGTTAACTTATCAAGTGGCCATGCCCGAGCCACAAACCCACCTTTTTGAAATTGAACTGGTGTTGGAGGGTTGGCAAAGCACCACCTTAGATCTCAAGTTTCCCGTTTGGACTCCCGGTTCCTATCTGATTCGGGAGTATGAACGGCATCTGCAAGACTTCAGTGCTTGGGGGGCAAACCAACAGCAACTGCTGTGGCGAAAGCTGGCTAAAAATCACTGGCAAGTGGCGATCGGGCAGTTAGAAACGGTCACTATTCGCTATCGGCTGTTTGCTAACGAATTGACCGTGCGCACGAACCATCTCGATCGCACCCATGCCTACTTCAACGGGGCAGCCACGTTCCTCTATCCCGTTGGGGGGTTAGAAATTCCGTTGCAAGTGACTATTGCCCTGCCCCGATCGGACTGGCAAGTGGCCACTGCTCTGCCCTTGGTCAACGATCAAGGAACCCACAAAACCTTTCAAGCGGCCGATTTCGATCAACTGGTTGATAGTCCCTTTGAAATTGGAACCCATCAACTGCATCGCTTTGAAGTGCTGGGTAAATCCCATGAATTAGCGATTTGGGGTAATGGCAACCTGGAACCCCAATCGATCCTTGAGGACTTGGAAAAAATCATCAAAGTTGAAGCTAACCTATTTGGCGGCCTGCCCTACGATCGCTACCTATTTATTTTTCATCTCACCGGTCAGGGCTATGGCGGACTAGAGCATAAAGATTCCTGCTCGCTGATTTATAACCGCTATGGATTCCAGCAAACGGAAAAACGCCATCAGTTCATGCAATTGGTGGCCCATGAGTTTTTCCATCTTTGGAACGTGAAGCGGATCCGGCCCAAAGAGCTAGAAACCTTTGATTATGATGCGGAAAACTACACGCCGTCCCTGTGGTTTTGCGAAGGAACCACCAGCTACTATGATTTGCAAATTCCCTGCCGTGCGGGTATTTATAGCCGAGCAGATTTCCTAACACAATTGAGCAAGGAAATTACTCGCTATCTGAATACACCGGGACGGTTAATTCAGCCTTTGGCCGAGTCGAGCTTTGATGCTTGGATTAAGCTTTATCGGGCTGAAGCCCACAGTGGCAATAACCAAATTTCCTATTACCTGAAGGGAGAAATGGTTTCCTTGCTATTGGATTTGAAAATTCGGGCTAAGTTTGACAATGCTCGATCGCTCGATGATGTTTTGCAACGCCTGTGGCAAGCATTTGGCCAACCAGAAGTGGGCTTTACCGCTCAACAATTGGAGTCCATTATTGCTGAAGTGGCTGAAGAAAACCTGAGTGATTTCTTCCAGCGCTATTTGCACACCACCGAAGAATTGCCACTCCAAACCTATCTGCAACCCTTTGGCTTAGAGCTAAGGGGAATTGTCGATCGCGCAGTTCCCTACTTGGGTTTGCGTCTGGCCACCGAGCAGGGCCGCGAAATGGTGAAATTCACCGAAGCTCAATCACCTGCCCATCATGCGGGCATTGATCCTGGTGATGAAATCCTGGCGCTGGATGGCATTCGGTTAGCAGCGGGACAATTGCCCGATCGCCTCCGAGACTATCAACCGGGCGATCGACTCACCATCACCTATTTCCATCAGGATCAACTCCAATCCACCACCGTAGAACTGGCTGATCCCAAGCCCAGTCGTTACGAAGTTGCCCTTCTCAAAGACATCAGCCCGCTGCAAGAACAACTCCTCGCCGGTTGGTTAGGAGCTGCCTAGGGAATGCGGTTCGTTATGCAAAAAGCGGGAGCCACTTCAGATTTTGAAGCTGGACTCCCGCTGGCGAGACGGATCTTAGTGATGGATCTTAGCGATTGAAAGGAATGCCGAAGAGGCACGAAACTGGCAAGCAAGTCACGGAACCTGATCCATGGGCTAATTCCCACCGGAACTAACCCCTACAGATTCGAGAATCGATCCAAGAACCTGGGGATGGAACCGTAACTATTCAGCCGCGCCTTCGTCGCCCACAACCACAGGAGTGATGTTGACGATTTTGCCGCCCAACCGCAGAATCCGTTGCATTTCTTGGTTCATGCGGCTATAGGGAACGTTAATGAAGATACTGCCGCTATTGCGCACAGAATAGGACTGGCGATCGGTTTGGTCATTTTGAGCCAAACCCGTCACTTCATAACGGAACACACGGGCCCCAGCAGTGGTGTTGGCCGACGAACCCGCAAGCGCTTGACCGAGCATAAACTCTCCCTCAAACTGTTAAAAAACTTCGCAGTTAAATGTCGCAGTTTAACTGTGGAATACTGTCTTTCTCAAGACGATAGAAAACGAGGTACAACGCATGAATGAATCATGATCATTGCACCTCGTCAATCGCAACCACTACAAGCAAACAGGAGCAAGCAAACAAGTCCCAGCCATTCATGGTTTGGCCCTGTTGCGGCGTGTCACCGCTGTGCTGCATCAGCCCAGTCAGCAGTCGTTGCCATCCGACAATCCAAGCCGATCGAGCTGGGTACAGGGCAGGGTGACCAAGCAACACAACCTTCCAATGGGGCTGAGTCATCATTCCATTTATTTCAAGCCAAGACCCTAAACAGGGGTAACGCTGGCGATTTTGCCGCCTTGACGTTGGATCTTTTGCATTTGATCCGACAACCGCGAGTAGGGAACCGTGAAGGTGCGGCTGCTACGACGCACGGCCGGATAGCCAGCGCCCAACAGGCCCGTTGCTTCCACGCGATACAGGCGATCGCTTTGGCTTTGGCCAAAAGAGGTGGGGGTGAGGCTGCCTTGGCCCAGGTCTTGCGAATTACGGAAGGCCCAGCCAATGTTGCTGCCCGAGGGACCCACAACGGCCGAAGCAGAATTGCGTCCCAACTCCGTGGCTAGACGCGGGCTGATTCCTTCAATCTGTGCCCGATCGCTATTGGCATAGCCCCGGTACAGGTGGAACATACGCGTAAAGCCCACGGTCTTCTGACCCGTTTGGGTCGCGAAACCGCGGTAGTAGGGAACAATATTTTCGCCAAAAGCGTTTTGATATTCTGCGGAATCGATGTAGGAATCGATGTCAGCATCAAAGCCTTCGTTTTGGTAGCGATCGAGGTGTTCAATCACTTCCGACTCATCGTAGGGCGCGCGACCCAACAGATGCTTCAGATTCAACTCGATCGTCCGAGTTTGGAAGTTGTTATACAAAAACTTCTCTTTGTATAGATCGGACTTCGCCACGGAGCGGACAAATTCCTGAACCGTGATCGAACGATTACGCAGCAGCGACTCAGAGCTAATCAAGCGCTGGGACTGCATCACATAATCGTTGCCCAGTACCTGACGGTAAACCGCCCGGATCACCAGTTCAACATCATCTGCCGAAGCATAGGCCCGCAGCTCAACGGGTGCAGCATCTGCATAGGCTGCCGTCCCCAGGCGCGAAGCAGCAACAGTAACGGCCATGAACAAATCTCCCAAAAATCACAGCAAGCACGGCTTACAAAAAAGCTCCCGGAAGAGGAGCCAACCAATTGAACCAGGTTACCGTTGCTGGGCAAACCAGCCACAACCGGCTCGGACACTCTTCCGGGATTGCATCAACTAGCTCAGGGCTTGGATAGCGTAGTCGATGTAGGTGTTTGCTTCGTTAGCAGCTTGACCGCTCAGACCGTGGTTAGCCTTGATGCTCTTGAGAGCTTCAACGTACCAGCTGGGGGACAGTTCGAAGGTGCTGTTGATTTCAGCCAAACCAGCGATGAGGTAGTCATCCATGGGGCCGGTGCCACCAGCAACCAAGCAGTAGGTGATCATGCGCAGGTAGTAGCCCACGTCACGAGCGCACTTGTCCTTGCCGGTTTGGGTCGAGGCGTAGTTAGCGCCGTTCATTTGGGTCGTGTAGGGGAACTTGCCGTACACAGCTTGCACAGCAGCGCTCACCAGGCTGTCAGCCTTGGTGGTCAGGGCGCGAGCAGCTTCCATGCTGGCTTGAGCGCGCTCGAAGCGACCGCGAGCCGATTGCAGTTCAGCGTTGCTCAGGAAACGACCTTGCGAATCAGCAGCTGCGATAGCTTCGGTGATCGGAGTCTTCATAGTCCCGTGTTAGGTGTCTCTAAAGTTAGCGTTGTTGACATCTTCCCTACCGCAAGCGGACAGGGATTCCCAAACTTCACAGTTTGGGTTTCTGCTTCACACCACCTGCCTCCACCTCGAAGGATGTTTGGTCTTACAGTTGTTCCGCAGACTGAAACCGCTAGCCTAGCGGCCATTCATCGACTAAAACGCCCTGAAGGGCGGGGCTTTAAACCCTGTTTTCCGATAAATCGAGACGAGATTGAAGTCAAAAGAAGATTGAAATCCTAAGTGACTTCACGGCAGCTTCGATTAGGCAACTGCACCAGCAGCGCGATCGAAGTAGCCAGCCACTTCAGCAATCAACGAAGAGCAATCGCCGGGGGTGATACCAGCAGGATCGTTAGCGATCGCGATCGCAGCATCCTTCATCTTGGCAACGCCAGCAGAAACCGAAGCGCCGGGCACGCCCAGAGCAACGTAGGTTTCGCGCAGACCGTTCAGGCAACGATCATCCAGAACGCTAGCATCGCCAGCCAAGGTTGCGTAGGTCACATAACGCAGGATGATTTCCATGTCGCGCAAGCAAGCAGCCATGCGACGGTTGGTGTAAGCGTTACCACCGGGAGCGATCAGTTGGGGTTGCTCAGCGAACAGAGCGCGAGCAGCGTTGGCGACGATAGTCGAAGCGTTGCTGGTCAAGCGGTTAACAACGTCGAGACGCTTGTTGCCGCTAGCAACGAGGGCGCTCAGAGCATCCAGTTGCTCGTTGCTCAGATAAGCACCACGAGCGTCGGCTTGAGAAACAACCTTCGCAAATGCGTCGAACATGGAATCGATCTCCTAAGGAATAGGTGTTTGTCGAGGTTGGTTGTGGTTTTGCGCTGTAGACAACTCAGTTCGCTGCCTTCACCTGCTAGCGCAGTGCGAGAAGGTTTTTCAGCTCCGTCTTAGTTCAGCAACGCTTTGCTTAAATTGGGGATCTCAATAGGTAGCCATGGCAAATCTGCCGGTTAAATTAACCGCAGTCATGGCTCAAAATCTGAGAGACTTTTCAAGTTTTATGAGAACCGAAAAAAATCCCTAGCAGTAGCGCGTTGACTAACGTTTGCTTGTTAAACACCTCTCGGCTATTTCTTTATACAACGCAGAAAGGGGTTTGGTCATTACAAGTTGTTAAGTTTCTTCAGGGATGTTCGGCATGAGCAACGAAGGATTAAGGAAACTCCCATGTTGCTAAAGGCTGAGGGCGATGGAGGTAGATTTCTGGGCTGTTGGGAACTCAAGGTTTTGTGGTGTGGGGATTTACTGAGTTTTGTGCTTTTTTGCAAAGGTTAGGTATAAAAACTTAGTTCGAAGAATCAGGAACTGAAATCGCCCCGATCAAAAACGGTAATTGTCTAGAATTTCGTCAGAAATCCTTAATGTTTCCTTTAGAAAAGGTCAAAACCTTTAACAAAAATCGATGTTGGCTGCTGGCTGTGAGATCCCTGAATAAAGGCTAGCAAATTGGTCAATGGGCGAGGTCAGTCCGCGAAAATGCCCGATGGATCTCGGTTTTGGCGGTTGGTATCCTCTAGTGATCGGATTCGCAAACTTTGCATGGCTCCTATGCGAGATTTGCTGGGTTGGTAACCCTTATTGGTAAATCCCTGTTGGTAACCCCCTGTTGGTAAACCCCCTACTGATCAACCTCCTTGTGGGCGAGATGGCAAGGATGGGATGGCAAATGGGTTTGCGGAATCCCTGGCGAACCGAGAAAAGTTTATTGGTCGGGGCCGGCTGTGGGCTGCTGCCAGCGCTTGAGCTGAAGTAGGTATTGCCCCAAAAACGGTAGCCCTCCGATCGCGGGGAGCAGGTAGCGGGAGGTACACAACAGCCCAAGGGCGGCCCCGATCGGGGCGGCAAAGTAGGGTTGGTAAAACAAAATGAGGGCTGCGTCCCGAGTGCCCACGCCCGCGAAGGTTAAGGGCAACAGGCCGGCCAGAATGGCCAGCGGCGAGAGGGCTAAGTTAGCCAGGAAGGGCGCAAAGGCACGCAGGGCCAAGATGAAAAACCAGATTTGCAAAAGATGCAGAAACCAAATCACGATCGAGGTGAGGGTGACAATCGCGAGTTGGCGGCGATCGCTCCAAAAGTAGTTGTGCATCAGTTGCCAGGAGTCGCTGAGTCGATCGAGCTTGCGGCGCATCTTGCCGGGGGCGATTCGCTGACTGGCGGCAAAGACCGATCGCGCAAAGGCGGGCCAACTCAACAGTGCCACCCCGGCCACCAGCCCCCCGATCGTGGCCAACGTCATGATCCAAAACAGGGGATCCTTGCTGGGATAGAGCAGCAGGCCAAACCCGCACCACACCAGCAACGACAACATATCGCAAGCCTTTTCAAACACCACCAACGAAAAGGCCAGGGAACCATCCAAATGTCCCCGATCGCGCATGAAATAGGACTTGGCCAGGTCGCCCATTTTGGACGGCAGCACCATATTCAGCACACTGGCCGCCAAAATCAGCCGATTGGCTTCTCCAAAGCTCAAGGTTGCAGCGGAAACCGCCGCCGACTCGATCGCCGGGGATGCTGCCCGGTCTGAATCCTCCGAGCTTGCTGGGTTGGGCAACGGAATCCCGCGCGGCATAGCCCCCTGGGGCCTGACCCGGGGCATTAACTGCTGCAACCGCCAGGCCGTCAGCAAGGTTAAGGGCACAACCATGCCCAAGCTGATGGCCATCCATACCGGATCGCATTGCTGAAACACTTGCACCAACCCGGCAAAGTCGATGCGGGTGTAAATCACAATCAAAATCAGCAAGCTAACGGCAATTGAAACCCAACGCTTCATAGAAAATCTCAGGCGGGAAGAATGATGGGGATAGGTTGGCGGCTTTAGGAAAACAGGCGATCGACCTTCAGGGGTTCACCGGGCTGGAGATGCTGAACCTGATTCGTCAAATCCCAGCTTTTTTGGAGCTGACCCGCTTGGTAAGTGCGGCTCATCACCACATAAATCGAAGTTTGATCAGTACCGATTTCCACTTCTTGCACGGGTTGCCAATCGGGAGCCAGCAACTCATCTTGCACCCGCCAGCCTTGCCCCACCCATTCCAAACGACGAATAAAACGATAGGGGGTCGATCGCTTGCCCACGATCAAAATCTGCTGCAAAATGCGCCGAATCAGGTTCGGAAAAAATCGCCCCACACTCAACATCACCAACCGCAAAATCATTAACTTGCTAGGGGTCATGAGGGCTTGTTTTGCCCAGCCCAGTTGCCCACAAATGCCAATGCGATCGGGTTCCACTTGCAAATCGTATTGATCCACCAGGTGACCCACAGCATTTTTCAGTTTTTTGCCCTGTTGCACTTGTAGTGAAAATTGCGTATCGGATGCCAATAGGTGTTGGTTTCGGAAAATTTTGAAAGTGCCGCCTTTGTTGAGGGCTAACAGTAAGGTCAACCAGTGACCTTCATGGTTTTGGCGACGATCGATCAAAATTCTGGCTTCTGGTAGCCAAACTCGTAGGGGCGTGGGATCTGGAATGGACGGGCGATCGGGCACAAAATCCCGCCAAGCTAATAAATAATTCCAAGTGTGATGGCCCACAATATGGTCATCCGCATAACAGGCCCCTAATCCCCGTGCGAGTCCTTGCAAAACTTGGTCATTAATCGCCAGGGCCGACGGCATCCACCGCCCCACCAGTTCAAAGCCATGGGGAAAGAAATTATAAGTATTTCGGCTCGTATATTCCCCCCCAAAAGAGCCATCGGGATGCACAAACCACTGCACCAACTCCACCGCTTGGGCTAAGGCGGGCTGCAATCTTGGATCCGCCTTGTCGCCCTGCAAAGTCAGCAACCGCGCCAAACAGGAAATGGTGAGGGTGTGGTAGCCCGGATCGCACCCTTCATATTCTTGAAACCAGCCTTCGGTGCTCTGCCAAGACAAAACCTGATTGAGGCGATCGACCTTGGCCCGTTGCCATCGATCGGTCTGGAGCCGTTGCCCCAGCAACTCCAAACACAGCACAATCAAGGCTTGGTGATTGGTGAGCCGGCCGCTTTCTTGGTGATGGGCCAACCAATCGGCCCGCCGACTCAAAAATTGCCAAATTTGCGGATCATCCAGCCCAATCAGCTCGCAGGCATCAATGCAGGCCAGCAAAGAAAAGGCCGCCGCCCCTCCGGCCCGCTCAAAGGGAAAATAATCATCACAGGAGCCGTCTGGATGAGAGCTTTGGGCCCCGTAGCGAATGCCTGCCTCAACCCAGCGCCGAAGGTTAGGCTGCTGATAGAAAGGATTGTTCGGCAAAGGCAGGGCCCAAACCAACGCCAGGGGCAGCACAAATTCCTGGCTCATGCCGCTGGGAAAGTCAACGATTTTGTATTGCCAGTAGTTGCGATCGAAGCAACCGTAGGTGGGGCTATGGGGGTTGCGATCGCACAGGGTCAAAATTTTGGGAATTTGGGCGATCGCCGCCTGGGCAAACTGATCCCGATCGGGCTGTGATGGGAAAGATGAAGGCTGATGAGGCATGGAGCTAGAAAACTCATCGATCGCCATAGGGAAGTGCGGTTGTGGTTGAGCGGATGTGTGAATTGAGGCGTGGGGCATGGGTCACCAACGATCGCGAGTTCGATCGCAGCAACAACCAAGATACGATCGCCCCGGGCCCCCGCCGTCATCACCACCCATCCCAGCCCCTGTCACCGTATCCCGCCGGCCACTCGCTAGGATAGAAACATCATGCAGGTTAATTTTGCGCCAGTTAACTTCGCACCAGTCGATTTCTCAGCAACTGCCTTGAACCCCTTGAGTGCCTTGCCCTCTCAACTCAGCCGACTCATGCGGAGGTAGCGATCGTGCTCAACCCCACAAAGTCGATCGTGGACGAACTCACCCGAGAACTAGCAGACGGCTACCGCCAAACCTACGGCGGTATGAAACCGGACTATGCGGAAATTCTCGGGTGGGTTGCCAACATGGCCCTAGAAAACATCGCCAACAGTGACGCGCTCTACCACAACGTTGAGCACACCATGTACGTCACCCTGGTGGGCCAAGAAATTTTGAAAGGCAAGCATATTCGCCAAGGCGGCGTGACCTGCGAAGATTGGCTGCTCTTTCATGTCTCGCTGCTGTGTCACGACATTGGCTATGTGCGCGGCGTTTGTCACCGCGATCGCCCCCAGCAGCGGATCTACGCCACCGGCATTGATGACGAAACCATCGCCCTCCCCACCGGAGCCACCGATGCCAGCATGGCTCCCTACCACGTCGATCGGGGCAAACGTTTCATCAAAGACCGCTTCAAAAAGCACCGCCTCATCGACACCCAGGCCGTGCAAGACAACATTGAACTCACCCGCTTCCCCGTTCCCCAAGACAACGACCACGCCGACACCGTAGGCTATCCCGGCCTGGTGCGAGCCGCCGACTTGATCGGCCAACTCTCCGACCCGCGCTATTTACAAAAAATTCCCGCCCTCTATTACGAATTCGAGGAAATTGGCACCAATCAACAATTGGGCTACCACAGCCCCGATGACTTGCGCGCCAAATATCCCAGCTTCTATTGGAATGTGGTTTACCGGTACATTGAGCCAGCCCTCGGCCTGTTGGAGCTAACCCAAACCGGCAAGCAAATCGCCGCCAACCTCTATGCCAACGTCTTCCGGGTCGAACACCAGCAATACACGCCCTTTTTTGCCCCCGAAGCCCACTCCTTAAGCTCAGCCACTTCCGCTAATTCCACTTCCGCTTCAGCATCCCCTTCAATAAGCTCAGGGACTTCAGCCAACTCAGGAACCTCAAGCAGTGGAGCCATCTCCACCAAAAACAACGTGCAAAAACAAGGAAGCCACGCCGATTAGGCATGGCTCCCAAGCAAAGAGTTTTTAGGCAAAGAGTTTCTAGGTGAAGAGTTCTCAACTAAAAAGTTCTCAACCAAAGAACCTAGGGGGCATGATGTGAGGGCCGCCTTGTCATGGGAATTTGGTTTCCCCTGCCCAGCGCTGGCCCTGCATGTCCCCCTTGTCCCTTGTTTATGGCCTAGGCATCGCTGTCCACACGGGCATAGAAGCGACCGACAATCTTCATGTCGCTCGGCTTCTTGGAACCCATGTCGGTATCCGAGGGTTGGTAGCTAACGAAAGTGCCGGCAATTTCGTTGGTGTCAGCGTCCACCTTCGACACTTGCAGCGAGATGTTGCCCGTGCCGATGTCGTATTTCTTGACGTTTTCTTTCACCAGTTCGTCGCTGTCAGCATCAGCGGGCAGCGCCACGGCATTGTCATAGCCGCTGGCCAAACCACGACCCTTCGGATCCAAGAAGGTGGAACCACGGTAGGAGGGAACGCGGAATTGACCCTTCAGGTCGGTGGAAGAGGTGATGGCCGCTTGACCGGCTTGGCTGGTGGCCACCAGTTGCTTGATCGTGAACAGGAAGGGCACTTCTTCGCCACCGGGCAGCAGCACGGTTGAAGGTTGGAAGTCAAAGCCATCTTCTTCGGTGAAGGTCAGCGAGCCATCGCTGTTCACGGCCAGGGAGCCTTGAATTTGGTCGAGGGAGCTGGTTTTGCGGGTCAGCAAACGACCTTCCACAAATTCCGCTTCTCTGCGCTTGTTAAGGCCTTCTTCTTTTACGTAGTAATTAAGGGGCTGTAAGCACAGGGCTTGAATGCTGTAATTTTTACCTGCTTCAAGGGCGATCGAACCGCGCGTGACGGTATCGACATCAGGGCAGTTATTCGCCAGACCGGTGTTCCGAATTTCTTCGTAGGTCAGGGGGCGATCGCTGGCCATTGAGGCATCGCCGCAGGCCGCCGTTAGCACACTCAGGCACAGGGCCAGAAGCGCGGCGATCAAAGCTTTGTATCGCATGGTGAACCTCAATCTCTAAAGTCTTGCTAAGGTCTCAAGGAATATTAGAAGAAGACTGGGACAAGTCTCGTGGCAGCGATCGGCGAGGGGTCACGACCGTAAGGGGCAAGCAGGCTACCCGATCGGGCAGTTACTAAACCCAAGCCCGCTGTCCAAGGTTTTCTAGATGGCCCGCGTGAAATCACCCGAAGAATCCGCTTGAGCAAGCGATCTACAGCGCAACACCACGCCACTAGGCATCCGAATTTTGGGGTTAATTGAGAAAACAATCAATCTCAATCAATCCCAACGATCGCTGGATATACCAAGCCAAGCGTCCCAATAGAGCATTCTACACGCCTCAGCGACCGCCCAATCGATTTCGCTGATTTGATCGATCGCTTTCGATCATCACCCAAGGACACCGTCCCCAAGCTGGTTTCTGAGCCAAGCCCCCAAGCGCAGCGGGGCCAGATTTAAACATCCGGCCCCGCTGCTGATTTTGGGTTTGGTTTTGTGCTTGACCCGGTGGTTCCCTCAGTGGCCCCTGTTGTGGAGCAGGGGGCCGGTGGGTTGGGTCTGGATCAGGACTAGGCGATCAGTCGATTAGTCGGTCAACCGATCGCCCGGAACATTGACGTTTACCTAGCTCATGGTGGCCGGGCTGCGATCGTAACTATCGCTAACCAACTTGCCTTGGATGTGGGTCAGGCGATTGGCCGCATCGGTGGTCAGACCCATGGTGACGCTAGCGCGGCCTAGCAGGGATTGATGACGGTGCTTAACGGAATGGTGACGCTGGGTCATCAGGGCACGAGCGCGGTCGAGACTAGACATGGGAGCAACCTCCGAGGAAAAACTGATTGAGGGTTATAGCGACAACAACCGTTGATTAACTCCCGGACTGTTGGAGGGCGATGCAGGCATTGCGCCGGGTGGGCGGCAATCCCTGGCCCGATCGGGCCTTGGTTACTGGCTCTGCTGGGTCAGAAATCAAGGTCGGTTTCAGGCCGTTGTCCTACTTCTGAGAGTAGCGCAGATAAAAAATTCTGCCAAATTTCTGTATCAAGAGTTACGGAATACAAATCTTTAGAATTGCCCCAAAGGGGTTGCGCGCGATCGCGCGGGGTGTAGAGAGGGGCCCAATTGCACGACCAATCCATTGCCCCTTGCAAGAGCAGGCGCGAACTGAGATACAGTTAAGAGCAATTTGCGAGCGCAACAAATCGCAATACACCGAAACCATCGCAACCCCACACCCTGCCCAGTGACTGGGAAGGAGACTCGGATCATTCCCCCCGACTCCTAACCCCTCCTAAGCTGTTTTGGCGGGAAATCTGCGGCAGTGACTGCAACGACGCGATCGCACCCTGGGTCGGATAAGGATCGATCGCAACCAGCAATTTGAGGCGAGGAGAAACCTGTGGAAGTCGTCAAAGAGTACGTCCAGCGCTGGTATGAGAGCGATCTCGATCCAGATGAATATATTTGCCACCAGAAGCAGGGCAACTGGGTCGAAATTGAGGAGGCGACAACGGGGGAACGCTTCGAGGTGCTGACCTTTTGTACGAATGACGTACTGGGGTTAACGATGAACCCGGCCGTGCGCCAGGCTGCCATCGACTCAATTTTGCAATATGGCACCTCGAATAGTTCCTGCTCGGTGTTAAGTGGTCGGATTGATCTGCACCGCCAACTGGAAGATGAAATTTCCAGCTTCAAGCATTTGCCTCACACGCAACTGTTCATGAATGCCTGGATGGCCATGCAGGCCGTGATTGATGGTTTCTGCCATTTGGCCATTCAGGTGCCGGGTTTTACCCACGATCGCGAAACCCTGATCATGTCGGACGTGCTGAACCACGGCTGCATTATCTCGGCCTTGGCTCACGCCCGGACGCGATCGGGCAAAACGTTCAGCTATAGCCCCCATGTGCGGGTGAAGGCTTACCGCCACTGCGATGCGCAAGATTTGGCTCGCAAGCTGGAACGCCATGCGCGGCCAGGCGATCGCATTTTTGTGGTGTCGGATGCGGTGTTTTCGATGGATGGGGATGTGGCTCCTCTGCCGGAAATGATCGAGGTGCTCAGTCGCTATCCCGGCTCCGTGCTGTTGATGGACGAAGCCCACGCCAGCGGTGCTCTGGGGCCCACGGGCCGCGGCATCTATGAGCATTTTGGGATTTTGCCCAGCGATGCGATCGCCAAAGGCGTTGTGCCCCTGATCATGACCACCTTCTCGAAGTTTGCGGCTTCGGCCGGTGCGGCCATCAGCACCCATGTGGCGGAATTCAAGCCGCTGATGAATGTGTCGCCCACCTCGATCGGGACAATTTCCCTGCCACCGCCAATGACCGCCGCCGCACTGGAGAGTATTCGCCAAGTGCGCCAACATCCAGAGCTGGTGAAGCGCCTGCAAGACAACACTCGCTATTTGCGATCGCGATTGACGGCCGCCAACTTTGAAGTGATGGGCGAAACCAATGTGTTGCCCGTGTTGTTGCCGCCGGACATGAACCCGAAATATTTTGCCCGCCAACTGATGGCTGAGCATGGAATTTGGGTTTCTCCGATTTGGTTCATTGCCAAGCCTCGGGTGCGGATCACGGCCAATGCGCTCCATACCCAAGACGAGATGGATCGGTTGGTGGATGCCATGGTGCAGGTGCGCGAATCTATGTATGCCGCCAGCAAGTCAGCCTAGGTTGACCCCGTTGGGCCCCAGTGGGCCAAGAGCTGCCTAGGATAGATAGCAACTGCTGGGACGGCTTGCCAAGATTCTTTGCCGAAACTAGTTGCCAAGGTTGCTGGCTAAGGTTGCTGGCCAAAACTCCTTGCGCCAATCAATCCAAGCTCTTTCCTTAACAGGCCCTAGGGGGCTGCCCTGGCCGCTGCTGATTTCTCATCAATGCTGCTGATTTCTCATCAATTTGGATAATTCTATGACCACCCATTTCATTGAGTTTGAGATTGACTTGAATGAGTCGCCGATGGTTCTGCCCCAGGCGATCGAAACGGAATTGCACAAACGGGGTGAGCCGTTGCGGTGGGCGGTGACCCAGGTAGAGGATGATTTGGCCAATGTGGAGGCGATTGTGACCACGGGCCTGGTGACCAGCGAACCGATCGAGTCAAACGTTTAATGGCGCACCGCAGGCCTTAAACTCCAGGCCTTAAACTTCAGACCGGAAGCGCCTGTTTGGCTCCCGGCTGTATTCCGCAAATATCCGGATCAAACCCGGCCGATGCGCGAGACCGGGGGCCAAGCCGTTGTTGTTCCATGTCCTACGTCTGATGCAAGCTGTGCCCGATGCAATCCGCGATCGTTGACCGAACTCGCCCATTTACGGCGGTCTTGCTGATTCCCACCGGCATTGGTGCAACGATCGGGGGTTACGCAGGCGATGGGCTACCGGTGGCGCGGGCCATGGCCTCGGCGGTGGATTGTTTAATCACCCATCCCAATGTGTTGAACGGGGCCATGCTCTATTGGCCATTGCCCAACACCCTGTATGTGGAAGGCTATGCGCTCGATCGCCTCGCGGCGGGTGACTGGGGGCTGCGGCCGGTGCGCCAAAACCGGATCGCTCTGATTTTGGATCGGGCTATTGAGCCGGAGTTGCAGCGGCGACAACTGCAAGCGGCCGACGCGGCCCGGGCCACCTTGGGCATTGATGTGATGGCGGCAATTGTGACCGATCGCCCCCTGGGAGTGGCTCTCAAAATTTCCGCTTCCGGGGCCTCTTGGGGAACCATTGCCCAACCCGCCAGCCTGCTGAGGGCAGCGGAACGGGCGATCGAAGCCGGAGCCGAGGCGATCGCCGTGGTGGCCCGTTTTCCCGACGAAGACACCCCCCTAACCACCGCCTATCGTCAAGGCCGGGGCGTGGATCCGATCGCCGGAGCCGAAGCGGTGATCAGCCATTTGGTGGTGCGAGAATTTGCCGTGCCCTGTGCCCATGCGCCGGCCTTGGTCAGCGGCCCCCCAGCGGCAGACTTAGCCCCGCGATCGGCCGCTGAAGAATTGGGCCATACTTTCCTGCCCTGCGTGCTGGCTGGCCTGTGGCGATCGCCCCAATTCCTGCGCGATTGGGCCCAATGGCAGCCCCTAGACATCACCCGCAACTCGATCGATGTGGTGATTACGCCCACGAGTGCCTGTGGCGGCGCGGCCGTTTTGCATTGGGCCGCCGCCGGGGCCGATATCCTCGCGGTGGACGACAACGCCACGGCGATGCAAGTCCCCCCCGAAGCGCTGAATTTGCGAGCCACACGGGTGCGATCATACTTAGAGGCGATCGGTTGGCTCACGGCCCGCCGGGCTGGCCTCTGGCCCGATGCCTTGCGATCGAATCCAATCATGCCGTTATTGCCAACGGTTGATTCGCCTGGGGATTAAGCACCACCCATCGCCACCCATCGCCGTTGATTCGCCCTTCAGAGCCACTTTTCATGCACCCCTGCCCTCGCTCCATCCCCGCTCCGCCCCGTCAAGCCCTGTGAATGATTTTGAGGATTTGGATCTAGAACCCCTAGAGCGATCGCAGCTTTTGATGACGATCGCCCTCACTGCCCTGGCCTTTTGGGGAGGGGCGCAACTGTGGCTCTGGTTGGGCCAAGTGCAGCGCTGGCCTGTGATTTGGTCTTGGACTGGGGTGGCGATCGGGCTGGGGCTGGGCCTCGCCATCACCGGCCTCAGCGGCGCGATCGCCCTAGTTTGGCCCGGATATCGTCGCAGCGCCCAAGCCTATCTCAACTGGTTGATGCCTTCCCTCTTGCCTTGGGACGCATTGTGGGTGGGCCTGTTGCCCGGAGCCAGCGAAGAACTGTTCTTTCGGGGGGTGATGTTTCCCGGCTTGGGCGCTGACTGGCTGGCCCTGTTGGGATCTAGCCTTTGCTTTGGTTGGCTGCATTTGGCAGGACGCAAGCACTGGCCCTACGCCGCTTGGGCCGGCATCACCGGGGCCATTCTCTGCGGCAGTGCTTGGTGGACGAGCAATTTGCTGGTTCCCACCATTGCCCACATCACCACCAATGCATTGGCTGTGTTGATCTGGCACTATCAACGAGCCAAGGCCTAGGGGCGAAACCGTCCAGTACCCGCCCAGTGCGATAGACTAGGGGCTGCCAGCATCCGCCCGCCATTGCGGTTTGCGGCGGCTTTGTTCACTCTCCCAGCTTTTTGCCGATGGGTTCTCCGTCCTCGATCGCCGTCCGTGAACTGCCGTTGTTCCCCCTTAACGACCTTGTGTTGTTTCCAGGACAACCTCTGCCGCTGCACATTTTTGAATATCGCTATCGGATCATGATGAACACCATCCTGGAAACCGATCGACGGTTTGGGGTGTTGATGTCCGATGAGCAAAGCGGCGAAATTGCCACCATTGGTTGTTGTGCGGAAGTCCTGCGCTATCAACGGTTACCCGATGGCCGGCTGAAGATGTTGACCCTCGGCCAACAGCGCTTTCGGCTGTTGGAATATGTGCGCGAAAAGCCCTACCGCGTTGGTTTGGTGGAATGGATTCAAGATGATCCACCCAGTGACGATCTGTACGGGTTAGCTGGGGAAGTGGAAACCCTGCTGAAGGACGTGGTGCGGTTGTCGGCCAAATTGTCCGATCGGGAAATTGAGCTACCGGACGAAATTCCCACCCTGCCCACGGAACTGTCCTACTGGGTTGCGGCCAAGCTCTATGGCGTGGCGGCGGAACAACAGGCCCTGTTGGAAATGCAAGATACGGCGGTGCGCCTGCAACGGGAAGCCGAAATTCTGAGTTCAACGCGCAACCACCTGGCGGCTCGCACGGCCCTGAAAGACGCACTCCCTTGAGGTTTTTTAGGGGTTTCTGGTTTTCAGCTTCTGGTTTTCAGTGTGGGCGATCGCCCCATGATAGCCATGGTCATGAGCCGATCGAGGGCGGTTATTGGGCTATTGCTATTGGGCCGATCGCAGCGCTGCCAAATCGCCACCACAGATGGCGGGCAAATTGCGGGTGATTTTGGCAATCTCCCAATCCCACCAACGAATTTCTAGCAACGCGGCGATCGTTTCCTGATCAAACCGCTGCCGAATGGGTTGGGCCGGATTGCCACCCACGATTGTGTAAGGATCAACCGATCGGGTCACCACTGCCCCCGTCGCCACGATCGCCCCATCCCCAATTTGCACCCCCGGCATAATCGTCGCCCCATAGCCCAACCACACGTCATTGCCGATCACCGTGTCGCCCTTGTGGGGCCAGTCGTCGGGCATGGCGGCTTCCCAACCGTTGCCAAACACGGGAAAGGGATAGTTCGTGAACCAATCGGTGCGGTGGTTGCCACCATTCATGATGAATTTGCACTCGGCGGCGATCGAACAAAATTTGCCGATCCGCAGTTTGTCGCCAATGAAGTCAAAGTGGTAGAGCACATTGGCTTCAAAGCGTTCCGGCCCAGCGGGGTCATCGTAGTAGGTGTAGTCGCCCACGATGATCTGAGGATTTTTAATTAAAGGCTTCAAATAAACCAAGCGCCCTTGACCTGGCATGGGATAGGGCTGGTCTGGATCGGGGCCACAGGAGCCAGGATTAGAGGATTCAGGGCTAAAAGGCTCAGCACTCACAGATTCAGGACGAGAAGATTCAGAGCTAAAAGATTCAGGACGAGAAGATTCAGGACAAGAGGACATAGACCATTGCTGATAGTCGCCGGTTTCGTCGAACTCGCTTCAAGCAAGTTCTAGAGCAGGTCGATCGGGCGGCCCGTATTGGCCGATCGCGCCGCCGCATCCGCCACCCGCAGGGTGTATAAACTCTCTTCCGGGCGCACATACAGCGGCGTGCCATTCAGCAGGTAGGCCAAGACCGCGTGGGTGTCGCGGGCAAACAACCCCCGCCGACCGCCCACCTCCAGCGGTGTCACCTGATCACCTTGGATCAGTTGCCCCTGATCGCCCTCATAAATCAACGTGCCCTGACTGCCGCGCACTTCCAACAGCCGCTGGGAACCGTGAAATCGATCGCCCTTGCCATAGGTGACCGTGGCGATTGGGCCGCTGCTAAAAATCAGCCTTGCTTCGCACCAACAGGCGTGATAATCCTCCACCTCTGCTGGCCAGTAGCGAGCCACAGCTCCCACCTGGCGGACGTTTTCAAATACATCCACCAGACGATGGAGCCGAGATAGGGCCCCCACCAGCGGAAATCCAAACAGCGATCGGTTATAAGTCCATTTGCCTGGGGTGGGAATTTGCGGCGCGATGGTGCTGTAGCGAGCGGAGATCACCTCGCCCACTTTGGGCAGCCAAGTCCGCAGCGATTGATGCACGCCGCCCAACAGCTCAATGTGCTCCACGTGCAACAGCCGATCGCGCGATCGGGCCAATTCCACCAATTCCGCCGCCTCGTTGGGATCCAGCGCCAGGGGATATTCCGTCACCACATGGCGATCGGCCTCTAGGGCTGCCCGCACGATCGCCCCCCGCTCGGCGTTGGTGTTGCAAACCATCACCAAGTCCACATCCGAGTGGCTGACCAGCTCCCGCCAAGAGTCCAGGGCGATCGCCCCGTAAGTTGCCGCAAAATCCGCCACCTTCTCCGGTGTGCGACCCGCCACCGCCACCAGCTTGGCCGCCAACCAATCTCCCTGTGCATCCGGCAACAGGGCCTCTGCCCGCAACTTTGCCACAAAGCCCGTGCCCACCAGGCCGACGCGCACCGGATTACCCAATAGCATGACTACAGATCACCAACATAGCCCCCCGATCTTAGCCTTTTGCCCCGGTCTCCTAGCGCTGATTTCGGGTGGCGGAAGGGCCGGAAAACCGACAATTCGGGGTGTTTTTATAAAAATTTCTTATTTTAAAACAAAGCTTTAGCTAGGGTTATAAATCGAAGCAGTCTCAGAACAATAAGCCTGGAAAGCCTTGAAAATATTGGTTTCAAGACTTTAGACTAAGCCAAGAACCCACAAAAACTCTGCCGATTCTCGCAAAAATATCCAATAAGTATAAGTAATTAGAATCGAATCTGGAAAAACGATTAAGAATAACGTTCTCGGATCTCTGTGCTCATCCGTAGTAGCAATAAAAATTTCTCGTAACATCAGAAGGCGAGGTTGGCTACGCCGGAAGTGAACCATGTCTTAACCCCATGGCTTCAGTTGTCGGTGGCCTCAAACGTAACTAAGGGTTCAGTGGGCATCCCGCCGATCGCGTTGACTGAGACTCCCGATCTCGACTGTTGTGTCAGCAGTCAAAATCCCATGGTCGCAAGTTGGCAACCCCGTGCAAGCTGCGCCATTGACCCGGTTAATCCGTTGCGTTAGCCCCATACCGCCCCTGTTTTTACGCGAGAGAGAGAGTCACAACCATGGCGACCTTCAAGGTAACGCTCATTACTCCCGACGGCGAAAAGGTCATCAACTGCGCCGACGATCAGTTCATTCTCGATGCGGCTGAAGAGGCAAACCTCGATCTGCCTTACTCCTGCCGTGCGGGCGCTTGTTCGACCTGTGCTGGTAAGGTAACTGCCGGTTCGGTGGATCAATCGGATCAGTCTTTCTTGGATGACGATCAAATCGAAGCGGGCTATGTGCTGACCTGTGCTGCTTACCCCACTTCAGACTGCACGATCGAAACCCACAAGGAAGAAGAGCTGTACTAAGCCTTTCTTCGGGTAGCAATGCCCAACTCATACGAAACGGGGCCGACGATGGTTGGCCCCGTTTTGTTTTCACTTCTGAGTTTTCACTTCTGAGTTTTCGCTTCTGAGTTTTTAGCCTTTGGCTTTTGGGGCCCGACTGGGCCCCATCCTTGGGCTGGGTTGGCTGATTTGCCTAGGCGAGCCGATTGGATTGGCAAGCTGATGGGCGAGCCTATTAGCCTATTGTTGTTGCAGTAGCCGTTGCACCCATTCCAGTTGGGTGGTGTCGCGCACAATTAACAAAATGCCCAAGCCCAACAGCAGCACCAAACCCGTTTGCATGACGTTTTCTTGAAATTCCTGGGGCAAGGGCCGACCGCCGCGCAGGGCCTCGATCGCCAGGAAAAAGAGCTGCCCACCATCCAAGGCCGGCAGGGGCAAGATGTTGATGACGGCGAGGTTAATGCTGATCAGCGCCATGAAGGGAAAGAGGTTCCCGGCATCGGATTGGGCGATGTTGGCTCCCCATTCAATGATTTTGACGGGGCCAGACACTTGGGGTGCAGTTTCTCGGAAGTTGGCCGCCAGGGTCAAGAAGCCGCCAGCGGTTCGGGTCACCATGTTTTGGAACCGATCGGCTGCCAGGGTCAACACTTCGATCGGGTTGTGGGCGGGGCGATAGACCGGTCGGCCGTTGGGGGCCAGTTGCACGCCGATGCGCCCTTGGCCCGCTTCATCCAGCTCGGGGGTGACCCGGAGGGTGAGGCGATCGGCTCCCCGTTGCACTTCCAAGATCAAGGGGCGATCGGGACTCGCCTTGATCTGCTCCATCAACACCTTCACGCTTGCTTGTTCGGCGCTGAGGGTTTGCCCATCGATCGCCTGCACAATGTCTCCCGCCTTCAGTCCGGCTCGCCCGGCTGGATTGTCAGGAGCCATCACTTGGGGCACAATCACCCCTGCTTCATAGCGGAAGCCATCGGGCACGCCCATGAAGCCATATTGAGCCGCCAAAACTCCATAGGCGAAAATCAAATTAGCCACCACGCCGGCCGCAATCACAATGGCTCGATCGGCGATCGGGCGATTGCGCATCAAGTTGGGGTCATCGGCGGGAATGGAGCTGTCTTCGTCGTCATCCGGGAAGCCCACAAAGCCCCCGAGGGGAATGGCACGAATGGCGTATTCCGTTTGCGGCCCCTGATATTTCCAGAGGACGGGCCCAAACCCCAAGGAAAACTTGTTGGCGTAAATGCCCTGTAACCGAGCCGCTGCGAAGTGTCCTAATTCGTGAACGAACACCAGCAACGCCAATACACCGATCGCCACCAATACCGACATAGGCTTGCTGCTCAATAGAAATGCAAAAAATGCAAATGCGTGAAAGCTAACGCAATGGATGAGGGCTAATACCTGCGAAGAATGCGCAGTGATGCCATACAGAACCCAGCGCAGAAAATCCAGTAAAGATTCAGTATAAAAGGCTGGCGAGATCTGTGGGTGCAAGGCCCAGGTTCGGAGTCTGTGGACTGTTCTTGGGGATAACCGATCGAAGATCGCACAGCCAACGGATCTTGAAGTAGGAATTAGAGTAACGGGATGGAAGGACGAGCGGCCAACCAACTATTGGGCGGCCTAGTGGGCGGCAGCGCCACCGAGGTAGAGTTCCGCCACCTTTGGATCGTTGAGCAGATCGCGGCCGGGCCCCGTGAAGCGATCGCGCCCTGCTTCTAGCACATAGCCCCGATCGGCCATTTCCAAAGCCTTGCGGGCGTTTTGCTCAACCAAAATAATCGAAGTGCCCGTGCTGTTGATGGCCTTAATTTGCTCAAACACGTCGTTGACCAAAATGGGCGAAAGCGCAGCGGAAGGCTCATCCAACACCAGCAACGCCGGTTCCAGCATCAGGGCCTTGCCCATGGCCAACATTTGCCGCTCACCGCCGGACAATGTGCCCGCTCGCTGGTGGCGGCGCTCGTGCAATCGGGGGAACATGGTGAAGATGCGTTCCTTCAGCGACCCGATCGGTCGTTCTAGGATGAATGCGCCCATTTCCAGGTTTTCTTCGACCGTGAGCGATCGAAACACGTTGGCAATTTGCGGCACATAGCAAACGCCCCGTTGCACCACCTCATTGGCCTTCAGGTGCCCGATCGACTCGCCATGGAACAAAATCTGGCCCCGATTGGGGTTCAGCAGCCCCGCGATCGTTTTGCCCAAGGTGGATTTACCCGCACCGTTGGGGCCAATGATCGCCACCAGTTCGCCAGGGGCCAGGGTCAAATTCACCCCTTGTAAGATGTCGAGGCCCTTCAGGTAGCCAGCGTATACGTCTTGGACTTCAAGGAGAACTGACACGATCGAGCAGGGGTGGAAGTTTCAACTAATCGTAATACCATTTTTGGCAAATGCCATTTCTGGCAAATGCCTTGTTTTGGCGAATGACCTGGGGTTCAGCATGGAAAACTCAACCATGGCCGCGAAATTGCTGTTGGAGCAACTGATTTCTCCGGAACAGTTGGCCCCAATGCTGTCGGATCCGGATTGGGTGGTGGTGGACTGTCGGTTTTCCTTGGGCGATCGCAACTTGGGACAACAGCAATACCAAACTGCCCACATTCCCGGCGCGGTCTATGCGGATTTGGAGCGGGATTTGTCTGGGCCCGTTGGCCCCCATGGCGGTCGGCATCCGCTGCCGGTGATCGATCGCCTGGTGGATCAATTGGGCTTTTGGGGCATTGATACCGATCGGTGGGTTGCGGTCTACGACGATTCCCAATTTGGGTTTGCGGCCCGGTTCTGGTGGCTGTTGCGCTATTTGGGCCACGATCGGGTGGTGCTGCTGGATGGCGGTTGGTCGGCCTGGCGAAGAGCGGGTTTGCCCACCACCAGCCAACCCAGCCACCCGATCGTCCGTCAGTTTGTGCCCCGCCCGCGCTTGGAACTGCTGGCCTCGATCGACACCATCAAACAAGCCCAGCGGTTGGCAAAAGGAACCATCATTGACTCCCGAGAACCTGCTCGATATCGCGGTGAAGTGGAGCCGATCGACCCCGTAGCTGGCCACATTCCCGGAGCCATTAACTATCCTTGGGTGCAGGTTTGCGACCCAGAAGGCCGCGCCCACTCGATCGCCTCCTTGAAATCCCACTTTCAGGACTTGCCCCCCAATCCGCCCCCGATCGTCTACTGCGGTTCCGGCGTGACGGCCTGCGTTAACCTGTGGGCCCTGGCCCGCGCTGGACTGCCCCAAGCTCGTCTCTACGCTGGCAGTTGGAGTGACTGGTGTTCCTATCCCGATTTACCCAAAGTCACTGCTCCGGCTGAGTGAGTATGTTTGAGGAGCCTAAATGATGATTCTGCTGACTGATCGATCGTTGAGGACAAGGGGCTAGCAATCACCAAAAACAAGGGGCTAGTAATCACCAAAAACAAGGGGCTTAAGCCCCTTGCTCCTATGGTTGTTGTTCTTTGAACCAACCTTTTACGGTAATTTTTCTAATCAAAGAGCTTCTCAAGAATTTCCCTCAAAAGAGCTTGAATCTTCCAACGGAGCATGATCAACATGGCCCTTTCTGAAAAACTCATTGAACTGGTTGTTGATAAAGTGCTCATTGGCGGCATTGTGCTGATTGCCGGTTATTGGTTAAACAAGCGATTTGAAATTTTCAAAAGTGACATTAATGAAAAATATCGCCAGCGCCAAATCCTAGTCGATTTAGAAAATCAGCAGAAACAGCGCGTTGCCGAATTAGAACAAGAAATTGTGCTGGCTCGTCATCAAGCGGAACTGGAATTCTTGGAGCGCCAAATTTCCGAATTCTATTGGCCAATTTACTTACGCCTTGAAAAAGATAATGCCATGTGGCAGCGAATCGCCACTTTGGGCGCAAGAGACCATGCATTGCCGGATTCTGCCGGAGAAATTATTGAGCGGGACTTTATTTTAAAAAATCACGATGAAATTGTTGCAATCATCGAATCCAAAATTCACCTAGCTGAACGGGCAGAGAATAGCCAAGAGTTGATTGAAGAATTGCTGAAATATCTGAAACATGTGGCAATCTACAAAGCTGTGCGATCGATCGAATCCATGCGCGGGGTGAACCCAATGGATTTAAACGAACCCTTTCCGTCCAAGCTGTTTCCCCTCATTCAGCACAACTTTCGATCGCTCCAAGCTCGGTATGAGCAACTGAAGCAAGCCAAATTCCGGGACTTGAACCCCTCCTGAATCAATCCGGGCGATCGCCCAGGCCTCGGCGGCCAATTCACCAGCCATGGCCAGTGTGATCGCTGCAATTTCTCCTTTTTGGTCGCTTTAGCGTCCCGATCGCGCCCATATTTGCAAAGATCTGCATTTAAACAGGGTGGTTGTCGCCCTTAATCGCAAGTTAATCGCTCTGATTCCTCGGGATCTATAAACTTTTGCAAAGGGGCGATCGTCCTCCAATTGACCCGACCCGATTCCGGCGCGATCGCCCTAAAGCCCCACCTCTCAACAACTTGATGGCTCACCCGATCGTCAGGGCGATCGGCCCGGGAAGACCCCAGCGGCCCATTCTCTGAAACTCGACTTAAGATTTATTCTCAATAATGCGAGCTTCTTGCAAATGCTCATTTGTACCTGTTACCATTTGGCAGAGGGAAACGCTTCAGGTCAAACCTCGCCAACCCCTATGTTTTCCTACACACCACAGTCCCTAAAAGCCGAGTTAAACGAGCGCGGTTGGCGGATGACTCCCCAACGCGAAGTGATCCTTAATGTCTTTAAGGATCTGCCCGAAGGTCGCCACCTCAGCGCCGAAGATCTGTATCACTTGCTTGAAGAGCAAGACCAAGGCATCAGCCTTTCTACGATCTATCGAACTCTGAAATTAATGTCGCGCATGGGCATTTTGCGCGAACTAGAATTAGCAGAAGGCCACAAGCACTACGAACTGAATCAGCCCTATCCCCATCATCACCATCACTTAATTTGCGTTAAGTGCAACAAAACGATCGAATTCAAGAACGATTCGGTTTTGAAAATGGGAATTAAGCAATCGGAAAAAGAGGGCTACCATCTGCTCGATTGCCAGTTAACCATCCACGCCATTTGCCCCTCCTGTCAGCGATCGCTCTTGCCGCTTTAGTCTGTGGATAATGATCTTGAATTAGGGGTTGGCTGAGTGGAAAACCATTGAGCCAACCTTTGATTATGATCGGGCGTGCTAGGCTCTGGTGTTCTGAAATTCCGGTATTCTGAAATCTGGGTGTTGTAGGGGTTTAAATTTTGATTCACCCGATCGATTCGGGGCTATAAAAACGGTTTCAGCACCTTGAACTATCTGAACCCAGTGAACTAATCGAGTGAACTAATCGATCGAGTCTTGATCATCCAGATTGCGATCTCCAGAGTCTTGATTGTCTAAGTCTTGAGCGCCATAGCCTGGATCGCCATAGTCGATCGGCAAACGTGGCAATGCTGGTTCCCCATGAACCGGATGATCAGCAATGCCTTGGGTGGTTTGATAGTGCAGCCCCCAAGTATGCATCGCTTCCAGCACTGACCACAGGGATTCGCCCAGCGGCGTGAGGGAATATTCCACTCTGGGCGGCACTTCTGGATAAACTTGCCGGTGAACAATGCCATCGGCTTCCAACTCCCGCAACTGCTGGGTCAGCATTTTTTGCGTCACGCCCTGAAGCGCTCGCCGCAGTTGAGCAAAGCGCATGGTTCCTGCAAATAGCTCGCGCAAAATCAGGACTTTCCATCGCCCATCAATAATGTTGAGTGTTGTCTCAACGGCACAACTGAGGCGCGTGAAGCCTGTGGTGGGTGCTGGATTCGGGGTAATCATGGGCGATCGATCCTCATACAGCGAAGGAAGCCATAGCAAACCATATCAAAAGCAATATAGATCAATTTCTTCAAGTTGATGGTTGAAATGTTTCTTGAATATGCTTTTGAATACTCGCTTGAGTTTTTTAGAAATTATGCTGAAGAACTGCACTCAGAAATTGCACTCAGAAATTGCACTTAGAAATTGCATTTTCAAGAAAATCTAAAATTGAATTTTGACTTAAGAATATTCTCAAGCTTTTCCTATTCTTAGGTCTCTTCATTGAATTAGTTAATTCGGTTGATTGAGTTGATTGAGTGGCCGGGTGGTTTCTTTTTGGTAACTACCGCACTTTTTTGTGCGTACTTGTTGCTGCCAAGGGAAGCCCCTAGGATCAATTCAATCGCCTAGTTTACTGAACCGAGAGAGAGTTTTAAGCATGACTGCTCCTAATGAGGCTGTGATTGCTGATACAAAGCCTGAAGTGATTGAACTGACACCGGGAAAATATTTCTGGTGTACTTGTGGTCGATCGGCTGCTAAGAAATTCTGCGATGGATCCCACCGGGGAACGAGTTTCACGCCCTTCGCCTTTGAGGTGACAGAAACGAAGAAGGTCGCGATTTGTAATTGCAAGCAAACTCAAAATTCACCTTTCTGTGATGGTTCCCATCAGCCGCTGGTGGCTCATTAGGACTCGAATTCGGTGAAAATGGCTGATTTTTCGGTGCATTGAAGTGGTCAAAGGCTGATCAGATCATGATCCTGAGGTGAATCGGCGTTACCGGTGGTTTCGGTTGTTGATGTGATTTGCTGATTGCTGGATTTTGCGTTTCTGAGTTTTGCGTTTCTGGATTTTGCAGGGTTTGATTAGGTTGAACAGTGGAGTAATTGAGCCATGACTATTTCGTCTTCTGCTGCTACCTCGATCGCCCCGACCGCTGCGGGCAACATCACGATTCGGCGATCGGGCGATCGGGGCCATGCCAATCACGGTTGGTTGGATAGCTATCACAGTTTTTCGTTCAGCAGTTACTACGACCCCAATCACATGGGATTTCGGACGTTGCGAGTGATCAATGAGGATGTGATTGCCCCCAAGCAAGGGTTTGGCACCCATGGCCATCGCGACATGGAAATCGTGACCTATGTGCTGAGTGGGTTGCTGGAGCACCGGGACAGCATTGGCAACGGCTCCCTGATTCGGCCGGGCGATGTGCAACGGATGAGCGCCGGAACGGGCATTTTGCACAGCGAATTTAATGCGTCGGATTCGGAGCCGCTGCACCTGTTGCAAATTTGGATTTTGCCCGATCGCAACAACTTGCAACCGGGCTATGAGCAGGTGTTCTTTGCGCCGGAAGACAAGCAGGGGCGGTTACGGGTGGTGGCTTCGCCCGATGGTCGCGATGGCTCGGTGACGATTCATCAGGATGCGCTGATTTTTGCCAGCTCGTTGGCGGCGGGCGATCGGGTGGTGCATCAATTTGCCAGTCCTGAGCGTGGCGGATGGTTGCAGGTGGCTCGTGGGGCGATCGCCCTGAATGGGGTGACGCTGGAGGCGGGCGACGCGGCGGCCATCACGGCCCTGGAGCAGGTGGAAATTACGGCTTCCGAGAATGCGGAGCTGTTGCTGTTTGACCTGGCTTAAGGCTGGCTTAAGGCCGAGCCAATGGCCGCTGCGTGGATCATGGATTTGGAGGGGCGATCGCTTGACGACGGAGCCGCAAAACG
Source organism: Limnothrix sp. FACHB-1083 (assembly GCF_014696485.1). Taxonomy (NCBI): domain Bacteria; kingdom Bacillati; phylum Cyanobacteriota; class Cyanophyceae; order Pseudanabaenales; family Pseudanabaenaceae; genus Limnothrix; species Limnothrix sp. FACHB-1083. The sequence continues at coordinate 273,334 of NZ_JACJQD010000002.1, read as the reverse complement.
ATTGCATGGATTCGATCGCTGTTTTTAGGGCCTGATCCCGAATCCATGAGCACCAACGGCAATCCGTTTCACGATCGCCCCTCTCAACCGGGCGCTGATAGCCTGCCGGGTGACCAACTGCCCCCCGAAGACTACGCCCGCAAGCTCTATGAAATGCAGTTGCGGGCGGAGGAGCGCCGCTTGCGGGAAGAGGCCCGGCAAATGGCGATCGCACGGCGCAATGAGGTGTTGCGGCGGGTGCAACAGGGAACCTACTACCTGATTGTGGCCCTGGAAATTTTGATTGGGATGCGATTCCTGTTGCAATTGACGGGAGCGAATCCCCGCAGTCCCTTTGCTCAGGGCATTGAGTTTTTGGCCAGTCCTTACATTGGCCCCTTTTCAACGTTATTCCCGGTGTTTCGGTTTGGTCAGTTCAATGCGTTGGATCTGAATGCGATCGTGGCGATGCTGACCTATGCCCTGTTGGGGGTGCTGTTTGTGCGGCTGCTGAAGATTGTGTCGGATTAGCCGATCGGGGCCAGTGATGATCCTCGAAGGTGAGCGATCGAGGGCGTTGGGTCGCAGGGGAGCAATGCCCATCCGGCAGCCCCAAAGAAAAGTCCTGACTCGCGATCCATCAAGTCTTACGGCGATCGAGCGCATCGCCCAATCCTTGAATGATGCCGCGGCCAATGAAGCCAAGGCCTCGGCCGATCGCCTGGAGCACCATCAGGGCCCCACGACCGGCCAGGGTGACCGTGGCCCGCACCCGAGGGGCGATCGCGTCGCGGGCTTCAATCAGCAATGTGACCCCCAAGGGCACACCGGACAGGGCCCGCCACTCCTGGTTGCGGGGCGCATAAACCGGCAGGGCCACAATGCCCCGATCGCTGGCCGTCAGCAGCCAATAGCGACTTTCGTAGATGGCTTTGGGTTCGCTGACCCAGCGTTGCACTCGATATTTCCAAGCCAGGTCATTCCGAAACCGTTCCACTTCCCGGGTGGGCAACCAGCGCCGATCGAACAGGGCCAGCTTCAGGCCTTCCCGATCGCCATAGCGATTCAAAACCGGTTGCACCACGGCGCAGGCCAAACAAAGCACCAGGTTATGCAGCAGGGCGCTGGCCCGATCGAGGGCGGCTCCGGTTCCCGCCTCCACCGTCACCCCATCCACCGTTAGGGGCAGACCCCACAGCAGATGTTCTAGCAGGGGACCCAATTCCACGGCGCGATTCAGAATGTCTGTGGCCACGATCGGCCAATCCTGAAGCAGTCGATCACGTTGGAGCCGCAAGGCCCCACTGCCCGATCGCAGGGTTGAGCGCTCCGTGAGCCAGTCGCCTAAAAAGTCATCCAGAAGCTGAACCCACCAGGTTCGCAACAAGGCTTCCTGTTGGGCCAGCAGCCGATCGCCCCGCAGTCGATCGCGGCGCACTTCCTCCAGACCCCGTTCCACCCGCCGCAACACCAGGGCCAACAGCTCCCGACGGCGATCGGGATGCAAAATTTCAATTTCCAGGGGGGAACCGGTCAAATTCACCAGTCGATCGACCGTCAGCCGGGCCACCGCATCGTCAAAGAGGGTCGATCGCCAGAGGGTCAGGTCTAGGGCGGTTGGTGTGGAACCACTCGCCGGATCCTCAGGGGGCGGGGGTGGATTACGGCTGGAGTCGATCGCTCCGGAGCCGATCGGGCGATTGGGTGGCGCATTGGCCGATGGATTGGCCCCACCCGCAGCCTGATTAGCGGCTGAATTGGCCGGTTGCGTTGGTGAGCGGTTAATCGGGCGCGTTGCCGATCGACCCAAAGGCGAACTGAGCACCGATGCTGACGATGCCGTATCGTCCTCCGGATCCCAGCCGCTCCCGCCCCGATTCGTTGGATCCACATTGGTTGGATCCAGATTGATCGATGGGTCGGGAATGCCACCCGCCAGCCAGCCCAGAACCGAGCGGGCCGCCCGCAACTCGCGCTGCCGGCCCGCCAAGACCCACTGATCCCACCAAGGGCGATCGCGTCGTTGGGCCAGCGTGGCCCCGTCTCGCAGGGCCCGATCAACCTCCAGCCACTGGGATTGGAACCAGCGCTGCCGATTGCTGAGGGCTGGCGGTCGGCTCAATTGTCCCTACCCCAACTAGCGAGGTGTGGCAGCGGGAGCCGGTGCGGGCGCTGGACGCAGGGCCCCCGGACTGATGAAGCCCAGCTCCGCCAGTTGTTGATAGGCCTTGGTTCCCAAATCTCGCGTGGGGCTTTGGCTCGAAACAATCTGCACCAACAGAGGAATGGCTAATTCCGGTTGATTTTGGGCCCGGTGAACCAAGGCAAGCTGATAGGTCGATAAATCGCGCATTTGGGCCGCTTCAAGGGCGTTCTTGCGCTGTTCTTGGGAAATGCGGTTGTCGATCGCGGAAAATGCACCAGACAATTGCTGATGGAAGTTCGACAACTGGTTAAACACCTGTCGAGCTTGCTGCAAGCGCTGTTGAGCCAAACCGTAGTTTTGGGACTCGATCGCGCGGGCAGCTTCGTCCATCAAGCGTTGACCGCCGGCCATGCTCAACAGTCCCGTTGCTTGAACCACCGCCGGTTCAGGGTTAGCTGGCGTGGCATCGGGCAAATTCGTTTCTTGGGCCCGCACGCTGGGGGCCAGCGCGGCAACTGCCAACAAGGGAAAAACAACACGCAGCAACCGGGGGAATCGAAGGGCTAGCATGGGCTGGGTGGATTGATTAGGAGCCGCTTGACATCCTCCCCACCCCAAAGGCGTGGGGATTCTGGTGCTAACCAAGCAACCGAGGCTGCTCGACTAGACCATGGGTTGACGCTTCATGGGCCGCCACCAGCGAACTGGATTCACGCTGGCCTCTGCGTCCGTTTTGAGTCTCGGACTGCCCGCCCGCGACTGGGATCAAGCCACTCTCCAAGGGCGAGGCTTGTATCCATTACTTTGGTCAAATCGGCTCTATTCTACGACAAGGTTCGATCGCCCTTGGGCCCCTCCGCGCCCGATCAGCCTAGATTGGTGGCGGCATTGACCATTCTGGCTGGCTGATTTCCGTCGCCGTCGATGACCCCCCTGTCGTCTTCAGGGCAATCTGCTTCCCAGCCTGTTTCCAGCCTGTTTCAGGAGATATTCCCCGTGGCGGATTTGCAACCTTCTTCTCATCCCGTGCCGTCCGATTTGGACTCTGTGGGGGCCGTTGGTGTGCCGCCCCAGTTTCTGGGCCTGGTGTTGCAACGGGGCGGAGATGAAGTCCTCCTAGAAAAAGTGCCCGATCGCTTCGTGGTGCGCCCCAAAGCCGCCCAGTCGATCGATCCCACCCGTCTGCCGGACGTAACCCAGGTGCGACCTCTGGGGCGAGGCGTGGCCCTGGTGGAGTTGCTGGTGGCTCCGGCCCGGTTGGATTCGGTGATGGATGAGGCTCGCCGATCGGGAGCCTTTGACTACGTGAGCCATGTTTATCAGTACCAAAGCCAAGGGGCCACAAGGGTCTATTTGGGGGATGAGGTGACGATCGTGTTCCATCCCACCCTGGTGGCCCAGGCGGTGGATGCGATCGCCCAAGGCCTGGGGCTGGTGTTGGTAAAACCCCTGGACGGCGTTCCCAATGCGTTTATCTATCGCCTGAGCGATCGAACGCCCCTCAACCCCCTGAAAATTGCCAACACCCTGCTGGAAAATCCGGCCGTTCTGAGCGCCGAACCCAACGCCATCCTCGAAAGCCAACCCTTCTACCGGCCACGGGATGGGTTTTACAGTTCCCAGTGGTATTTGCAAAACAACGGGGGCAGCAGCATCACCGCCGGTTCCCACATCGATGCGGAAAAAGCCTGGGACATTACCCGGGGCGATCGATCCATCATCATCGCGATCGCCGACGATGGCATCGACCTCAGCCACCCGGACTTTCAGGGAACCGGCAAAATTGTCAGCCCCAAAGATTTTAAAGACAACGACTTTAACCCCCTGCCCGGCACGCGGGACGACAGCCACGGAACCGCCTGCGCCGGGGTTGCCGTGGCTGAAGAAAACGGCAGCGGCATTGTGGGAGTGGCTCCCCGTTGTGCCTTGATGCCCATTCGCACCACCGGCTATTTAGATGACCAAGCGGTGGAAGAACTGTTTGATTGGTGTGTGTCCCGGGGGGCCGCCGTGGTTTCCTGTAGCTGGGGCCCAGGCAGCATTTACTTTCCCCTGTCCACCCGGCAGCGAGCAGCCCTCAACCGAGCAGCCACCCAGGGCCGCAACGGCAAAGGCTGTGTGATTGTGTTTGCGGCCGGCAACGCGAACCGGCCCGTGAATGGCACGGTGAATGAGCAGGGTTGGCCCAACAAGGTGTTGTCGGGATCCACGGAATGGCTGTCCGGGTTTGCGGCCCATCCGGACGTGATTGCCGTTGCCGCTTCCACCAGCTTGAACCGCAAAGCCGCCTACAGCAATTGGGGCGATAACATTTCCGTTTGCGCCCCCAGCAACAATGCATCACCGGGAATTTGGTTGCCGGAAACCGGCGCAATCTTGACTCCGCCTCAGGTGACCAGCAACCTGGCCGGAGCCGGAGTATTCACGACCGATCGCCTGGGGTCAGCGGGCTACAGCAGCACGGACTTCACCGCCGACTTTGGGGGCACATCCAGCGCTTGCCCGGTGGTGGCAGGTGTGGCGGCCCTGGTGTTGTCCGCGAATCCCAACCTGACGGCGCGGGAGGTGAAACAAATTCTGGAATCAACGGCGGACAAAATTGTGGACACCAACGCCGATCCACAGTTTGGATTTCGCTACGGTTCCTATGACAGTCGCGGGTTTTCCCGGTGGTTTGGCTACGGCAAGGTGAACGCTTACAAGGCGGTGTTGGAGGCCCGGCGACGGGCGGGCGGCGGCAGTCCGGCTCCGAGTCCTGGCCCAACCCCCAGTCCTGGCCCGCTGGGGGATGACGTGACGGGCCATTGGGCCGAAGCGTTTATTCGCCAGTTGATCCAACGGCAAATCATGAGCGGCTACAAGGAGGATGGCACCTTTCGCCCCAACACCAACCTGACGCGGGGGCAGTTTGCGGCCCTGTTGGTGAAGGCTTTTCCCAGTTTGCCTAACCTGCGATCGGGGGCGAAATTTTGGGATGTGCCGGCCAGTTTTTGGGCCGCTGGGGCGATCGACCAATGCTATCGACGCGGATTGCTGGCAGGGTTTCCCGACGGCAGCTTTAAGCCCAATGCCAACCTGACCCGGGCCCAAGCGTTGGTCGCCCTGGTGAATGGTCTGGGTTTGACGGGGGGAACCTTGAGTGTTTTGAGCTATTACAGCGATGCGATTCGGATTCCCAACTTTGCCCGCGACGCGATCGCCACGGCCACAGTGCGGCGCATGGTGGTGAACTATCCCGACCTCACCCGCCTGGAAGCCGAGCGGGCAATCACCCGGGGGGAAGTGTCCGCCTTCCTTTACCAAGCCCTGGTCACCAAGGGCCTGGCCAGCGCCCTGCGATCGCCCTACATTGTCGATTTGGGCAGCAACAACACCAACAGCGATCCGGCCAGCAGCGCCTTCAGCGACATCACCGACCATTGGGCCGCCCCCTTCATCAATACCCTGGCGGCACAGGCCATTCTCAGCGGTTACGAGGACGGCTCGTTCCATCCCGATGAGCCGATTAACCGGGCCCAATTGGCGGCGGTGTTGGTCAAAGCCTTTGACCCAGGCGATCGGCGATCGGGCAAGGTCTTTCAAGATGTGCCATCGGGCTATTGGGCGGCGGCGGCGATCGATCGCGCCTACCGGGGTCAGTTCCTCTCGGGTATGGATGCCGATCGATTTGGCCCCGAGCTGGGTGTGCCCCGTTGGCAGTTGGCCGCGGCCCTGGCCGGAGGGCTGGCTTGGCCCGATGAGTCCCCCGAAAGCTTGGCAGTGCTGGACGATCGCGCCGAAATTCCCAGCGCCGTGCAGGGCAAAATTGCCGCCGCCCTCAAGCGCCAAATCCTGCAAGGGCAACCCAGTCCCGATCGCCTGAATCCCAACCAACCCACCACCCGCGCCGATCTGGCCAGCTTCATTCACCAGGCCCTGATCGCTGAAGGGCGACTGTCTTAGGAGTGGTCTGAGGAGTCACCTGGGTGACTGGCCAAGCCCTCGTAGTCCTGGGGGCCAGGGCTTGAGCATCTGGTCTCTGCTGATTGATGAGGCTCACCCGGTGGCGGTTTGGGCTGCTCAGACCTCCTGGGCGATCGGTGCTCCCTGGTTGCGGAAATCACGCCGGGCCTAGACCTCTCGGCCAAATCCGGCACAATAGGGACATTGGCCCCATGGGCTAATCAACCGCGCTGGTCAACAGTACAGTGCCACGCCCCAACCCATTCGCATTCCAATTGCTGCTCCATCCCTGACCATGACTCATCCCTTTTTGGAACGGTTGCATCACCCTTCGCGTCCGGTCATCGTTTTTGACGGCGGCATGGGGACGCTCCTCCAGGCGCAGAACCTGACGGCCGATGACTTTGGCGGCCCGCAGTATGAGGGGTGTAATGAGTATTTGGTGCAAAGCAAGCCGGAAGCCGTGGCCTATGTGCATCGGGAATATCTGAAGGCGGGCGCAGATGTGATCGAAACCGACACCTTTGGGGGAACTTCGATCGTCTTGGCGGAATACGATTTAGCCGACCAAGCCTATGCTCTTAACCGCAAGGCCGTGGAACTGGCCAAGGAACTCACCCGCGAATTTTCGACCCCTGAAAAACCGCGTTTTGTGGCCGGTTCCATGGGGCCGGGAACCAAGTTGCCGACCCTGGGCCACATTGACTACGACACGATGAAAGCGGCCTACGCGGAACAGGCCCGAGCGCTCATCGATGGTGGGGCTGATTTGTTGATTGTTGAAACCTGCCAAGATGTGTTGCAAATTAAGTCAGCACTGAATGCGATCGAAGAGGTTTTTGTCGAGCAAGGATCGCGGATTCCGTTGATGGTTTCGGTGACCATGGAAACCACCGGCACGATGTTGGTGGGGACGGATATTAACGCCGTGGTGGCGATTTTGGAACCCTACCCGATCGATATTTTGGGGTTGAATTGTGCCACCGGCCCCGATCGGATGGCGGAGCATATTCGCTACCTCTGCGAGCGATCGCCCTTTGTGGTGTCTTGCATTCCCAACGCGGGCTTACCGGAAAACGTCGGCGGCCATGCCCACTACCGCCTGACCCCGATGGAATTGCGGATGGCCCTGCACAAATTCGTGGAAGATTGGGGCGTGCAAGTGGTGGGCGGCTGCTGCGGCACGCGCCCCGATCACATCAAGGAATTGGTCGGCATTTCCGAATCCTTGCAACCCAAAGCCCGCGAGATTCGGGTTCCCAAAAACCTGGAGCCAGGCCGGTTCGATCGCAACCCATTGCATTACGAACCTGCTGCTGCATCGATCTACGGAACGCAGCTTTATCAGCAAGATAATTCCTTCCTGATTGTGGGCGAACGCCTGAACGCCAGCGGTTCCAAAAAATGTCGAGAACTGCTGAACGCCGAAGATTGGGATGGGCTGGTTTCCCTGGCCAAAGCCCAAGTCCGCGAAGGGGCCCACGTGCTGGATGTGAACGTGGACTATGTGGGCCGCGATGGCGAACGGGATATGCGGGAGTTGGTTTCGCGGCTGGTGAATAATGTCACCTTGCCACTGATGTTGGACTCCACGGAATGGCAAAAAATGGAAGCCGGTTTGAAAGTGGCCGGCGGCAAATGTTTGCTGAATTCCACCAACTATGAAGACGGTGAAGAGCGCTTTTTGAAAGTGCTGGAGCTGGCCAAGACCTACGGCGCTGGGGTGGTGATCGGGACGATCGATGAAGACGGGATGGCCCGCACCGCCGAAAAGAAATTTGCGATCGCCCAGCGGGCCTATCGGCAAGCAGTGGAGTTTGGGATTCCCGCCCATGAAATCTTCTTTGATACCCTGGCCCTGCCGATTTCCACCGGCATTGAAGAAGACCGCAAAAACGGAGCCGCCACGATCGAATCGATTCGGTTGATTCGGGAAAATCTGCCCGGCTGCCACATTTTGCTGGGTGTTTCCAACATCTCCTTTGGTCTGAATCCGGCGGCACGGCAGGTGCTGAACTCGATGTTCCTGCATGAATGTATGCAGGTGGGGATGGACTCTTCGATCGTCAGTGCGGCCAAGATTTTGCCCCTGGCGAAAATTGAGCCGGAACATCAGGAAGTCTGCCGCGATTTGATCTTTGATCGCCGCCGGTTTGAGGGGGATGTTTGTGTTTATGACCCCCTGACCCAGCTCACCCAACTCTTTGAAGGAGCCACCACCAAAAAAGCGGCGGGTGTGGATGAAAATCTCTCCCTAGAAGAGAAGCTAAAACGCCACATCATTGATGGCGAACGGTTGGGACTCGAAGCCATCTTGCAGCAGGCCATGACCCAATATCCACCGCTAGAAATCATCAACACCTATCTGTTGGATGGGATGAAAGTGGTGGGGGAATTGTTTGCCTCGGGTCAAATGCAATTGCCCTTTGTGTTGCAATCGGCGGAAACCATGAAAGCGGCGGTGGCTTTTTTGGAACCGCACATGGAGAAATCCGAAACCAGCAACAATGCCAAGGGGACTTTCGTGATCGCCACGGTCAAGGGCGATGTGCATGACATTGGCAAAAACCTGGTGGATATTATCCTCACCAACAATGGCTATCGGGTGATTAATTTGGGCATTAAACAGCCCGTAGAGAATATCATTGATGCCTATGAGCAACACAAGCCCGATTGCATTGCCATGAGCGGTTTGTTGGTGAAATCGACGGCATTCATGAAAGAAAATTTGGAGACCTTCAACGATCGCGGCATTACCGTGCCTGTGATTTTGGGCGGCGCGGCCCTCACACCGAAATTTGTCTATGAGGATTGCCAAAAGACCTATCGCGGTCGGGTGATCTATGGCAAAGATGCCTTCTCGGATCTCAGCTTTATGGATAAGTTGATGCCCGCAAAAGCTGCTGAACAGTGGGACGATTTCCAGGGCTTTTTAGGGGAATTTGCCGATGATCCGGCGGCGCTGGGTCGTTATGGCCAAGCCAAGGCGGATGGTGACGATGCGGCTGAGAAACCCGCCAAAGCCGAGAAACCCAAGGTGATTGACACGCGGCGATCGGAAGCGGTTGACCCAAACATCGATCGCCCCCAACCGCCGTTCTGGGGCAGCCAATTGCTGAATCCCTCGGACATTGCGATCGAGGAGGTGTTCAACTATCTCGACTTACAAGCCTTGTTCGTCGGTCAATGGCAATTCCGTAAACCGAAGGAGCAATCCCGCGAGGATTACGATGCCTTTATTGATGCCAAAGTGCGGCCGATTTTGGCGGAATGGAAAGCCAAGGTGCTGGCAGAAAACCTGCTGCAACCGCAGGTGATCTATGGCTATTTTCCCTGCAATGCGGAGGGGAATACGCTCTATATCTACGACCCGGAAGCGGTCAGCGCGGGGCAAACCAACCTAGAGCCGATCGCCCAATTTGAGTTTCCGCGCCAAGGATCGTTGCGTCGCCTTTGCATTGCCGATTTCTTTGCACCGAAGGAGTTGGGCATCTTTGATGTGTTCCCGATGCAAGCGGTGACGGTGGGCGAAATTGCCACGGAATATGCCCAAAAACTGTTTGGGGCGAATCAATATTCCGATTATTTGTACTTCCACGGGATGGCGGTGCAAACAGCGGAAGCCCTGGCGGAATGGACGCACGCTCGCATCCGTCGGGAGTTGGGGTTTGGCGCGCAGGAACCGGATAGTTTGCGGGACATTTTAGCCCAGCGTTATCAGGGATCGCGCTACAGCTTTGGCTATCCGGCTTGTCCGAATATTCAGGATCAGTTGATTCAGTTGCAGTTGCTGCAAACCGATCGAATCAACATGTATATGGACGAGAGCGAGCAGCTTTATCCGGAGCAGTCCACCACGGCGATCGTTGCTTACCACCCGATCGCGAAGTACTTCACCGCATAAGCTGTGGCCGGCGTGATGACCGCAGCAAGTTAAGAAGCGGCAGTCTACTATCCAGCAAAATTCTAAAAGCCGTGAAATCTTTATCAGCCAAAGGTTTCACGGCTTTTGTTCTTTTTTCCAAAAATCTTAGCCTGGAATCTTGACAGCTTCTCAATTACTTGCTAGGTTTATTCCAGGAATCTTAGATCAAATCCCTGGAAATGAGCAAAGTTATCTACGATTTGATTCAACGCTTTGAAGTTGAGGATGGAGTTCCGCGATTAATCGCTAGTACTCTCAATGTGATTTCTGGTGGAGAAGATTTGTTTTCTACTGCTCAAAAATTACTAGAGGAGCGCAATTTTTCCGATTTCTTTGTTGAAAGGAAAGCTTCTCAGTACGTTGGATATCGTAAGAAAGTTGCAGGTGGAGTTTCTAAAAGATCTCAACTCATTATCTCTCAGCGCAAAGATGGTATCTGTATTTCTTTGCCAGAAGAGTTTCTTAAGCAATATATTATTCAATTCCGTTACGGAGCATATTGTCCTGAAGCCAAAATAGATATAGATGAATACGTTGCAAAAATTTGGATCATTCCAAGTAAGAAGGAAGATTTCACGGCAAGTCTGAATCCTTGCTATTGGTTAAAATTTGAAGAACTGGATGGCTTGCAAAGGAATGAAAATCTTGGGGCTAGGACTACTGATATGCATGAAGCTAGGACTATTGATATGCATAAATGGGAGGATGATGGTTATGAATTCCATTTCATTCCAGGTAGCGAAATTATTCCACGAGAAGAGTTTGATCCATGGAAAATCAGCAGTCCAGACACCTATTTGATTTTAGGCGTAGATAAACTTTTTCCTTATGCACTACAGACAACCATCACTGATATCAATCTTTTGAAAGAATTTTTAGAATTCTTTATAGACAAGCTTTTGACCACTTCATTTGACTAATTCCAAAGGAGGTAACGACGATGATCATTCATATTTCTGATCGAGCTTCTCAACTAGGCTATGGCAAACCTCATCGTGCCCAACTGCGGGAAATTGGGAAAATTGCAACTGCCCTCAGTCACAGTATCGGTCTTGCTCCCAGTTATAGAAAGCAGTTGATTGACGGACAATGGCGACCAGTGAGGAATTGGCAAGAACATCATTTACCATTGATAGATGCTGCAATTCACATCTTTTTTCGTGGGGGTACTCAATCTGCAAGTTGACTAGTTAAGCAGTAGGGTGGGCATTGCCCAGTAGCTTGTAGCGAGTAGGCTGGGCATTGCCCACCGCTATCCAGCTAAAACAGCATTCATCCTCAAAATAATGATCGCGCATTGATCGCAGTGCGATCAGATTGCGTCATCAATGGGTCATAAGTGTAGGTGGGCATTGCCCACCCTACTGCTTATCTCGCTTCATAAATAACTTCCGCTGAATCTAAGATTGCTTGGCGGCGAAGGGCGTTATGGCTGTTCATCACGCTTTGACGAGTTAACAAATCAACTGGGCGTTGCAAGAGAGTCGCTAATTCTTCTCGCATTTGAATAAACTCCAAGCCCCAAGAATGATGAGGAACAAAGTTGACCAAGACATCCACATCGCTACTCACGGAAAAATCATCCCTGAGAACTGAGCCAAAGAGCGCGAGTTCAACCACTTTCCATCGTTGGCAAAACTCAACAAGCTGCTCTGGAGTAATGCCTAATCGGGATTGGAGGTTAGGGTTGAGTCGCTGTCTAGTCATTAATCATCACTTCTGTTGTCTTGGCTTCTATACAGCGCTATTGCATTATTGAGAGTTTGGCGACTGTTGCCGCACGGGAATCTCGATCGTAAACTCCGTGCCCGCTTCCCTTGTTGAATGACAGTAGAGTTTACCTTTATGTTTTTCAGTGATGATTTGATAGCTAATGGAAAGTCCCAAACCTGTCCCCTTACCGACGGGTTTTGTTGTGAAGAAGGGGTCAAAAATACATGATTGCACCTCTTCAGGAATACCTTGTCCATTATCAGCGATCGTAATTTTAATTTGATCTGAACCATTAACTTCTGTGCGCAACCAAATTGCATGAGACTTATGCTGTAGCTCTTGATCAGTGCAGGCTTGATTGGCCTCTTCAATTGCATCAATAGCATTATTCAGCAGATTCATAAACACTTGATTGAGCGATCCGGCATAGCACTCCACTGGAGGTAAGTTGCCATATTGCTTTCTAACTTGAATTTCCGGGCGAGTTGCCGTTGCTTGAAGCCGATGCTGCAAAATCATCAGAGTATTATCCATTCCTGCATGGATATCAACTGCTTTGAATTTGGATTCATCTAACCGCGAAAAGTTGCGTAACGAGAGCACAATTTTTTGAATTCGCTCACTCCCAGTTTGCATTGATCTGAGAATGTTAATCATGTCATCTTGCAAGAAGTCAAGATCAATTTCTTCACTCAAATCTTGTAATTCTTGAATGGGGCTAGAAACATATTTTTGATAGGCCGTAACAAGCTTTAATAGATTTTGAGTATAAGTTTTGATGTAAGTTAAATTGCCATGGATGAAATTAATGGGATTGTTGATTTCATGGGCAACGCCAGCTACCAGCACACCCAAGGCTGACATTTTCTCAGACTCAATTAGTTTGACTTGTAACTGCTTGAGATCCCTCAGCGCCACTTCTAGTTCGCGAGTGCGATGCTCCAGATTGGCTTGGGATAGTTCAAAATCTCGAATAACAACTTTAAGGATACGTTCTCTCTCTTCGCTCGCATCTTCCAGTTGTCGTCGATCAGCCTCTGAACGCTCTAATTTTTTCGTGAGAACTCGTACTTTCTTCTCTAGCTCTCGTAGCTTTTGCTGATCAGCATTGGCTTCCATAGGACTTTTATGCTGTGCCTAAAAGCAGAGTGACGAAAGTTTCTTGATGATAGTAATTAGAACCCTGTTGTTGAAGTGGTGCAAACTCGCCGTAGGTATAAAAGCCCGCGATCGGCATGATTTTAGGCAGCGCAGTTTTAACTAAATCATATTCTTCCTTGGCTCTTGTTCCCAACAGCCAACGACGACAGCAACAAGAAAAGATCAGCACTGCTTCTGGTTCGGTTCCAGGGTAATTGTCTAGGGCCATCTTGAAAGAAGTTTCAGAGGCAGCAATCACTTGGTCTCGGCTAATTTCAGCCAATTGCACGATCGCGCCTTGGGGGATGTTTCCCAAAAAATTAATGCTGCCTGTTTCTAAGTCGCAGGTGTTGGGAACTCGTAGATAGCAACGATCGCTATCTCCTTCATAAACATAGAGAGGATGCTCTGCGGTAGGAGGGCGATCGCCCAAATATTTTTGGTAAAAGTTCAGCGCCGATTGACCATCAATTTCATACAACACTGTGTTGTGAGATTTGGTGACCGTGCTCTTAGAGCCAATGGGCTGCCAACCGCAACCAGTGCCATGGGAAAAGCGCAAATCTCCAGCAAAAATCAGAACCGGCAGAGCATCGGTGAAGACCTCTGTTCCAAAAAATTGATAGGTTTTCTGGAATCGAAATTGATCGCCTGCGGTTCCACCCACAACGGGGACATTTTTCCCTAAAGCTAGCTCCAATCCTTCCAAAATTTGCTCGCCGCTGGTTGTTGAACCATCAGCCGTATAACTGGCTGGAACTGTGATGCAGAGTTTGGCGGGGGTTAGGCTTTTTTCGGTGGCTTGCTGCACGGCCTGGTGAGCAGCGGCGATCGCGTCCTGTTCGGTTTGGCGACCCACACCCGCGTAAATTTCTACGGTGTCTGAGCAAAATAGCGTTAGGGTCAGCGAGTCTTGTTGAAACCCTAAAATTGAAGATATTTCTCCATCGGTGGTGCAACCAATGAGTTGCAAACCCGGGAAAACCTGATTGATTTTTTGTAAAATTAAGGCATGATCAAAATCAATAGCCGCAAATAACAGTCCTGCCTTGGGCAGCATTCCTGCTAATTCACGGGTACATTGCTCTAGCACTTCTTCAATAGCATCTTGGGAGTCAGGATCATCACTATGACCAAGAACTGTTTTGAGCATGTGTCTTTCCTCTGCAAGGGGACTGATCAACGTGATTAGCTTGATTGTCCTGAAAGCTTTACGATGTCAGTCATCTTTCAACAGGAATTATTACCTGACCGACACTGACGATCAAGTTAAGTTTCATGAGCAAAAAATAATAAATGCGCTGCTTAATCTGTAATGGAGAGCACATTTGGCTTAGCGCTCTGCGTCGTCATTATGGTCTGATCAATAATTGCATGGCGAATGTATAAATAATTACCAGCTATTCAGGCATTACAACTATGGGTAGTACCTATAAAGTAAGGATAAGGTATCAAGCGAGCAGCAACGAGGCATTGCATGGATGAATTAATCATCCGATTGCGACCTCGTGATCTACCAAGAATTTGGAAAAAATCGGGCGCGCTGAACTAGCCAAACTAAACGACTAACCCGCTTTTGTTGATCCGGTCTCTTGGCTCGCAGTATCGATCACGATCGGGCGAGCGATACAAACCGATCGCCCCGTAAAATTTCTGGAAAAGGTTTTAGGGAGTCGATCGGGGAAGTGGCGGCAAAGAACGAGGAGGGCCACCGCTGTTGAACATGTTGAACGGCGAAGCGGCGCGGCTTTGGATGAGGGCCTTGAGGCGATCGATCTCCGTCACCAGGCCGAAGGGCCGGAAATCATTCAAAGAAGCCACCTGATCGAGATGAATCAGCGACACATGAATCGGCGTGCTGCCATTGACGGCGGCCGGTTCCGTAATGCTGCCGGGCATGACACGGTAGGCAACCAAAAATCGCTCGCCGCCCACCTCCGCAATTTCGCCCTTCGTGTAATAGTCGCTGGGAGATGCGCCAAAAACTGCCGCCGTCAGAGACAGCATATTGCTGGTTTCAATTTGCCCCGTGACACTAAACACACGCCACTGATCGTCCAATTCCTGAAGCGTGAGGCTGAGGGGAGTCGATCCTTGGAAAAAGCTGGGCGCAACGGTCTCCGCTTGGGCTGGCAACCCGATCGCCCCGATCATCACCACGGGACTCACGAAGCCAAGCAACCATCGCCGCAGATTCGGGTGAATCTTCTGCATAGAATTTTGTTAGAACCGGAGAAAGCGGGACGATTCAGAATAGATTCCGGTCGCGCTTCAGTCATAGCCTAGAAAAAAGCCATCGCTCGTGACTGCTCAATGGTTCTCAATCAATTATTGCGGTGGTGGTTTGCTGTGGGTGGTTTGCGGTGGGTGGCGATTCCTGGAGCTGCCGGTGCGCCGGTTGCCGGGGCGATGAGTGGTCTTCAGTGCGGTTGCAGGTTTCAGCGTTGGGTTCCTTGCTATCGTTTTGATGGCGATGGTTGAGGCCCGCCAGCGTTCCATGCGTTTTTCTCCGGCAGGAGGTGCAAATCATGCCAGCCCTTGTGCAATGTGCCCTCAGTGATGCCAATTTGGATGCCAAGTTGGCCCGCAACCAGCGGCAACTGGCGATTTCGGTGGCGGCCCAGGCCGGCCATGGGCGGGTGCGATCGAACCTGTGTTTGATTCTCGATCGCAGCGGTTCCATGCGCGGCCGACCGATGGAGATGGTGAAAGCGGCGGCGCGTCAGTTGGTGGGTCAGTTGGCCCTGGGCGATCGCCTGTCGTTGGTGGCCTTTGACCACGAGGCCCAAGTGATTTTGCCTTGTCAGGAAGTGGCCCCGGAGCCGCTGTCAATTTTGCAGGCGATCGAGGGTTTAGCGGCCGGTGGCGGCACTTGCATTGATGAGGGTCTGAAGCTGGGCATTGAAGAACTGGCGCGATCGCGTAAGGAATCGGGCCTTTTGGGCAACGTCAACGCCGATCACAGCGGAATTTTGCCCACTGCACCCTCGGTGTCGCAAATTTTCCTGCTCACCGATGGGGAAAATGAGCACGGCAACGATCCCCGCTGCTTAAAGATGGCGGAATTGGCCGCGAGCTACGGCATTTCAGTCCATTGCCTCGGGTTCGGCAGCCACTGGAACCAAGACACCCTGGAGCAGATTGCCGACGCGGGAGCCGGGGCCCTTTGCTACATCGAACAGCCGGAAGATGCGCCCGCCGCTTTTGAAAGGCTCTTGGCCCGAGTGCAGTCGGTGCAGTTAACCAATGCGCGGTTGTTGTTGGCGTTGGAGTCACCTGTGCGCTTGGCGGAGCTGAAGCCGATCGCCCAGGTGGCCCCGGAAACGGTGGAACTGACGGCGCAGGAGTTGCCCGATGGTCGGCTGGAGGTGCGGTTGGGCGATTTGATGGTGGATGGGCCGCGGGTGGTGTTGGTGAATGCCTATGTGGCCCAGTTGCCGCCGGGGGATCATCGGTTGGTTCAAGTGCAGGTTTGTTATGACGATCCGGCGACGGGTCAGGTGGATCTGCTGTCGGAGCCGATCTCGGTGATTGGGCGATCGCTGGAACTCTTTCACCCGGCTCCCAATGCCCCGGTACAGGCTCACATCGGCGCATTGGCCAAATATCGCCAAACCCAAATTGCCGAAACCAAGCTGCAAACGGGCGATCGCCAAGGTGCGGTGACCATGCTGCAAGCGGCGGCCCAAACGGCTTTGCAAATGGGCGATCGCAACGCGGCGACGGTGCTGCAAACCCAGGCCACCAAACTCCAGGCGGGCGATGACCTGTCGGAGGCCGATCGCAAAAAGACCCGTATTGCCTCAAAAACCACCCTTCGCTAGGGGGGCGATCCCGCCCGATCGCGCCGGGCAACCCCACTCCCGATCGGCTTGGGTTGGCCACCCCTGCGGCCCATACTGGAAATGGGGTATTTTCTGCATTCCAGACAGCTCAGCGCTGAACATGGCATTGCTGCACTTGAGATTATTTTTGGGGTTATTTAATGAGGTTAAATAACCAATTCTGAGGAACCCCGATCGCCCCCATTGTTTCGCTGAGAGGCTGACCCGATCGTGAACCGTTTTAATTGGAAATCAACCCAAGCTTGGCCCATTCTGATCGCGGCCCTGGGGCCCTGGTTGCTGATTTTAGGGGCGATCGGGCTGCTGAATGCGATCGGTTTAGGGGTGGTGGTGCAGGCGATCGGTTGGTTGCTGTTGCTGGTGATTTTGACCCCGATCGTGCTCAGTGTGGTTGGTTTATGGTGGCTGCGGCGCAACTTGGTGGCCGGCCCCTGCCCCGCCTGTGGCTATCCCGTCACCACCCTGCGCGGCTTCAGCAGCAACTGCCCGAACTGCGGCACACCCCTGAGCGGTTTGGGGCAAACGGTGCAGCGCCAATCGGCCCCCGGCACGATCGATGTGCAAGCGGTGGAGGTGGGCAAACGAGAGCTAAGAGATGCCACCCCACCCGACCAACGCTATTGAACGCTCTTGCAGTTCTCGAATACTCATCTTGAGTACTCACCTTGAGCACTAATCTTGAGCACTAATTAACGGAAATTAATTAGTGGGAATTAATTAGTGGAAATCGAGAGTTGATAGGGTTGGCGGCCGCTGGGGTTGCGATCGCCCACAAAGATGTCATAGTTGCCCGCGCCCCAGTAGCCCGGCATTTCCGCCACCCCGTTGGCCGCCGGAATGCAAAATTGACCGCTCGGCCCCACCACCAACAGCGTTAAACCATCACCCCCCTGCACCTTCACCCGCAGGGAGCCAAAATCCTGACCCACCGCCAGGCGATGGTTGGGCGCACCGGCCACAAAGCCACAACTGGTGCTGGTGCTGCCGCCGGCCGTGCCCGATCGAAGAATCGGTTCACTCATGCCCGGCCCCAGGGCAATCAAATCGGCCCGGGCCGGCGCTGCCCAAGGCACGATCGTGACGATCGCCAGGCTGGCGGTCAAAATCGAGAAAAATCGGTTGGTTTTCATGGCAGCATCTCCTGATGGTGAGCAGCCGGGCCTCCAAAACTTGGCAGAACGCCGGATCGCGAATAAATCCAGTATGCGGCCCGCGCTCCACCCGATCGTGGAGGCACTTCCTGTTTATGAACTGGCCGCCCTCAGGGAACCCACTCCCCACAAATTCCGCGCGATCTCATGCCGCTAGACTTCACTAGCGAGTAGATAGTGGGCAATGCGTAACCTAAGTTTGATCAAGTTAGGGGCGAAAGACCCGAATAAAAGGCTCTTTGCGGTAGCGACGATAAACATCGAAATCCTGATCTAAAGTTGCAATTTCTGCAATTCGTAATCGTTCTGAAATAGCTACCAATGCTAAATCTGCAAAGTCTCCAGGCAAATCTGAGTATTGTTCATTGAGTTCTACAATTCTTTGAAAATCATGACGATTTAATGACTCACAGCGATAAATATTCTGTGCTAAATGGTTCAGAAAAATATTTTGAACTTGCCAGCTTTTATTCAATAACCAAAGTACTTCCGTGACACAAGCCAAAGTTGTAATCAGTTCACTTCGACAAGTTCTAAAGAAATCAACAACTCGACTGTGGTATCGATCCTCAGCATTATAAAAAGCAATTAAAACGCCTGAGTCCACTAGCACTTTTGCTGGCTTCATGACTGATCTGTAGTGGATTGATGGAGTCGATCGGCCAAGGCTACTCGTCTTAAATCTCGATCAGCCAAATCACCATCATGCAGCCAATGCTCTGGTAATCCACCCATGCGCTCAAGGATCGTCGGTGGCATTTCCTGTGGTTTGAACATGAAGAGCGATCGAATGACAGTCCAAAGTAGTAACCACCGATCTCGCCATGGCAAGGCTAAGGTTGCTTCACGAAGTTCCAGTAAAGTCATGCTTGTGTTTTTCTAATTAATGTTATTTGGGGTTCTGAGCAAGTAATATCTTACACTTCAAATACTATTCCTTTCGGCCCGGGCCGGCGCTGCCCAAGGCACGATCGTGGCGATCGCCAGGCTGGCGGTCAAAATTGAGAAAAATCGGTTGGTTTTCATGGCAGCATCTCTTGATGGTGAGCAGCCGGGCCTCCAAAACTTGGCAGAACGCCGGATCGCGAATAAATCCAGTATGCGGCCCACACTCCACCCGATCGTGGAGGCACTTCCTGTGTATGAACTGGCCGCCCTCAGGGAACCCACTCCCCACAAATTCCACGCGATCGAGCTAGCGGAGTATTTTGACAACTGAGGTTGAAGAGATTGCTGGAACAATCGCCAAATATTGGTGGATCAAAGTTAGTAGGGCTGTATCTGTGCAGCAATCTGCGAGCAGCGCTCACAATCATTAAAATTATTGCAAAAAGGTTAAAGCTGTTGATCGTAACTTGGCACACTTACTGATGCAGTCCAGAGCATCTTTGCGATCAACATCCAGTCCTGGATATCGCGCTGCAACAGCATATTGAGTCAAAAAGGCTAAGTCCTGAGTGTTAACTTGCCAGTTTGGATAATTGGAACTGAGCATTCGATCGAGTGTCAACAAGTCATGGCTGTAGGGTGGCACAACTTCAGCTTGGATTAAGAGTGCTTTCATCAACTTTTCAATACACTGTTGTGCATGAAAGCAAATTGATCCATAGCTATCTAAATCTGATTGAATGAGAAGGTTTGCAATTTGCCAATCCTCTTCAGATCGCTTGAGCCACTCTTGAATAACTTGCGTCATAAAGAACCTTGCCTTGATCAATCGCCACTCGCACTAGCGGATCAAACTGTTGATACCGCCATTGAACTTCATGAGAGGTCTTGACAATAAAATCCACTGAAAATTCTGGCTCTGTTGCTCGCCAAAGCTCCACAGATAAATCGATTGCCCGTCCCTCAAAATCCATAATTACCAACAAATCGAGATCGCTCCACTCGTGAGGTTGACCGTAAGCATAGGAACCAAACAAGATAATTTTTTCAGGTTGAAACTGCTCAACAATAGCCTGACAAATTCCTGAAATCTGTTGATCGGTAATCAGACGAATCGATGAATTCATCATTCAACACTCCTGGTAGAAATAGAGTGATTGATTGTCTTGCTCCCAGTCTTTATTACAAGAAATTTAATCCCCTTACCCTCATGATCTCGTGTTGGCAGATTCGGACTATTCCTCAAATATAATTCCTTCATAGAATTCCTCGATCGCCACGGTTAGCCCAATACTTTGCAGTTCAACCTGATCGCCCGATCGATAGCTCAAAATCAACCAATCTCCAGCGCTATTCTTGTGGTAGATATCAACCGCCACCTCTTCGGAACTAACTAACACGTAGTCAATCAGATTTGGATTGCGGCGATATTTTTCAAACTTCTTGCCGCGATCGTAGGCTTCCGTGCTGGGGGAGAGAACTTCAACAATCAAGCAGGGATAGGTAATGTAAAGTGGATGTTCCCGATCTCGTGGATCGCAAGTCACACTTAAATCAGGATAGGTATAGTTAGACGTATTAGAAATATTGATCTTTAAATCAGAGTTAAAAACTCGACAATCACCACTGCGCAAATGATTGCTGATCAAGCTACCAATTGTTAGTTTGATTGCACTATGGTTCTGTGTGCCGCCGCTCATGGCGTAGACATGGCCATCGATTAGCTCATGCCGTTCGAGCTGTTTCTCTTCCCAGGCGAAATAAGCTTCGGGCGTGAAATACGATGAATCATCTTTAACAGCAATCATGGTCATTGACCCTCATGATTTCAGATTGGTAGGTTAGTCAGCGATTTGCATTATTTCTCAAACATAATTCCTTCGTAAAACTCTTCAATTGCAACGGTTATCCCAATACTTTGCAGTTCGACCTGATCGCCCGATCGATAGCTCAAAATCACCCAATCTCCCGCACTATTCTTGTGATAAATATCAACGGCTACCTCTTCGGAACTAACTAACACGTAATCAATCAGATTTGGATTGCGGCGATATTTTTCAAATTTTTTCCAGCGATCGTAGGATTCAGTACTGGGGGAGAGAACTTCAACAATCAAGCAGGGATAGGTAATGTAAAGTGGATGCTCCCGATCGCGTGGATCGCAAGTCACACTCAGATCAGGATAAATATAATTAAACGTATTAAGAATATTGATCTTCACATCAGAATTCAAAACTCGACATTGACCACCTCGCACATTAGGACGAATCAACGTAAGAATGTTAATTGCGATCTCACCGTGATTTTGAGTACCGCCGCTCATGGCGTAGACATGACCATCAATTAGCTCGTGCCGTTCGAGCTGTTGGGCTTCCCACTCAAAATAGGCTTCCGGCGTGAAATGGGGCTGATTCTCTCTTGCAGCAACCATTGTTTTTCTCCTGGTTTTTTGGGCTGATTCTATTGTGCTTCAGGTCAACGAGAAAAACATCAGCCAAGCGTCTAACTAGCTTCTGAAGAGGCGGCTATATTGGGTTTCGTGGATCATACTGGCGATCGAGAGACCCCAACCACAAGCAAACCAATCATCATCGGTGTCGGCGGTGGCGAGTTGCTGAATTTCAGCAATGGCGGCAGTTAAATCGGGCCATAAATTGAGTAATGTTTGCTGACCTTGGGTTTGACCGATCGGGATCGAGCGAACCCCGGCGCTCACCAAATTACTAGCCCAAGATTGTAGATAGGCGGTCAACATTTCTGCGTGGCTCAGTTGCCAATGGGCGGCCAAACTAGCAAAGGCGATCGCGTAGTTTACCGGTTGCAAGTTCAGTGCCACTAAGGTGGCATCGGTTGGGTTGAGATCTTTGGCCAAGGTGACCAACGATCGCCCCATTTGCCAACTTTGTAACCGCAATTCTTCCGTTTCTCGTAGGGCCGAAATCCATTGATTCCAATGGTGAATAGAGTCCCGATCGCCCTGGTCGATCGCCTGTCGGGCCTTCAACAGGGCCGCCGCTTCCAGGCGAATGCTGCCCACCCGTAACTCCTGCCGCAACCAGTCGGTCAAATCGGCAGCCGATCGCACCCGGCCCTTGTCCACCAAGGTTTCGATCGCCTCAGAATAGCTGAAGGCTCCCACGGGCAAGGCCGGGCTAGCCAATTGCAACAGGGCAAGCGATCGGGACAGTGGCTCACTCATGGTGGTGGGAATGGGCGTGGTCGTGGTGATGGCTATGGGCATGGTGGGCGCGATCGACCGTTGCATAGGCTCCCGGATCCGGCAAAAAGGGAGCGATTTCCTCAATCACCTGGAGGCCGCGTCGTTCCAGCAAATCCTTCAGGGTGGGATCCGGCGCAAGCCGCAAATGGTCGATCGCGATTTCCAGGGGCGCATGGCGGTTGCCCAAATGATAGGCCGCTTGCAACAGGGATAGCCGATCGGGCGATCGCACCGTCAGCACCGGTTCCGGTTGCGCCACCACCCGGCAACAGTCGCCCTGGGCGGTGCGCAGTCGATCGCCCGGCCGCAGCACCGTGCCCCGAGCCAGTTGCAACCAAGCCACCGTCCCATCATCAAGGGTGACCTGTCGGCGCACCTTCACCCGATCTTCGGCAACCAAGGCCAACTGACGCAGGCCATGATCGGCAGCGGCGGGATCGAAGGCGGCAGAATCCTGGGCCTGGGTCTTGGGCAGTTCCGGGCGATCGACCTGAGTGAACACCCAGTGAGGCGGAACTGTGGACTCGGTTGAGTTATTGGGTTGTTGGGTCGAATTTCCCGGGATCACGGGGGCTACTCCATCACAACTCATTTGATCATCACTCATTCAATTGTCCTACCCGATAAATCGTCCTACCCGATCACGCCGCTTCTTGACTCTATAGCTCACTGGAGAAAATGGAGTTGAGCTGTTAGTCAAACTTGCCCTTGTGCAAGCAGGAGAACAAATCCATGACCAAAATAAAGGGTACAAGCCCCGCCCTTCTAGGGCTGCTTGTTCGATCAACCCCGCTTATAATGTTAGTTATGAAAGCACGATTTCGCTACCGAATTTATCCCAATCGCCTGCAAAGATTAATGCTGGCGAAGACGTTCGGTTGCGCTCGTGTGGTCTACAACGATGCAATTCGGTTGCGTCAAGACCTCTATCGGCAAGGGGAGAAAGTTAGCGATACTGAAATTCAGAAACGGGTGATTACCCAAGCCAAGCTAACCGTTGAACGTGAATGGCTATCGGAAGTTGCATCTGTACCGTTAGTTCAATCCTTGCAAGATGCCCATCTGGCTTTTCGTAATTTCTTCAAAAGCTTGAAGGGTGAGCGCAAAGGTCGCAAGATTGGGTTTCCGAAGTTCAAAAAGAAACACTCAACTCAATCCATTCGATTCACGACCAATGGGTTTTCGGTTAAACCCAACTCGGTTTACTTAGCCAAGATCGGTTGTGTTCGAGTCAAGTGGTCGCGGGATCTGCCATCGGATCCATCATCAGTGACGATCATCAAGGATGCGGCCGATCACTACTTCGCGTCGTTTGTCTGTGAAGTGGATCTGATCGCCCTGAAAGCCGTCAACGATGGGGTTGGTATCGACCTGGGATTAACAACCTTCGCCACTCTGTCCACAGGTGAAAAGGTGCTGAGTCCCAAGCCGTTGGCTAAATCCCTGAAGCGATTGCGCCGCGCTCAAAAATCCCTCAGCCGCAAGGTTAAGGGCAGCAACCGACGTAACCGCGCCCGCCGTAAGGTGGCCCGAATTCACGCCCGCATCAAGGATCACCGAACCGACTTCCTACACAAGTTATCGACCCGAATCGTTCGCGAGAACCAAGCGATCATTCTGGAAGATTTGAATGTGTCGGGCATGGTGAAAAATCGCAAGTTGGCGCGGGCAATTTCTGATGCTGGCTGGTACAGCTTCCGCCAAATGATCGAGGGAAAGGCAATTCGCTACGGGCGGGATTTCCAAGTGATCAGCCGATGGGAGCCGACCAGTCAGCGGTGTTCATTTTGTGGCCAATTGGGTGGAAAGAAACCCCTTGATGTACGCGAGTGGGTGTGTATGCACTGTGGTGCGGTACATGATCGCGATGTGAATGCCGCCATCAATATCAAAGTCGCGGGCGGGCAGTCCGAGACTCAAAACGGACGTGGAGGCCAGCGTAAATCCAGCTCGCTGGTAGCAGCCGATGAAGCGTCAACCCGTGGTCTAGTCGAGCAACTTCGGTTGTTTGCCTAGGGCCGGAATCCCCGCTCCTTTAGGACGGGGAGGATGTCAATCAACAGACTTCGACATCGCAATCGTCTAAAGGTCGCCGCACGATCAAGATTGTGGGTGCTGTGGCTGCTGCTTTGACCGTGATCGCGCCGACCGCTGCCTATGCCTCAGGCTGTGGTTGCGGTGGTTCCGGTTCCTGTACCTGCGGTGCGAACTGTACCTGCACGAATTGCGGCAATTAGGGTTGGAAACTTTGACACCGCTTAAGCTGGAGAGGATGTTAAGACAGCGCTGATGACGACGGCCCCGACCGTGCGATCGTGGTCTGCACTGTGGAGTACTGACCACGGCCCCGGCATGATCAACGGTGGGCCGCCATCAATAACGCCGTCAACAATCTCGTTAACCGATCTGCCGATCGACCAGTTCCCAACCGCCCCAGTCTTGAACTTTGAACAGGCTATGACTATAGATTTTGCGGAATGGAGCGATCGCCCATAATTGCCCATAACGTTAATCTCTGGAATTTCAGAAATTTCTGAAATTTCTGAGTCGCTGCCTGGTGTGGGTAGAACATGCCTAAGGTTTCAGTCATCATTCCGGCCTATAACGCGGCGGCTACTTTGCCCGAAACCCTCGCCGCCTTGCGATCGCAGACTTGGACAGATTGGGAAGCAATCGTGGTGGATGATGGCTCCACGGATCAGACGGGGGAGATTGCCCTGCAAACGGCCGATCCGCGAATTCGGGTGTTGCGCCAACCCAATGGAGGTCAGGCGATCGCCCGGAATTGTGGCTTGGTGGCGGCGCGGGGATCCCTGATTGCCTTTTTGGATGCGGATGATTGGTGGACGGCAACGGCCTTGGCCGATCGGGTGGCTGCCTTGGAAGACAACCCGGCCGCTGTGTTGGCCTACAGTTGGACGGACTATGTGGATGATGACAACCAACTGCGTCACCCGGGCTTTCGCGATCGCCATCAGGGCCAGGTGTTCACCGCCCTGTTGCTGAATAATTTCATTGAAAATGGCTCCAATCCCCTGATTCGTCGATCGGCCCTGGAGCAGGTGGGGGGCTTCCAAACGGAACTCATTCCGGCGGAAGACTGGGACTTGTGGTTGCGCTTGGCTGGGTTGGGTGAATTTGTGCTGATTCCCGAGGCCCAAGTGCGCTACCGGGTTTCGGATCGATCATCCTCGGCCAATCTGCGGCGGTTGGAGCGGGCCTGTAATGCGGTGTTAGAGCGCCATTTGGCCCAGACGGGGCCAAGGTCTTCGGCTTTGGGGCGATCGGCGCGATCGCGGTTTTATAAAGGATTAGCCTGCAAAGCGCTGACGGCGGGGCCGCGCGATCGGGGGCGTGGGTGGCGATCGGCTCGGTTGCTGTTGTTGGCCCTGTGGTTTGGGCCGCACCTGTGGCGAGAATGGCGATTTTTGGCAATCCTCAGCGGCAAGATTGGCCTCACGATTCTGTTGGGGCCAACGCGGTTCGATCGCCTGTGGTCGCGATCGGGTGCGTCCAAATTCGGCTGATCAGAAGCTGATCAAAAACTGATCAAAATCCGTGATACCCAACTCGTAATACTCAACAACTTTCTGCACCTAAGCAGTTAAGGGTGTGGCGCGGGTTTCAATGGCCGCCAGTCGATCGAGCAGCGAAATCGACACATCGTAGGCCGCGCGATAGTCATTTTGACGATTGGCCTGTTGGGAAATGGACTGATCGGGCAGTAATTCATCAATCAACTCGCTGGCCAAAATTTCCAGCATTTCCGCCAACTGTTTCACCTGCGGATAAACCGCGCGGGAAATGGAGGTTTGTGCCTCATCGCGATCGCCCTTTTTGCCCGATCGGGGTTTGAACTCCAGCCCCCCGGTGGCATCCTCCAACAACTCCAGCGTGGCCAGCAATTGCATAGTGGCTCGGTAGGCCTCCTTCAAGGATTCATATTCCTCCTGGGGCGACTCCACCAACCCATCCGCCAACAGCGCCAACGTGCCAATCACCGCATTCAACCGCAACCGTCCCTCGTAGGACAACCGCTCCACCAACACCACCGATCGCATCCGAATTTGTTCAATCAGTGGATGCCGCTCATCTTCCCAATGGGATTGCTGGACTTGTTCGATCGCCTCCGCCACCCGATCGCTGACCGTCGATCGCCACACATCTTCCGCCACATAGCGCTGAAACGCAGCCCCCTCTTGGGTGGCCGCATAGAGCGACGGCAACCGGTTCAGGGCCCAAGCCATCACACTGCCCGGATCGAAGGTAATCTTCACCCCCTCCGCTTCCAGTGCCCCCAACTGGGAAATGGTTTCCTCCATCACCAGTTTTTCCATGGCGTTGTCGCAGCGCACGGGGGTTTTCGTGGCGCTTTCGGAAAACTGCACCGCGTAAAGGCGAGCATAGTAACCTCGCTTGCTCAGCAACTCCGCATGGGTTCCCACTTCCACCACCTGCCCCTTATCGAGCACGGCGATTTGGTCGGCATTTTGCACCGTGGATAGGCGGTGAGCAATCACGATCGTGGTGCGATCGCGGCTTAATTCGTTAATGGCCTGTTGTACCTGGCGCTCCGAGACCGTATCCAGGGCGCTGGTGGCCTCATCCAAAATCAAAATATCGGGGTTGCGCAACAGGGCCCGGGCGATCGCAATTCGCTGCTGTTGGCCCCCAGACAGGCGCACCCCTCGATCGCCCAGCATGGTTTCAAACTGCTCCGGCAAATCCATGATGAAGTCATAGGCATTGGCCCGCCTGGCCGCTTCCATTACCGCCTTGTCTGTTAACTCCTCGCAGCCATAGGCAATATTGGCCCGCACCGTGTCGTTAAACAAAAAGGTGTCTTGACTGACGATGCCCATGGACTGGTGCAAACTGCGGAGGGAAAACGTGCGCAAATCCTGACCATCGATCGTGATCCGGCCGCCCGTGGGGTCATAAAACCGAATCATCAAATCCGCCAGGGTGGACTTGCCGGCCCCTGAGGAGCCAACCAGGGCCAGGGTTGTCCCCCGAGGAATGCGCAAACTGACCCGATCGAGCACCCGGCTTTTGTCGCGGCTGGGGTAAGCAAAGGACACATTTTCAAACCGAATTTCTTGCCGCAGACCGGGGAAGGGCACTGCTCCATCGGGCACAAAATGTTTGCCTTGGCGGCTTAAAAAACGCACCATGGCATCCACCGCCGCCGAGCAAAGGGCTAAGTTATTGAGTGCCTTCCCGAGGGTGGTGACAAAGGCAAAAACCCGCGAAATTAAGAATAGGTAAGTTAATAGAATGGCCGCATAGGCTTCGAGGGATCCGGGAAATACAAATCGCCCAATCCAGACGATCGAGAGCAACGAAGCCACCACCAAAAATTCATTGACCGAAGCCACAAAAGAGCTGAAGGTTTGGGAATGTAAATCCACCCGTTGCCGCTTCAGCAATGTGCCCGTTAAGCGGTTATATTCCAAATCCTCGCTGCTGGTGGCCTTGATTAACCGAATCCCCCCGATCGCCTCCAAAAGCTGACTGGTATAAAGCCGACTGAGCTGCACCCCCCGTTTGCCATATTCCTTGAGTTTTTTGGCAAATCGTTGGTTACTAAGCACCACCAATAGGGCAAAAATACTGGAAATAATCGTGAGTTGCCAGGAAATAGCCACCAATAAACCAATGAAGGTGAGCAAGGTGACCATGGTGGCCACAATTTGCACCACGGTGTTGATTGTGCCCACGGCTCCGCTCATTTCCGAGCCAAGGCGTTGAATTAAATCGCCAGCTTTGGTGCGGCTATAAAAATCCAAGCCCACCCCTAGGAGCATCCGAATTCCTTGAAATGTGCCGTCATTGACCAGGGCCCGGGACAAGTGCCCCCCAACGGCAGTGCTCAAAAAAGCCAGGATGTTTTTAATCAAAATGGCTCCCACGATGGTGGCCACCATGGCAGCACCCCGCTGCTCTTCGGGCAAGGCATCAAAGGTGGAAAGGAGGTTGCGCACCAGTTCTGGGGCATCGGCTCCGAGGTCAATTTTGCGACCCAAAAAAGCCAGGATGCCCGGAACCAGGAGGGCAATGCTGACACCGTTAAAGATGCCGCTCCAGAAACTCAGAATCACCGTCCCAAGAATCCAAAGCCAATTGCGAAGGGCAATGGCAAACAGTAAACGGTTGCTGGGCGAAAGTTTCATGCCAAGGGGGCCAATCAACAGCGATTGAACAGAAATTGAACAGGAATTGAACAGGGGCTAGACAGTGCTCAAACGGTGATTACTTTGCTGCGGCTTCCTGGCGGCTTCCTCGGGGTGCTCTGTTGAAATCGTGACAGAAAATGCAGAATTCGGGAGGCCCCATTGGAGGCCAGCGTTTCTGTATGAACTGCTTGGGGCAGCGGAACAGGAAAGCGGGGCGATCGAGTCCTGCGATCGAGTCCTGCGATCAAAGTATCGCGAAATGTTCAGGGGCTATGGCTAACGCGCCAATCGGTTTTCGCCAATTTTTACCAATTTTCGCCAATATTTTCTATTGAACGGCAATTGAATGGCGATCGGCGGGCGATCGCCCTTGGAAATCCCGAAGCGGCGCACCCTGTCCTGAAGAGGAGATTACGCTCGTGCTTCTGGACGCTGGCCATGCCCACTTTGCTGCCTATCCTGTCAAGTTTTGCCGGTTCCGGTTCGTCCTTGCTGGAAGTACCGGGGGTTGCTCGGTCTGCCCGTCGATCGAGCCAGAATTTGACCGATCGCCCTCGGGCCAGCCGTTCGATCGCCCGTTCCGCCGCGGCCGGCAGTTGGAACCAAGAGCTATATCAACGGTTGCGGCTGTCCTTGGGGTTGGGGTTGCGGCGGCAGGTGTTTTTGGTGGTTTGTGATGATTTGCCCCTGCGCGATCGACTGGCGGGACGGTTGGCCCAGGAGTTGCCCGCGCCGCAGTTAACCACTTTGCGCCTGGAACCCCATCAACCCACCCTGGCGGGGGCGATCGAGTCCCTTTCCGAAACCACGGTGCAACTGTTGGGGGTGGAACAACTGACCCGGCAAGCGGCCCGGCTGCAACGGCAATTTTTAGCGGAATTGGAAGCCTTGGCCAGCAATTGGGCCCATGGAAATTTGAGTCTGTTGTTGTGGGTTCCCCGACCTTGGCTATACACGATTCGGGAATCGGCTCCCCAGTTTTGGGCCTGTTGCACGGGCACGTTTGAGTTTGAAGGCCAGCCAGCGGTGTTGCTGAATCCCTTGTCGGGAGCTGATCGGGCAGCATCCTGGGTTGGGCGCGATCGGGGACGGCCGACCCTGACGGTGTTGCCCCGACCCAACGAAGGAGCCAAGCCGATTGTGCCGCCCTGTCCGCCCGCGCCGACGATTTGGGAGCGGTGGGTGATGGAAGCCACGGCGGCCCGCGCCAAGGCTGCGGCCAAGGGAGTGGCGGCGGAGGTGGCCCGGGCCAGCTTGGAAACGGCGGCCCAATGCTATCAACGGGCGATCGACTGGGTGAAAACTCACGGAGAGCCGGCCGCCCTCCGATCGCTTTACTACGATCTGGGCGGAGTTTATGGCGATTGGGTGCGCTGGGGCGATCCGGCCTGGGCTTGGGAGCGGGCGGTGCTGGCCTACCGAGCGGCGATCGGGGATGGCTCCGGTGGCGATCGGGCTTGGCGAGTGGCGGCCCGCAATAATTTGGGCACGGCCCTTTGGAGTTGGGCCCGCTATGGCGACTCGGTGACCCGGTTGCAAGGAGCGATCGACAGTTACCGAGCGGCTTTGGCGGACTATGCAGAACAACCGGGGGCCGAACCGGCCGCCGGGCGATCGCATCCCGGTGATGAGCGTCTGCCACCCGACTTGCTCTATGGCACGGTGCAGGCGAATTTGGGAACCGCCTACCTAAACCTGGCCCAAGTGGATACCCAAGAACAATGGCTGCTGCTGGCCGCCAGCGCCTTTGAAGCGGCCTTGCCCTATCGCAGCCCGGCCGATCGCCCCGCTGCCTATGCGGCCACCCAAAACAACCTGGGCACAACCTATTGGCAACTGGGGCGGCAACTACAACCGCTGGATCCCCAACGGCGGCGAGACTGCTGGCAACGGGCCGCCCAGGCCTATGCCCAAGCCCTGACCATTGACCCCACCATTCCCGTTGGGTTCGATCGCGCCGCCGCCGCCAGCCAGTTGGCCTGGATTTACTTACAGTTGGGCATCGATTCCTACTTGCCCCTGACGGTGAGCGATCGGGCAGTCCAGCTCGATCGGGCCCTCGCGACCTACGTGCAAATTCTGACCGCCCATGGGGATCAGCCTCCCCTGCGCGATCGGGCCCTCAGCGGGGTGATCGCCACCATTCGCGCCATCTATCAACATCTGGGCCTGGAGGGCCAAAGCCGCGCCCTCTCCAGCATTCCCGGCCAATGGCTGCCGGCCGTGATCGATCGCCTCACCCACTAATCCTTCGTCCTTCTGCCCCGAGCACCCACCCACCAGAGCACCCACCCACCAGAGCACCCACCCGCCAAACAAGGGGTTTAAACCCCTTGCACCCAAGGATCCTGTGGCTCCTGGGACTCTTGCAGCGAATGCTTGGTGAATGCTTAGTCGATCGCCCTGGCCAGCCCAAAAAAATGCGCCAAACTCGGGGGATGCTGTCCCGAAGTTTGGCGCGTCAACCATTCGTTATCAATCAGTTCTGAAGAAGCTTTGGATTAGAGGAGTCGCTTTGGAATTCAAAACGCAACCCTACCCGATCGGCACACAAACGATTGCTAGACGATGGCGGTGCGAGGAGTGGAAACTATTTTTGGCACACCAACTTTTAGCACATTGCGGCCCGAGTCTTGCGAAATTGCAGGTCTCCTTTGGACACGCGCCTTGCCAAAACCTGGGTGAGTTCGATGCACCCTGAATGACCAGGTAGTTTCAAGATCGGGCGATCGCCCCTTACAGCGCACCCAGATAGGACAAGCCCAGGATCGTCCCTAACCCAAGAATGTGGCCAAAGCTCGTGGTGGCCAGCAGGGCCGGGAAACCCATCCCCCCAAACAAAGCGGGCGAGGGCAGGGCCGGAGCCGCACTGGGATACTTAATCGAGTATTTGCCGATGGCGATCGCCAGCACATTGCAAGCAATCATCACCGCACCCACCTTCGGACTCCATTCGAGAGTCGTGGGGACAGCCGCCAGCAAGGACAAGGAAACGTTCAGCATAGATTCTGAAGGGGTGAAACGCCCGAAACACAGCAAATTTGAGGCTATCTTGAACCGAAACCTTGGGGAACGGTGGAGTTTGTTTGCAAGATTTAACGTTTCTTTGAAGAGTTCCAGCAATTCTTGAAGCGGCCCCTTCAGCGGCCCTGCGGAAGATTCGCAATCTTCCGATCCCCTGTTCTGATCCCCCAGATCCAACCGATCGCCCGAGATCGCCTAAGATTGCCCGATCGCCCGCCCCCAGACTCGCCCCAGACCGGTTTGGCCCTCGGATTCCCACGAAGGACAACCCCGCGTGGCACAATAGCCCCCGGATTCCCCATTCGCTTCAGTTCCCCATCAACCGGCTCAAGGCGCGATCGACCATGCAAGTCGTTAACCAATGGTTCACCCTCGGGCGCAATACCCTGCGCGATCGCCCCAATCTGCGCCATGTTTGCATCGTGGCCGCCCTGTTCGGCGCAGTGACCCTGATCCTGGGTTTGCACCGCTACTTCACCCTCTACGCCTCCTACGATCAGGGCATCTTTAACCAAGTTTTTTGGAATAACCTGCACGGGCGCTGGTTCGAGAGTTCTCTCTCTTCCTCCCTCTCCAGCGCCGTCAAACAAGATGGGCAAGCCGCCGAAGTGTTCTATCGCCGTTTGGGGCAACACTTCACCCCCGCCTTGCTCCTGTGGCTGCCAATTTATGCCCTCCATTCCCAAGCAGTCACCCTGGTGTTTTTGCAAGTGGGGCTAATTACCGCCGCTGGCTTTGTGCTGTATGCCCTGGCTCGGCAACACCTCAGTGGCCCCGTTTCCGCTTGGATTGTCACGGGCTACTATGCGGCCAACGCCGTCATTGGCCCCACCTTTTCCAACTTTCACGATCTGTGCCAAATTCCGCTCTTTTTCTTCACCATTTTGTTGGCCATGGAAAAGCGGATTTGGTGGCTGTTTTGGCTGGTGGCAGGCCTCAGCCTATTGGTGCGTGAAGATCAAGGGATTGGGTTATTTGGCATTGGGGCTTACATGGTCTTGAGTCGCCGGTTCCCATCCCAAGGATTGGGACTTTGCACCCTGTCGTTTCTGTATGTGGTGACTTGTACCAATGTATTCATGCCCTTCTTTTCGCCAGATATTTCCAAGCGATTCATGATCGAGCGCTTTGGGCAATATGTGGGAGAAGAGGAGGCTTCCTCGATCGACATTTTGAAAGCCATGTTGACCCAGCCTTGGCTGTTGGTTTGGGAGCTGGTGAATCCGCCCTTTGAAACATTGAAATATTTGGCGGGTCACTGGTTGCCTTTGGCTTTTGTGCCGGCCTTGTCTCCCGCCAGTTGGATTATTTCTGGGTTCGGGTTGCTGAAAATTTTCTTGCAGCAAGGGGAATCGGCCCTGTCCATTAATATTCGCTACGCGATCACGATCGTGCCGGGGATGTTCTATGGGGCGATTTTGTGGTGGAAGTCCCATGGCGATCGATTCAAACAACCGAAATTTCGGCGGTTTTGGGCCGCTTGCATTGCCCTCTCGCTGCTGTTTTCCTTCACCTCCAATCCCCATCGAGCTTTATATTTTCTGATTCCCGATTCGGTGCAGCCTTGGGTTTATGTGTCGCTGCCGGAACAGTGGAGCCATGTGGGCCATGTGCGCAAGGTTTTGGCCCAAATTCCTGAAGATGCGAGCATTGCGGCCACGACCTATTTGGTTCCGCCCCTTTCCAGCCGCCGAGCGATTATTCGCCTCCCTTGGACGGAAATTCGCCGTGATGATCAACAGATTTATTTCGCTGATTATTTGGTGGCGGATACTTGGCATTTAGCCCGCTATCAGGTGGCCTTCAGCAAGGAACGGGGGGAATTGCGGGAGTTTGTTCCCTTAGTCGATCGCACGTTGGCCCAAGGCCAATACGGGGTGCAAATGGTAGAAGATGGGGTAGTTTTGCTGAAGCTCAATACCCCTTCGAATCCGGCGGCTTTGGCTGCTTGGAATCAACGGCGATCGGAGCTATTGCCGCTGATTCAGCCCACCCAATCCTAGAGGCAAATTAAGCAGAATCAAGCAGATCAATTTGGGCTGTTCAGACATGCTCAACAGTGGCTGAATTGGGGATGCAAATACAGGAGGAAAAACGATGGCAATTCGGATTGGCAATGGCTATGACATTCATCGCCTGGGGCCCGATCGGGACTTGATCTTGGGCGGCATCAAAATCGATCACGAGTTGGGATTAGAAGGCCACAGCGATGCGGATGTGCTGACCCACGCAATTATGGATGCGATGTTGGGGGCCCTCAGCTTGGGCGATATTGGTCACTACTTTCCGCCCACGGATCCCCAATGGAAAGGGGCAGACAGCCTGAAACTTCTGGCGCAGGTGAACCAGCTTTTGCGCGATCGGGGTTGGCAGGTCAGCAACATTGACTCGGTGGTGGTGGCGGAACGGCCCAAACTGAAACCCCACATCAACGCCATCCGATCGCGCCTTGCGGAAGTTTTGGGCATTGAACCCGATCGCGTTGGCGTGAAGGCCACCACCAACGAAAAATTGGGCCCCACGGGACGCGAGGAGGGCATCTGTGCCTATGCCGTGGCGCTCTTGGAGACCGTGGCTTAGGGGATGTTTGAGGCCGGTGGTGACGACTAGCGAGGGTTGGCGGGCACTGCGTTGGGGCTGGGGTTGGGCTGAATTTGGGGTTGGGCTGGCTGGAAGGGTTTTTGCTTGCTGTCCATGATCGGCCGCACCAGGGCAAAGCTAATGCCAAAGGCCGTCATGGCAATCAGGGCGATCGCCAAAATGGGCCAAATGCCAGAGCTGGACTCGCCGGAGCCGCCGTTGGGGGTCGATCGCCCAAAGTTGCCCAAGCCTCCCAGCCGGGTCGATTGCGGTTCGTTGGCGGCTCCATAGAACTCTGCCATGGGTTCCAAGTCTGGCAAGGCGTTCCAATCGCTCACGGCCGCTTGCTGGAACGGATCTCCCGCAATCGGGGCGTTGGGGGCCAAGGCGGGCTGGGGCGGCCTGGCGGCCATCGGCGGTGGCGGGGCGATCGGGGCGCTGGGCGCAACACTCAAGGGATTGGGATCTAAGGGGCGCGGGGCATCCTGGGGCGTGGCGTTGGCCCGCAGGGTGGCCACGGCTTCCGCCAAGGCATCCAAGTCCGATCGCAGGCGATCGCGCTGTTGGGTCAGTTGGGCATTGTGCTTTTGCACCGCTTCCAACATGGCGCGGGTAGCTTGCAGCTCCGAAGCCAATTGGCGATAAACCGCCACGGGAATTGTGCCTTGGGAACCGCTTGGCCCGGATGACACAAGGGACTTCGGCGAAACGTTGCTATCCATAGCTCAACTCAACCCAACGTTGAATAACGGCAAAGACTCCCGGCCATTATCAACGATCGCCCTCAGGATCGACTGCCCAATCTGGGTTGTGGACTGGCGCGATGTGGATTTCCCGATCGGGCTGGGGCGATCGCGCGGCCGATCGCCCGTGGCCGAAATGGGGCTAGTTGGCTGGAGTCAGTCCATCAAGTTTTGTAAACTATTCTCCAGTCTCGCAACCTCACAGAGCCACAGTCATGAGCCAAGCCACCGCTGACACCGCCCACGAACCCGTGAAATACGGTGAGCGCCAAATCGAAGAAGGGCAATTGATCACCTTCCCCAATCCGCGGCCGGGTCGGATCTATCATGTGCAAATTAGCTTGCCGGAATTTACTTGCAAATGCCCCTTTTCCGGCTATCCCGACTTTGCCAAAATTTCGATCGACTATGTGCCCGATCAAAAAGTTGTGGAACTGAAGGCGATCAAGCTCTATATCAACAGCTACCGCGATCGCTACATTTCCCACGAGGAATCCATTAACCAAATTTTGGACGACTTTGTGGCAGCCGCTGATCCGTTGGAAGCGACGATCGTCGGTGATTTTAACCCCCGTGGCAATGTCCACACCGTGGTGGAAGTGCGCCACCAAAAACCCGCCCAAGCCTAGCCCAATTTCGGAGTCGATCGCGTGAGCCAACCTTGGCGACAAATTACCCAACAACCCTGGGGATCCATGGCCGGTGCGGCGGCCCTCAGCCTCGCCCTGGCCATGGCGATCGACCAAGGCGTAATTGTCCTGGCCGAAGCCTGGCCGCCCCTCGCGGCGGGGCTGATGGGGTTGGGATCCTGGTCTATTTTTTTAATCCTGGCGATCGGGCTGGGTGTGGGAGCCTTGGCGGTGCATTGTGCCGAGCGGCTGTTTCCGCAAGTGCGACTCAATGGGGGCAGCCTGTGGACGTTGGTGGCTTGTGTGGGGGGCGAGCTGGGTCTTTTGAGTTTGTTGCCGTTGCCGGTGTTGCTGATTTCCTTCAGCGAGCTGATGGTGATGGCGATTTTAGTCGGTGTGTTTTGGCGGGGCCGGGCCCACTGGCGTTGAGCCAGATTGCCAGCTTTCCAAGATTTCTAGATTTCTAAAATCCCAATTTCTAAATTTCTAAAATCCCAATTTCCAAAATCTAAATTTCTAGATTTCTAGAATCCCAATTTCTAAATTTCTAAAAAACTGCATCCAAAACGCGATCGGGTGACGTACTCCAATCGAGCGATCGCGCAGGGTGGCTGATCTCAGTGCAGCCTGTTGGCCAATGGGCCTGGTGTGCCATAGGCGTGCCATAGGCGCGCAATATTTTTGTGCAACTTTCAGTACAACCGGCCTTTAGTGCAACCGGCCTTGCTTCTGCGCGATCGCCCCGAGGTCTCAAACCCGATTTTGATTTCAGGATGATCTTTCATGCGCCATAATCCATTGCCCCGTCCTGTTGCCCAAGGTGCTGTTTCTGCCGTTCGCTGGCGATTGTGGGTGCGATCGGCCCTGCTGTTTGTGCTTAGTGGTTTGTTAACCGTTGTATTTCACGGTTTTGCCCTGGCTCCAGTGGGTGGCCCAGGGGCGGCCTGGGCGGGCGATCGCCCTATGCTCGTGGAAGCGAGCCAGTTTGGCCCGATGCAGCCAGCAAATTTGCTCGATCGCGCCGTGCATCAAAATCTGCAAGCAGCCAAGGCAACCCTGTTGGCCAGCGGAGCCAAAACCAGCGAGCTAAAAACCTTTGTGGCCAAAATGAGCACCGCCGAAACAGTGCCCGTGCGAGCCAACAGCGGCGCTTGGGGAACCGTGGGAGCCGTCCTGTCGGGTAACCGCTTGGTGGTGCGGGGCAGTTTTCGGGAGCTATCCAGCCCCCTGCGCAACTACGTTACGGATCCCGTTAGCCCCCCGAACCCAAACATCACCTCCGCCTTTCACATTCACCGAGGCATGGCCACCGAAAATGGCCCTTTCCAATACGCCCTGCAAGTGATGACCGATGACAGTGGCTTGCTGGGCAGCGCCATGGGTGACTACATGCTCACGGTGGAACAGTTGGATGCGTTGAGCAAAGGGATGCTCTATGTGGATTTGCACACCACTAAAAACCGTGGTGGCGAGCTGCGGGCCGTGTTGAAGCCGCTTTAGCTTCTCCCTTGACTGAAGCACGGAGGCGCTCAGCTTTGGGGTTGACGGACTCCCCGTGATCAATCGACGGGGAGCCGGCCGCTGGCTAGAGTGCAGCGGGAAATTGCAGAAAGTTAGGGTCTGAAACTCCGCGCTTTTGGAGCGTGCTAGGCTGCAATTGGCCGCGAGGTTCGTGGCTTCAGTCTGTGGGTTTGCAATTCTCGAGCTGCCTGTGGCGGGGAGAATGCCAACAGCATTACGCAGACCGATGCTTCGCCCGTGGCCCCAGCCCTCAGAGGCTCAGGATTGCCGGTATCAAGACAGCCAGATCCACCGCCATTGCCTATGGATGCCCAATCCCCTGAGCTTGGCTCCGGCCCAGATTGGGCAGCGGAGGAAAAAAGCCGAGTTGTGGGCCCGCCCGAGCCGAGTGATGCGGTTCTCTGGCAGGCGCTGCGACGGGGGGAGCGGGCCGCCTTGGGGCAGCTCTACGATCGCCATGTGGGGGTGGTCTATGCGATCGCCCTGCGATTGTTGGGTAATGTGCAAGATGCGGAAGATTTAACTCAGGAAATCTTTTTGCAACTTGGGCGCAGTGCCTATGACCCCGATCGGGGATCCTTGCGCACATTTTTGGCAATTTTGACGCGATCGCGCGGCCTCGATCGGCTGCGGGCCCAACGCCGGGCGCGGGCTTCCTTGGAAACTTGGCAAACGGAACAACAACAGGCCATCGCTCAACCGCCGGATCTGTTGGCGGAGTCGCTCGATCAAGCCGAGACGGCGGCCCAGGTGCGTGCGGCCCTGGCCCAACTGTCTGAAAATCAGCGCCAAGTTTTGCAGTTAGCCTACAGCGACGGCCTGAGCCAGTCGGCCATTGCTGAGCGCCTTGGTCTTCCCCTCGGAACGGTCAAAGCTTGGGCCCGACGGGGATTGTTGAAGCTGCGCCAAACCTTGCAGCCCGCTGTGGAGGATGCCTAGCCCCATGAGTTCTCCCATCCTTCCCCCCAATTCCGACGGCTCCAACCCCGTGCCCGAGCCAGCCCCCGTCGAGCCGTTGACCAATGCTGACGCAACCGATCTCGCCCTGGAGCCGATCGAGCCGATCGAGGTGGATTGGTTGTTGGCGGGCTATGTGTTGAATGATTTGGATTCGGATGAGGCGGCCGCCCTGGCCCAACGGTGGGATGAGGCGGCGATTCAACAAACCTTGCAAGAACTGCAAACCAGTTGGGACTTGGTGAACTTACCTGCGCCCGTGCAGCCTGCTGCTGCCTTGCGATCGCGCATTTTGGCGGAAGCTGACCCAGCGGCTCGATCGCTGGACTCTGCACCACCGGAGCCATTGGCATTGTCCGCCGCGTCGGAGTCGGCTTTACCATCGCCCCCCTTCACCCGATCGACCCGATCGACCTGGTGGGCAGAAGTCCAGCAACTGCCTCGTTGGGCCCAACGGGCCGGTTGGGCGGCGGCGGCGATCATTGCGGCCTTGGCGGCGAGTAATTGGTGGTTGTGGCGATCGTTGCAAACCCAACAGGCCCAAGCGCCCGGCCGCCCGATCGTGGTGGTGTTGCGCACCGCCAATCAGGAATCGCCTGCTGGCCGAACCAACGCAGCGGTGGCGATCGAGGTTGATCCGTCCCGGATGGTCGGTCGTTTGCGAGTGGATCAATTGCCGCCCCTCGCGCCGGGCAAGGTCTATGTGCTCTGGACGGTGGTGGATCCCCAGGCTCCATTCACAACGGATCATAAAAATGCCATCTTGACCCATGTGTTTTCGGTGAATCAACCGAGCGATCGGGTTCAAAATTTAGTGTTGCCGAAGGCTTTTTTAGATCTTGAATATGTCAAGGCGTTGGCCATTTCGGTTGAAGATGCCAAAGCGCCCCAACGCCACCAGTCACCGCCCATTTTGATTGAACGTCTTTAATCAAGTGCCGCTGATCTAGCCTTCAGTGATCTGAAACTTCAGCCCAGATTTTCCTAGGTTCTCGGATCCGTTTTCCAAAGCACCATAAAAGCGCCACTGCTATTGGTCAGCTTCACCAAACTGAAAAAGAAAGTAATCCCACCGGTATTTTTAGCCATGAACAATTTGGATCCACCGTAGTTGGGATCCATTTCCGTGACTTCAAATCCCAGTTTTTGCGACAGGGTTGGCTCAATGTAATCCAAATAAGCAGCATTGGCGGACATTTGAGGAATCGCCAACGAGGCAAAGGCCCCGCGATCGACCAAAATTTGGCCATCGGCTCCCACAAAATCCCCATAAATTCCCTCAGGAATAGTTTCAGGAATACTGACCATAAATTCCTGAAGCGTGGCCTCATCATTCGTACCACTTTCCAGCAATTTAGCCAGGATTTCTTTGCTTAATTCATCCACCAATCCCTTGCCGCTGCCGGTGCTGTCGCCGCCCGCCTGATTCACGGGGGGCGTGTTGACCGGCGGCGTATTGGCTAAGGGATCTTCGCCTTGGGGATCGGGCTTAGGGGTGGGTTCGGGCTTTGCGGTGGGGGTGGGTTTGGCTGGTTCCGTGGGCTGGGGTTTGGGTTTGGGCGGCGTGGCTACCAACGCGGTCGATCGCCTGGGGGGCGTGGCTTTGGGCTTTTGGGGCTTCGGTTTTGGGGGCTTGGGCTTGGCGTTTTTGGGTTTTTGAGGCTTCGGTTTTGGGGGGGCGGCGCTCAATTGGGAAACCTTAATCACTTCCTTGGGGGGCTGTTTTTCGGTTTCAGTGCGATCGGGTGTGGGCAACATCAACACCGCCACATGCAACCCGATTGCCACAAACAGCAATGGTCGATTGCACAGGTTCAGCAAATAGGGAATCGATCGCTGAATCTGTTTCCACTGGTTGGCAGCCCAGGGTAGGGAATCAAGTTTAAAGTTCAGCATTGGTGAAGAACCCATGGGAGGCGATCGTCCAAGTGAGTAATGGCAACCGGTCTAAATAGCAATCAAAGTCAAAGCCAAAATCAAAAGCAAAGCCAAAATCAAAAGCGACGCTAATTAACAGTTCAGCAATGAATGCTAAAAATCTAAAAATTCTTTAGCCAACACTGCCCGATAAATAGGATTGGGTCAGTGGATCTTGTGGTTCAGCAAACAGCTTTGTCGTTTTTTGAAATTCCACAAGTTTTCCCAAATACATAAAAGCGGCATAGTCTGAAAATCGCGCCGCCTGCTGTAAACTGTGGGTCACAATCAAGATCGTGACTTGGGCTTTCAGTTGCCGCATTAATTCTTCAATATGGGCCGTGGACATTGGATCCAACGCAGAGGTTGGCTCGTCAAATAACACTAAATCGGGGTTGGTTACGAGGGCGCGAGCAATGCAAAGTCGCTGTTGTTGACCACCAGAAAGATTAAAAGCCGGCTCTTTTAGGCGATCTTTCACCTCATGCCAAAGGGCGGCGGATTTGAGGGCCGCTTCCACCTTTTCATCCAAGTCCGATCGCTGAGTGCGACCCTGAACCCGTAAACCGTAGGCTACATTTTCATAAACCGATTTTGGGAAAGGGTTCGGTTTCTGAAAAACCATCCCAATTCGCATCCGCACCTCGATCGGGTCAATGGTGGGACTGAGAATATTGTGTCGTTGATCTAAGAGAATTTCGCCCCGATAGCGATTGTTAGGATATAGATCATGCATTCGGTTAAAACACCGCAATAAGGTTGTTTTACCGCACCCCGAAGGCCCCATGAGGGCCGTAATTTGCCGATCGGGAATCGCAAGGTTGATATCTTTCAGCACCTGGGACTGGCCGTAGTAGAAATCAAGCGATCGCACTTCAGCTTTAATGGGAAATTGGCTATCAAGTCGCTGCATAGTCTGTGAACTGCTGGTTACCATTTGATTCCTTGACGCAGACGATAGCGGAGATAAATTGCAAGGCCATTCATCAGCAAAGTCATGGTCATTAACACTGTGCCTGCCGCTGCCGCGTTAACCTGAAATTCAGGATTGGGCCGAGAAACCCAATTGAACATTTGAATTGGCATCACGGTGAAGGGAGAATTCAACCATTCCCAGGACACAAAAGGTGGCTTGCCTTGAAAAGGAGACTCGGGCAAAAAGGCAATGAAGGTTAAAGCACCAATTGTGATCAAGCTAGAGGTTTCACCAATCGCCCGCGACAAACCAATGATCGTTCCCGTCAAAATGCCCCCGATCGAGTAGGGCAAAACATGATGCCAAATCACTTGCCATTGGGTGGCTCCCACCGCATAGGCTGCCTCGCGAATCATTTGCGGAATCGATCGCAAGGACTCTCGCGTGGTCACAATTACGATCGGCAAAATCAACAGTGCCAGCGTGCAACCAGCCGTTAAAACACTGCGTCCAAACTTGAATTCATAAACAAACACACCCAAGGCCAAGAGTCCATAAATAATGGAAGGAACTCCAGCCAAGTTGGTGACGTTTATCTCAATCAATTCTGACAGCCAATTTTTGCGAGCATATTCTTCCAAATAAATGCCCGCTGCTACCCCGATCGGCACTGCCACAATGGCAGTCACCGAAATCACTAACAAACTGCCAACCCAAGCGGCTAAAATACCGGCGCGTTCTGGGCGGCGGCTGGCAAAAGCCGTGAAAAATTCCCAGGTACTGAGCCTTGGCCAGCCACTCATGGCCATATGAATAATCAAGGCTGCCAGGGTGAACAATGCCACCATAATTGCCACCAAACCCATCACCATAAAGCCCAGATTCAGCAGCTTGCGTTGATGGAGTTGGTGACCCAGTTGGGGTGTAATGAGGTCTGAAAACTTGGCAGCTAACATCAGTAACGCTCACGATAACGTTTTGTCAGTAAGTGACCAATAATGTTCAGGACAAGGGTTAAAAGAACCAGCGTTAATCCTGCGGCAAAAATGGTTTGATATTGCAAAGTGCCGTGGGGCAAATCGCCCATGCTGACCTGCACAATGTAGGCCGTGATGGTGGCAGCTTGCTCAAAGGGATTGAAGGTGAGGGTGGGTTGCAACCCCGCCGCGATTGTCACGATCATCGTTTCCCCCAAGGCGCGGGATGTGCCCAAAATATAGGCGGACATAATCCCGGAAATAGCTGACGGAAACACCACTTTCAATGCCGTTTGTAGCTTGGTTGCCCCCATGGCATAGGATCCCTCGCGCAGGGTATTGGGCACGGCTTGCATGGCATCTTCACTGATGGAACTCACCAGCGGAATAATGGCTAATCCCATGACTGCGCCCGCGCTGATCATGTTGAAACCGGGGAGCCAAGGAAGCACCTGTTGCAATAGGGGCGTGACCACCAATAAAGCAAAGTAGCCATAAACAACGCTGGGCACACCGGCTAATAATTCCAGCAGTGGTTTTAGAATTTCGCGCACCGTGGCGGGTGCAAATTCACTGGAATAAATGGCGATCGCAGTGCCGAAGGGAATGGCAATGAGCAAAGCCACAAAGGTGGTCGTTAAGGTTCCGGACAGCAGCGGCCAAATGCCATATTTGGGATCGCCAAACAGCGGTGTCCAGCGGGTTTCAGTAATGAATTCCCAAAGGGAAACTTGCTGAAAAAACTGTAGGGATTCACCCACCAAAACGTAAAGAATGCCGAGCAGGGTGGCGATCGAAGAGAGGGCCGCCAGCAATAGCAACAGTTCGATCGCCCGTTCAGTCCAGCGCTGTCGATCGCGCGATCGCCGCCAAGGGTTGAGGGGAGTTGAGTCTCGCAAAGCCATAGGTCTTGATATCAAAGGAGCAAGCGATCGACCCCATCGGCAGACCGCTTGCCCCAGTTCACTCGGTTTGATCAGCTCGATCGGCTCAAGCGCTGGGCCACCGTCGCGATCGACCCGTAATCCCCAGTGGAGTTCGATCGATGCGCAGTTGCCCAGAGCCGCCTGCTATCTGGGCGATCGAGCCTACAGGCCCGCCCGCAACGGCTTGCGGCCCGCTTCCCGTTGGCTCAAGCGTTGGGTTGCCGCCCGGTAATCCGCATCCGGCAGCGGCACGTAGTCCACTTCCCGCACCAGACGAGTCGCATTCTTCAGGTAAAACTCCGAAAACTCGCGCACCTCG
This sequence comes from Limnothrix sp. FACHB-1083, assembly GCF_014696485.1. Lineage (NCBI taxonomy): Bacteria > Bacillati > Cyanobacteriota > Cyanophyceae > Pseudanabaenales > Pseudanabaenaceae > Limnothrix > Limnothrix sp. FACHB-1083. Next base: position 230,700 of record NZ_JACJQD010000002.1, on the reverse strand, counting down.
GGGCGATCGAGCGCCGACTTCTTCACGTAGATGTAGATGGGGCGCGACAGCGGCTTATAGGTTCCGTCATTCACCGTTGCTACGGCCGGCATCACAGCACCCTTGCCCGAGTCAATGGCCACCGCCTTCACGCGGCTCTTGTTCAGGTCATAGTAGGCGAAGCCAAAATAGCCCAAGGCATTTTGATCGCGCGAAACGCCCTGCACCAAAACGTTGTCATCTTCGCTAGGCGTGTAGTCCGTGCGGCTCTTGTTGTCCTTGCCCAAAATCACTTCATTGAAATAGTCAAACGTGCCCGAATCTGCACCGGGGCCAAACAGCGTGAACTTCACATCCGGCCAGCCGGGACGAACTTGGCTCCACTTCGTAATTTTTCCTTCCGCAGCCCCTTCCCACATGGCCTTCAATTCTGCGGTGGTCATGCTGGCGGCCCAAGTGTTGCGGGGGTTCACCACCACCGTCAGCGCATCGTAGGCAACTGGCAGCTCCACGTACTCAATTCCCTTAGCAGCGCAAGCCTGTTGCTCGCTTTCCTTAATCGGCCGCGATGCGTTGCTGATATCCAATTCACCGTTGCAGAACTTCTTGAAACCACCGCCGGTTCCCGAGATCCCAACCGTCACCCGCACAGCGCCCCGCTTGGAAGCTTGGAACTCTTCGGCCACCGCTTCCGTAATGGGGAACACCGTGCTCGACCCATCAATGGCGATCGTATTGTTCTGGGACTGAGCGGCTTGGGTACCCCAGTTCGTAACAAATGCCAGCGCTGCCACTGCTCCGGCCAAAATCGCGCTCCGACGACGCAACTTCGTAGAGATCATAAACACTTCACTCCAGCACAAAGATTGATTACGAACACCAGCAACCCACCCCAAGACCCAGCCCGCAGCCGTCAGTCAATGTTCAAGCTCTGGCCCAATAGCGAAACCTTAAAACCATTGGCGATTGAAACTGCTGGCTCAGATCTTGGCCGCACTCAATTGGTGCGGAATCGATGCAGTCTTTTGTGTGATGCCAACAGAGCATCGACATTGCCTTGGATTGGCTTGCGATTCATTGAAAATTTGCTGGCAATTGAATCACCGACTCAACACTTGTCTGCCTGAAGTGGGTGATCAAAAACAAACAAACTTCAAGAAGTTGTTAAAAAATTCCAACTTAGCAGCCTCATTATTTCGGAAAGCGGTTATTAGAAGTCTGCTATTGAATTAAGAATGGGTTAAAGAAAATTTAAGCTCATTCTGGTTCGTCGTGAACTTCTAACAAAGTGACCAAAAATCGTGCAATTTTGCGTCTTACGCAAAAATTTAATTACATTTAAACTTTTCTTAATTTAAGCAAGATTGACTTTAGGCAGGAGCAATTAAAAACAGCTTTGAACGCCTAAATGGATTGATTAAGGTGCTCAATTAGCCCTCATTAGTTCTCAACAGTCACATTTCAAGCTAAAAATCTGCACGACCAAATAGAATCGCCTAAGTTAAGAGCAGTTCACGGGCGACTGTCGAAGCAGATTCGAGGGCTTCTTTCAAAATCCTTCCGAAGCAGAGCGCTTCTAAAGCTTCCATACAGCCCTTACTTCGATTACTAAGCACAGTCGCCCGTAGGGTGGGCAGTGCCCACCAAACCGTTGCTTTATGGCATCTGCAATATGGCGTGCCAATAATTCTAGGTAAAGGCTGTATGATTCTTAGAAGACATTTTAGAAAGTATTTTTAAAAAGCATTCTAGAGAGCATCTTTTCAAAAATTTCTCTTCTAAGAATTGCTGAAAAATTGCAAGCCAATTTCAGAATTTAATTTAACTGTATTGGTAAAGTCCAGATTAATTCTGGCTCCTTTTATTTTTCTTCTTGCATTAATTTCCTGGTTTTTCTTGCATTGTATTGACGAGTTGATCAGTGAATTGATTGACCTGTGAATCAATGACACGAATGAACTGATAAATAATTGGTATTTTCTGATATTTTGTGATTGATTACGGACTCTGCCATCGCACTGAACCGATCAGGCGAAGGCCGTGAGTTAAGGGTGCGATCGCACCTTGCAGCTACCCGGGGATCGGTTAGGACATCGATCGACTGACCAAATCGACTAACCAATGGGATGCTTGGGGCTGGTAGGGGCGATCGAGCGGGATCAATGGGAATCGGCAACGCTAGGTATCACAACGCTTTTGGGTTTTAGGGCGGCCATGTCTCAGGTTTTTGATTTGCTGGTGAAAGGGGGGCCGGTCATGTGGCCCCTGCTGGGAATGTCGATCGCGACGGTGGCCGTGACCCTGGAGCGGGCAGTGTTTTGGGTGCGGTTAATGGCCCAGGAAGATCGCATTGTCCATGATGTATTGGCGGCGGCAAAGTATAGCCTGGAGGATGCGGCGATCACGGCTCGCGAGGCCCAAACCCTCCCGATCGGGCGATTTTTGTTGGCTCCCTTGATGTTGAAACAAGCCACCCCGGAAACGTTTAATTTGGCGCTGGAAACGGCCGCCGAACGGGAGTTCGTGAAAATGCGACGGGGCGATAAATTGCTGGAGACGATCGTGGCCGTTGCCCCCCTGCTGGGACTGCTGGGAACGGTGACGGGGCTAATTGCCACCTTCAATAACTTGAACATTGGTGGCGGCGGCGACACCAAGGCCGCCACGGCCGCCGCAGCGGGGATCGGTGAAGCCCTGTTGACCACGGCCTTTGGCATGATTGTGGCGATTATGGCTTTGGTGGTGTTTCGGGTGTTGGTGGTGCTGCAATCTCAGCAAATTGACTATTTCACCGAGGTGGGCAGTCGTTTGGAGCTGATCTATCGCCAGGTTTGGTATGAACCCCTGTTCCCCACGCCGGACTTGCCCAGCGGTGGCGGTCGATCGCCCGGTGGAGAACGGCCAACCCATGGGTTCGACCCCTTGCCCTATGCCGATCGCCCGCCGTCGTTGGTGGATTAGGAGTGGATTAGGACAGGAAACCAGGCCCCATGCGACCCAAGACCCGATCGGCCAATCAGCTCCCAGATGTCAACCTCGTGCCGATGATGGACGTGTTGATGACGGTGCTCACTTTCTTTATTTTGGTGTCGATGACCCTGACCGGGGCGCAGATGCCCAACGTGCAGTTGCCCAAGTCCAAAACCTCAGCGGCGGCGACGGTTCCCAAGGATCCGCTGCTGGTGGGGTTAGACCAAAAAAAGCAGATTTTGCTGAATGACAAACCGGTGACCCCGGCGGAACTGGATCAAGCCGTGGCGGACTATTTTGCCAAACAGCCGGATGGGATGGTGGTGTTGAAGGCCGATCGCACCTTGCCGTTTCGATCGATTGAAGAAGTCTTGACGCTCCTGAAAGCCGTGGGGGGCGATCGGGTCGGTCTTTCCTTCGAGCAGGGTTAATCAACCGCTAGGCTGGTTAGTTCTTGCGGCCGTTGCCTGCCGCTGCCTTGTTTCCTTGGCGCTCATGCCCCCCTCAACCGAAGTGGATTCTCAACCATGCGATCGCGCAATCGACAGACTCACCACAAACCCCCGGAAGTCAACCTTGTGCCGATGCTGGACGTGTTGATGACGGTGCTCACCTTTTTCATCATTTTGTCCATGGTGTTGGGCAGCCAAAACAGCCTGGAAGTGAACCTGCCCGCCAGCGGTGAGGATGCGCCTGCGGAACCCGACCAGGGGCCGCCGCCACCGCCCTTGTTGATTAAGCTGGATCGCCAGGGACAAACGGTGGTGCTCGATCGCGCCATTCCCAAGGATCAACTCAAGGCGGATATTCAGAACTACCTCAAGAATCCCAAGGGCGTGGTGTTGATTCAGCCCGATCGCAACTTGCCCTACGAAAAGGTGTTGCAGTTGGTCAGTGAGCTGCGGGCCGCCGGCCCCGATCGGGTCACCCTGGCGATCGGGGAAGAATGGGCAGCACCTGCGGAGAATGCCCCGGAAAGCGAAGCCGCATCGAATGCGGAAGCGGCTGCCCCGGCGGAAGATGCCGCCAACAACGAAGCCACCGAGGCAGAAACAGCCCCAGCGGCTTCGACTCCCGGCCGAGTGCTCTCGGATGTGCCGGACGTAACGAACGATTAGGAGAATCGGCCCCTAACGTCGGGCCCCCAAGAACGAGGGCGTGAGGTTCAGGTTTTCGGGCCCCCAGGCGGGAAACCAATTGGCCAGCAGCCGTTGATAGAGCCAAGCGCCCCCCACCCGCATCATGATCGAGGGATGGAATAGAGCTTGGGGAGAGAGGATCATGTGCTGGATTTTCCAGACAATCTCATGGATGTCCTTGTGGGCATCGGTGAGATGCAAAACTCGCTCCAGATAAGCTTGCATCCAGCGCGTGGGGCGATCGGGTCGCGGCCCCTCGGTGGCGGGCCAACGCAGGTCTTCCCCCGTGGCCATCAACCAAGGCAACTGAATCACGCGGGCCAACTCTTGCCGGAACAGGTGGGTAAATTGTCCCCAATCTAAGCCCAGTTCCGATTGGGCCCGATCGAGACAATCACCCAAGGTCACCGCGCCGAGTGCGGCCCCGGTCATGCCCTGGCCATAAATTGGGTTGAAGGTGCAAACCGCATCCCCCAACAGGGCCAGCCCGATCGGGAACGTGGCCAACTGTTCGTAATGTCGCCAGCGGTTAGCCGTGCCCCGATAGAGCTTGATGTCTGAAATCGGTTGCGCCGAGGCGATCGCCCGCGCAATGGCCGGATCCCGCAAGCTGCGAACAAAGGCCAGAAACCCTTCCTCATCGGCCGGGGGATAGTCGCCATTGGTTCCCGAAACCGTCACCACCCAGCGGTTACCCTCCACCGGATAGAGCACCCCGGCGCGGGGTTGGTGGGGCGGCTTGGCCCACAGCAAAATCGATTTCCAGGTGTTTTCCGGATCCTGGGCCACCTGGGCCAAATAGTCGGCGGGCATTTGATACCAACGGCTGGCGTAACCCAACTTGGCATCGATCGTCACTTCCGGAACGGAGCCATAGCCCAACTGTTGCAGCCAGCGGGGCATTTGGGAATTGCGTCCCATGGCATCCACCACCAATTGGGCCCCCAAGAGGGTTTCCGTGGCCAAGGTGCTCACCAGGTTTTGGGCAGAGTTCCCTTCTAGGCGCACTCCCGTGACCCGATCGCCCGCCACCACTAGCCCTTGAACCGCAACCCCCGACATAAAAATCACGTTGGGAATGGCCTGTAACCGTCGCCGCACCAAGTTTTCCAGGAGCGATCGGCTGCTGGTGCGGGTCACCAAATCCGATGAAACCCGTGGATTCCAACTGCCGAGGCCCATCATGGCGCAGTCGGCTGTCCAGTTCACTTCCACTGCTCCGGATGTGGCCAAATCATTGGCGAACCCAGGAAAGAGCGATTCCAAGATCTGCTGTCCCCGCGCCAACAGCACATGCACATGGTCAGCCTGGGGCGTGCCAGGGCGGCGATTGCACCAGGTTTCGTCCGGGGTTTCGGGTCGTTCCCAGGGGGTAGGCAGGGGATCCCGTTCCAAAACCAAGACGGTTTGGAAGCGATCGGCCAAAACTCGCGCGGCCAACAGACCCGCCAAACTTCCTCCGAGGACAATGGCGCGATCGGGCTGCGAGTGGGTGGCCGCCGCCTGATCCATCACCGGATTCATCCACAATTGGCTATGGGCTGTAATCGATCGAAGAGTAGACAACAGCATCGGACGCACTCGCAGGGTGTAAAGCAGCGTTGCAATACACTTCGCAAAATCAAGTGCCCAATCCGGAGTTTCTCTGCTGTTCAGCCAATCCACAAACTGGAATGCGCATCTGATCAACTGCGGTATTAAAATCGGCCTAGACCCGCCATGCAAACCATGCAAACCCTGTCTCCTTCGCCTGCCCCGCTCGCTTTTCGATCGAGCCGTCCCGTTGTGGCCGCCATCGACATCGGCACAAACTCCATTCACATGGCCATTGTGCAGGTGGATCCCAGTTTGCCCGCCTTCGACATCATTTCCCGCGAGAAAAGTACGGTGCGGTTGGGTGAGCGCGATCCCAAAACCGGTGATTTGACAGAGGCAGCCATGGATCGGGCGATCGCTGCCCTGCAACGGTGCTATGACCTGGCCCTGAGCCTGCAAGTGGATGAAGTGATTGCCGTGGCCACCAGTGCCGTGCGGGAAGCTCCCAACGGCCGAGACTTTTTGCGACGGGTGGCGCGGGATGTGGGCATGAAGGTGAATGCGATCGCCGGGCCCGAAGAAGCCCGCCGCATTTATCTAGGGGTGTTGTCGGCCATGGAGTTGGATGGCAAGCCCCACGCCATCATCGACATTGGCGGTGGCTCCACGGAGTTGATTTTGGGGGATGGGCGTGAACCCCTTTACCTGAGCAGCACCAAGGTGGGGGCCGTGCGGCTCACCACGGAATTTGTCCGCACCGACCCGATCACGGACATGGACTATGAGGCGCTGCGGGCCTATGCCCGGGGCATGTTGGAGCGGGCGGTGGAAGAATTGCATGGGGAACTGGTCAAACATCCCCTCGCAGATCAACTGACCCTGGTGGGCACGTCGGGCACGGCAGAATGCTTGGCGGCCATCCATGCGGCGGACACCACGGGCTATGTTCCCTCCCCGTTGCAGGGCTGTGAGTTGCCGTTGGCGGCCTTGCGAGAATGGGTCGATCGGCTGCGTCGCATGGACATTGAGGAGCGATCGACCCTGCCGGAAATGAGCGATCGGCGGGCGGAAATTATCCTGGCCGGAGCCGTGGTGTTGCAAGAGGCCATGGATCTGTTGGGAGTCGATCGACTGGTGGTGTGTGAGCGATCGCTCCGGGAAGGCGTAATCGTTGACTGGATGTTGCAGCACCAACTGATTGACGATCGCCTGCGGTTCCAAAGCTCCGTGCGCGAACGCAGCGTTCTGGCGTTGGCCAAAAAATATCAGGTGAACCTGCCTTCCGCCGAGCATGTGGCCGCCATGGCCCTCACCCTGTTTGACCAAACCCAAGGCCTATTGCACAACTGGGATGACAATAGCCGCGAGTTGCTGTGGGCCGCCGCCGTCCTGCACCAATGCGGCCATCACGTGGGCCATGATGCTCACCACAAGCACGCCTATTACCTGATCCGCCACGGGCAACTGCTGGGCTACACGGAAACGGAAATTGAAGTGATTGCCAACCTGGCCCGCTACCACCGCAAGAGCGCTCCCAAAAAACGACACGAGGGCTATCAGGCCCTGGCTGGCAAGCGCTATCGGCAAATGGTGGACGAGCTGAGCGCCATTTTGCGCCTGGCCGCAGCCCTCGATCGCCGTCAAATTCAAGCGGTGCGCCGGGTGCAATGCCAGTTTCGGCCCCCCAGTCGCGAATTTCGATTGTTGTTGGAACCGGCCGATCGCCACGATGACTGCGCGATCGAGCGGTGGAGTCTGGACTGTGAATGTCCCATTTTCGAGACCCAATTCAGCGTGGATCTGGTGACGATCATGGAACCCAGCGGTTGCTAGCCCTGGAGCCGCTGCAACCTATCCAACTGACCGACCGACCAACTGACTAATCCAACTGACCAACCAACTAACCGACCAACCGAAAAAACCAACAGTAAAACCCTAAAACGCAAATCCCTCGGGATCCGGCAACGGCGGCCCCAAATCATCCTCACCATCCACCGGGGCATTATTCTCGCCGGCCCCTTCGCCGCTGGCCAGCATCGTTTCCTCCGCCGCCAACTTCTCCGCCAGCGGCACGGATAACGCATCCTTGTAGCGCAAGCTGGAATCCGTTTCCTCGGGAATCGGCATGGCTTGGAGCTGGGCAATCAAATCGGCCGGGGCCGAATTCACCGTTTGGGAGCTGTAGCAGATAAAGAAATCAAACGAAAAGCCCCCCAACCGCAGTCGATCGCCATCCCGCAACCGGTGGCGGCCCCTCACCAGCCGACCGTTAATGAACGAGCCGTTGGTGCTGCCCAAATCCACCAAATAAAAACCCCGGCGCGGAATGTATTGAATTACTGCGTGACGACGGGAAAGACGCTGATCGGGAATCGGCAATGCTGCTTGGGGATCGCGCCCCATCATCCAAATCATTTGGTATTGCAGCAGAGATTGGCTTTTGCCATTGATCAGGTTGGAAATCAGATAGGCCTGCTGACCGCGCACCATGCCCTGGACATAACGGCTGCTGCGGAGGTGTTCACCCACCTGTTGCTGATCCGCATCCAGCAGCTCATCAAAGAAGTCGCGATGGTTGTTGTAAAGCTTTAGAAATAGCTCATAGGCTTGCTCTCGATGCTCGTCAGCATCGATCGGGGGGCGATCGGGAGTGCGAGGATCGACAGCGCGGGGGTTCATAGGGGCAGGATGTTAAAACGCAATCAACCGCGAAGCGCAGAGGTTGAGGTAGACACTTGACACCCTCCTCAGCTTAGGGGCATGAGGATTCCAACGATACACACAACCACCCCCGAGTTGCCACCTGCATTTTGAGCGACCGAGTAATTACTGAGTCATGACTGCGTGCTGACTGGGCGATCGCGCAGGTCAGCCACCGGTCTTGATGGCGCACTGGGGGAAATAGGACTCATCCATAGTGCAACGTTTGCATGGTGCAACGTTGGCAATGTCCCAGCGTACCGGCCACCAAGCGCGGTTTGCTGTTTAACCTTAGCCCACCAACATCTGGGTTGAAGCGTTTGGAGCCGTTGTGCCCATGACGGGGGATTGGGGAACGGAACGATCGGCCAATGGGGAATTTTCAGAAACCTTCAGCAGTTTGGCCAGTTCCTGGAGCTGCCCGATCGCCTCAGCCCCTTCAATTTTCATGAGTTCGCGATCATCGCGCATCTCCGTCCAGGTAATTCCATAATCGGACACCAGGAACCGGATCAGGTGATTATCGCCGAGACTAACCATAAACGATGCGCTGTTCATGCGATCGCCACAGGTATAGCACGAGGCCAAATAGCCCCGGCGTTCTAGAACATTGGCCAAGGCCTGCAGGCTCATGACGAGATCCCTGACAAACTGGCGATGTTGCTCGGCAAGTCTGAGAAACACGGCTTACCCTCGATCTTCTGGTTTCATTGTAGAGGCTGATTACGATTTTTATAGTCTCTTAAGAATTTCAGCAAGCAATCAACGGATTGATTGGTTTCGCTGATTCGATTGATGTGATGCTTGGGGCGATCGCCCTGGGCTGCCCCTTAACAATGGAAGGCGACAAAGGCCCTAGTCTGCCCAATGCTGGGTTTGGGATGGTTATCCCTAGTGCAAGGGCGGCATCGGTGACCTGTAAACTGCTGGCAAGATCCCACTAATCTGTGTCACCAGTCCGTATGAAAGAACACAGTGCTTCGAGTGGTTTCGGGATCAAACTTTGGCCAGCATTGAGCAGATTTTCCTGAAAAATCACTGAAGAAACGCTCATCAATTTCCAAGGATCCTGGAGCTTGGGCCCTTAGAAATTGCCCCTGAAAACCCTGATCCAAACTTTTGGCTACGTTGTTCGGATTGTTACATTGACCGTCCCCGGGGAATGGATGATCGGGATGGCAGGTCAGGGGGTGAATGGCAGTGGATGCGGAACTGCCTGGGGGTTTCTTCGCAACGGATTGGCGCGGATCTTGGCACGGATGTTTTAAGCCAAGGAAGCGCCCAAAGTCCAACATGACGGGGACTATTGCGATCTTCCCATGGTTTGATTCGGATCCGGGGGGATAGGAACAACCGTTGAGAATTCTTAGGATTCGATCGCAACAGGTCACAGGGGGCCGGTTGCCCAATTGAGCAGAGCAGACGCTTCCCAAAGATTTCCCAAGGGTATCAATAATGGCGCGATGATGGCGCGATTATTGGACGATCGCCCCACTGATTTTAGTTAACCTGCCACCAGCCAAAGGCCGGCCCCACAAATCGAATGGTGAGCCAAGCGGCCAACAGCGTACCGATCCCAATCCAAGCCCCGCGACTGGTGATCTTCACGAACCGATCGGCTTGCTGTTTGGTAATTGGCACGTTGGGCAAAATCGTTTCTTGAGCCTTGCCGTAGTCGTCCCCAAGGAGGGATTTGCGGCGTTTGGATTCACCCATTGTTCATCTCCACCCAGTTTTTTTGTAGATAAAGGATATCTGTTAATTAACCCTGAAACGATCGCGAAATGGTTGGGCTGGCAGTTCGATTGGGGAGCAGAGCGATCAAAAATTCGCCCGATCGCCCCCGAGGGAAATGAGCTTAGACGAACATTTCGCAAGAATTCTTCAACTTTGGATTCAGATTTCTAGCCCGTCGGCGCTGCCCTGGGAATTTCTGGAAATTTCTGGAAATTTAAAGCCAACGGGGTTCAAGGTCGTTTATCCGCTCCACGGGATCCAAGGCCGCCAAGACCTGGGAGCCATAGCTGCGGCGCACCACCCGGGTGTCCAGCAGGGCCAACAGTGGGGGCGCATTGGGATCAGGGGTCGATCGCTCCCGTAACGGCGCGATCGACCGTTGTAGATCACTAAGGGCCGAGGGCAACAGATACCAGCGAAACCAGTCCCGACGCTGGCGCTTGTAGGCGCTGACCCGGGCGGCCACCAGGGGATCTTCGAGAGAGGGAATGGGCAAGGCCGCAATCACCAGCAGGTGGGGAGCGGGCAGCCGATCGCTGTGGTTACGCCAAAAGTCCCACCCGGTGACCAAAATGCCGTTGTCATCGGGGGCGGTGCGTTCCAGTTGGACGCGGGAGCCAAATTCCGCCGCCAGTTGAGCCGCCAGTCGGCCCTTGAGGGGCACATCCCCCACCAACACCACGGTGAAGCCGGTCGGCCCTTGCCAAGCCAACAGGGCATAGAGCTGCTGAATCAGGGCCGCCTGAAATTGCGGGGTGTTGGGGAGGGGCAACTGCTCGGGTAAATAGAACCCGATCGCCTCTTGCTGTCGATCGGGCGTGAATTTCAAGCAGGTCAGCCGCTGCTCATCGCCGTTGTCCAGCCCCAACCGCGCTTGATATAAGGGAGCTTCCACTTCCAAATCCAGGAAGCTGCCAATCAGGGCGATCGGCTGGGCTTGCCAGAGGGGGCGCAAGATTTCGGCCACGTCGATCGGTTGGCATTGCAGGTGAAACTGCCCCGTTTGGCGATCGGGCTGGGCCAGGATCGGCCATTGCTGGTTTCCGGCCCGGTGCAGCAGCGCTCGCCACAGGGGCGGCAGTTGGGCCGCTAATAATCGCAATGTTTGCAGCAAGACCGCCGCTTCCGGCTCATCCAACAGCCAAGCGCCGTAGGGATTGGGGGGATGTTGCAGCAGTCCATGGGCGATCGCCACTTCCAAGTCATGGATGACCTGGGCGCGATCGGGACAGGCCAAACGCCACCGATGCCAATCGGCCGGGCTAATGTCCAGTCGCAGGGTTTCTTGCGTCCAGCGCTCCAGATCATCGGCCCCATCAATCAGGGTGGGCAGGCCGGCCAAGCGCGATCGCTGGCCCGACAGTTCCAGGCGATCGGCCAGCCATTGACTGGGGGACAAAATCCAGAGACCCGGTTGATCGGCCCGCAAGGTGGCCGCCAGGGTCTGCGCGGCTTCCGGGGGCTGATCAACCAGGCAATGCACCGGAGGCAAAGGGCGATCACTCTGGGCCAGCCACAACCGCAACCGAGCCAAGTCCACTTCTAAAAGCCGCTGTTGCACCGCTGGGGGAACCACCAACACCACCGCCTGCTCGCAGAGCAGGGCCGGAGCCAGATAGCTGAGGCGATGGCGGCCGGCGGCCACGGCCGTGCCCCCTTGGATCAGGGAACTGCGGCCCGATCGCAAGACCCGCGCCACCAACCGCGCCAGGGTTAGGTGATGTAGCCAGGGGCGATCTCCACAGGCCCGCAAAAACGCGCGTAACTGTTGGTGGACTTCAACTTCCAGCATTCTCAGCTCCCACGACCCAGGGCGGGCATCTTCACCCCCCCCAGGATGCAACTAGGGGGTTAATCCACAGAATTTGATTGAGCTAGGCCTTTGATTGAGCTAGTAGCGCGTCAAGCTTATTTTGATAGGTCAAATCAAATGACTGTTGCCGTCACCAGCTTGTTAGGCAGCAAGGGGCTTAAGCCCCTTGTTACTACGACTGACTTCGCGACTTTGACCCAATCGATTAAACCTGTAACGCTACTAGGCCAACGAAGGCGACAAAAATGGGGCGATCGAACCGCCCCATGCTCAGTGTATTGAGTGTATCGAAACTTTCCTAAGCGCCTCGATTCAGGGCCGCTTCCACTTGCCGGAACTCAGTTTCCAAACGCTTTTGTAACTTTTCAGGCACGGGGCGGTTGGGATAGGCCGAATAGTGGGCCGCCAGTGAATTCAAAGCCGTGCGCATGGTGGTGTAGGAATTTAGCCCAGCCACGCGGGTATCCCGGCGGTAGTGGGAAGCATAGGAATTGATTTTGGCGCGAGCATCGGCTTGGGCTGCTCGTTTTGCGGGATCGCTATCGGCCATGGTGATGGCATTCCGCAGGCTGCCGACCAAGGCGAGGGTATCAGCTTGGTAGTTGCCGCTGATGCCGTTGGCCGAGTCACCCGCCGCACAGCCCGTTAGGCCGATCGACACCACCATCACCAGCGCCAGTAGCCCAGAGAGAAATCGCTTCATAAAACGTTAAAAACCTGCTAGTGCTTTTAATGCCAAGACTTTGAGCCACGGGCTGAATCGATGGTAGCCATTGCCACAGACCGAGCGCTTGACAAACTAAGCCCTATCCTACCGTGCTGGATGGCCAGCCCGATCGCCCCATCGAGGCGATCGCCCCGGAGGGCCAAGGGTGGGCAGCGAATCAACCGTGTACAATTTGGAGTCACCCGTGGCCTGTTTTCCGCCACTCGGGAAGGGCATCGGCTGTCCTGTGCTGATGACCAACTCCGAATATGGATCTGGCGCAATGGATCTGGTGGTGGATGGGGCCGTTGGGGGTTCTTTGGGTTTCTTTGTTGGAGGAGTCAGCCGTGGTTCAAGCGCTTCCGTCTTCGGTTCGATCGGCCACCCCTTGGCAGCCGCCTGCTGTGTCTGAGGGTCTCACGGGTGCGGTGCTCGGCCAGTGGTTAGATCAATTGGCCGATCGAGTCATTGCAGGCGAGGCGATCGATCGAGCCACGGCCCTGATCCTGACCCAAATTGATGATCAGGCAGATATTTTGGCCCTTTGTGCCGCCGCCGATCGCGTGCGCCAAGCCCGTTGCGGCAACGTGGTTGACCTGTGCAGCATCGGCAACGTGAAATCCGGTTCCTGCTCGGAAAATTGCTCCTTCTGTGCCCAGTCGGCTCATCACCCCGGTCAGGAGTCCCCGATCTATGGTTTGCGGACTCCCGAAGAAATTTTGGCCCAAGCCAAGGCCGCCGAAGCCGCCGGAGCCAAGCGCTTTTGTCTGGTGAGCCAAGGGCGCGGCCCCAAGTATGGCGGTCGCCAGGAAAGCGAATTTGAACAAATTCTGGAAACGGTGCGGCAAATTATTGCGGAAACCAACATCAAGCCCTGCTGCGCCTTGGGTGAAGTGAATGCGGATCAGGCCCAAGCCCTCAAGGAAGCGGGCGTGACGCGCTACAACCACAACCTGGAAGCGTCGGAGGCCTTTTTCCCGAACGTGGCCACCACCCATAGCTGGCAAGACCGCGTTGCCACCATCAAAACCCTGAAGGCGGCGGGCATCCAAGCCTGCACCGGGGGCATTTTGGGCATGGGCGAAACCTGGGCAGACCGGGTGGATTTGGCCCTGGCGCTGCGGGATCTGGAGGTGGAATCGATTCCGCTGAACCTGCTGAACCCCCGAGCTGGCACGCCCATGGGCGATCGCCCCAAGCTGGATCCCTACGAAGCGGCCAAGGCGATCGCCATTTTCCGGATGATTTTGCCTGATCGCATTCTGCGCTATGCGGGTGGCCGAGAAGTGGTGATGGGTGAGCTACAAGCCCTGGGTCTGAAAGCCGGGTTGAACGCCATGCTGATTGGCCATTACCTGACCACCATGGGCCAACCCCCCGAGAAGGATCATGAAATGTTGGCGGAATTGGGCCTGGTGGGTGGCGAAGCGCCCGTCGTCGGCGCAACGGCCGCAACGATTTAAATGATTCAAATGAACGATCGGGTTAAGTGAACGATCGGGAGTGCGATCGCCCGGAGGGTGACCCCGGCGGTTGCGCTCCCTTGGGCGTTAATGGGGTATTCATAGGGCGTTAATGGGGCGTTAATGGGGCGATCGTCATGCGCCTAGAAACCTTGCTGTGGGCGGCCATCGGGGTCTTACTCTCGATCGCCGCCTCCTTTGTGGAAGTCTTTGTGCCCACGGCTCCTTGGGATTGGCTCCAAGAGGGGGTGCGGGTGGTGTCTTTGGGCACGCGCTACCAAGTGGCGGCATTGTTGCTGGTGGCCTGCTTGGGTGGGGGCACGGCGGCGGCCCTCTCGCAAATTGCCTACCTGCTGTTGGGGTTGGCGGGGTTGCCCATCTTTGAAGGGGGCGGCGGTTGGCAATATATCCAAGAACCCAGCTTTGGCTATCTCTTGGGCTTTGTGCCGGCCGGGTGGCTCTGCGGGCGCTGGGCCTTTTTGGGGCCGCCCAAGGTGGAGCAGTTGGCGATCGGCTGTGCGATCGGGTTGGTGGTGCTCCATGGGGTGGGGCTGTTGTATGCCATGGCCCTGCGAGCCAACGAATTTGAGGCGATCGCCACCACCTACTCCCAGGCGGTCTTGCCGGGGCAACTGGTGGCCGCCTGTGCCGCCGCCACGATCGCTTCAGTTTTTCGACATCTCGTGTTCTACTGAAAGTTGGCGATCCTGCGGGCATCCCATCACCCCCAGAGAACCGCCACCGTTGAATTTTGTGGATAGTCCGGTGCCAGAGTCTCGATCCAAACCGATTCCCGCCTGGGCCAAATCCTGTGGCCGCCTGGTCTCCAAGAATGGCTGGTTTTGGGTGGTGGCCGTTGCCAGCGTCGGGGTCGATCGCATCACCAAAGCCTGGGTCGCCAGCACCTTCGCCCTCACGATTCCGCCCCAGACCATCCCGCTGATCCCCGGTTGGTTTCACTTCACCTACGTGGTCAACTCCGGCGCGGCCTTCAGTCTGTTCCAGGGCAGCGGCTGGCTGCGGTGGCTCTCGTTGGCGGTCAGCGCGGCCCTGATGGCCCTGGCCCTGGGCAGCCCACGCATGAACCGCTGGGAACAGTGGGGCTATGGGTTCGTGCTGGGGGGCGCATTGGGCAACGGAATCGATCGCTTTGCCCTGGGCCATGTGATTGATTTTCTGGATTTCCGGCTGATTCGGTTCCCGGTGTTTAACCTGGCGGATGTGTCGATTAATGTGGGCATCATTTGTCTGTTGATTGCCATGTTGCAACGACCCGATCGCCCCAACACCGCCGACTAAGGAACTGGCCAATGGCCTCCCCGATCCGTCTTGGCGGGGACAGATCATGGCCCCAGGACAGCGCTTGGGCTGCTGATTGGGTCACCCTGCCTCCGTCGGGTCGTCTGCGCCGCTGGCGGTTGCTCCGTTTGTTTTTTAATCGCTCTCAGGATCTTTCATTTAGGCTCAGGCCCATGCTCAAGGCATTCCAGACCCTCCAAACCCTTTTTCAAACCTTCTTTCAAACCCTGGCCCATTGGTTGTTTCGGGCATCCTCCCTGCGCTTTTGGGCCGGAGCCGGAGCCTTAGCCCTGTCCACCACCGTCTTCTTGGTGGCTTGCCAGCCGATCGCCCTGTCCGCTGGGGGCAATGTGGATGCGGACTTTGAAGCCAAAGTGCTGGACGTGATCCGCAAAAATCCGCAAGTGATTTTGGAATCCGTGGCGGACTATAACCAACAGCAGTCCCAAAAGCAGCGGGAATTGCGGCAAAACTTCGCCCGCGATGCCAAATCTGACCCGAAAAAGGTGATTGGCAATTCTCCCACCCTTGGCAAGGGACGGGTGCTGTTGGTGGAGTTTTCCGATTTTCAATGTCCCTACTGCGGTCGGGCCTTGGCTCCCCTGAAGCAGTTCATGGAGGACTATCAAGACCGGGTGATTCTGACCTTTAAGCATTTCCCCCTCACCAGCATCCATCCCCAGGCGGTTCCCGCCGCCCAGGCCGCTTGGGCTGCCCAGCAACAGGGCAAGTTCTGGGAATATCACGATGAACTGTTTGCCAACCAATCGCGTTTGGCCGATGGCTTGTATGGGGAATTGGCTAAGAAGTTGGGATTGGATTTGAACCGATTTGAGCGAGATCGCAACAGCGAGGCGGCCAAAAAAGCCGTGACCGCCGATGCTGAGTTGGCAGAAAGCTTGGGTTTGGAAGGCACTCCCACCTTTCTGATGGCCGGTGAACCGGTGCAGGGTGCGCCCAGTCCTGAGGCGTTCAAGGCCGCCTTTGAGCGGGCCAGCAAGTAAATGAGACCGTGGGAACTGGGGGGCGCTTCCCGGCTGATGGTGGGGGCGATCGCGCCGTTGCTATGGGCGGGGGTGGCGATCGCCCAGCCGGCCCCCAGTTCCTCGGAATTACGGCTGGTTTATCCGCCGGAGGGTCATCAAACCTCGAGCGATCGCATCTTTTTTCTAGGCACTGCGCCACCCACCGGTTCGGTCACGATCAATGGCCAAGGGGTGAATCGCAGTGCCTTTGGGCATTTTGCCCCCAGTTTTCCGCTACAGCTTGGCCCCAACCGATTTGAAATCCGCTGGGGCGATCGCACCGAAATTCGCACGATTACCCGCATTGCCAATCAGCCGTTGTTGAGTACGCCCCTGGCCACCCTGGAGCCGATGGCCGATTGGGGCTGGCCGATCGGGGAGCCAATTTGCCTGCGGGTGACGGGGCGGCCCAACTTGACCATTGATGCGCGGGTGGCGGAACGGACGTTTCCGATGTTGCCCCGTCCATCCGCTGGATCGCCGTTACCCAACGCCTCAGTCTTGACGGGCAGCGATCCCCCGCCACCATCGTTGACCACCTATGAGGGCTGCTTCACGCCCGATCGCCCCGACGATTGGGGTCAGGTGCGGTTTTACATCGATGGCGAAATGCCCATGACCCCTCGCGGTCGGATCACCGTTTGGCCGCGCGATCGACGCGATCGGGCCCGGGTGACGGTTCCTTGGGGGGTGGCGCGCACGGGCCCCAGCACTGACCACAGCCGCCTCACCCCCTTGCCCCAAGGCAGCCAAGCCACCATCACCGGCCGCCAGGGCGATTGGTTGCGCCTCAGCTATGGGGCTTGGATCCAGGCCAGTGAAGTGGCGATCGAACCCAGCTCCACCCCCCTGCAAGCGGTGGTGCAAGGGATTCGGGCCCAAAATCAGGGAACGGCGGTGGAAGTACAGTTGCCCCTGAGCGAGCCGGTGCCCGTGGAAGTGCGCCAAGAGAATCAAGACTTAGTGTTGACGCTGCATCAGGCGATCGCCCAAACCGATACCGTCTTTTTGCAACGCAACCCGGCGATCAGTCAGCTCACCTGGCAGGTGTTACCGGGAAATCGCCTGGAATATCGGGCCCGACTGGCCACCGCCCAGGCCTGGGGCTGGACTCTGCGCTACGAAGGCAATGTGCTCCATTGGCGAATTAAGCATCCACCCGTGCGATCGGGGGCGGCTCCCCTCTCAGGGATCACGGTTTTGTTGGATCCGGGCCATGGGGGCCGGGAGTCGGGCGCGGTTAATGCGGCGGGCATCCCCGAAAAGACCCCCAACTTGCAAACCAGCCTGAAACTGCAAGCAGCCCTGGAGCGACGGGGGGCGCGGGTGGTGCTGACCCGATCGACCGATCAAGATTTGCCCATTCCCGATCGCCTGGCCCAAATTGCCGAACTGGAACCGACGATCGCCCTCTCGGTGCACTACAACGCCTTGCCCGATGATGGCAACGCCGAAACCACCCAAGGAATCGGCATGTTTTGGTATCACGCCCAAGCCCAGGACTTGGCGCAGTTTTTGCATGACGAGCTGACCCGCCGACTCGATCGCCCGTCCTACGGTGTGTTTTGGGGCAACTTGGCCCTGGCGCGCCCGACGATCGCCCCGGCCGTGCTGATGGAGTTGGGCTTTATGAGCCACCCCACCGAATCCGAGTGGATTACCAATCCAGCCGAGCAGGATCGGTTGGCGGAGGCGATCGCCGCGAGCTTAGAAACCTGGTTCGATCGCCTCGCACCGAACTGAGCGAAGAACCGTCGGTCATCACTCGTCGTTCATCTCCGCAGGCTAGGCGGGTGCGATCGCCCTTGGAGTCTTGACGATGGTTGGGGAATTGTTCAAACTGTTGAGTAAGTAAGTGCTTACTTTTTATGCCTCGCCCACCGAAAATCACCAACGAAGCTATCTTGACTGCCGCTCGTCAGGTGTTTTTGGAGCAAGGCTTGAAGGCTTCAACAGTGGAAATTGCCAGGCGCGCCGGCATTTCGGAAGCCTCGGTGTTTAAACGGTTTCCTACCAAGCAAGCCCTGTTTTTAGCCGCCATGGGGGTGACAGAAACGCCCGACTGGGTGAAGCGCTTGTCCGATCGCCAGCCCACCGCCAACATCAAAGCCGAGTTGACGGAAATCTGTGGCGAAATGTTGGCGTTCTATCAAGAAGGCCTGCCACGGGTGTTCATGATGATGGCGCAAAAAAAGATGCCTCATCCGCCGCACTCCCCCCACTTGCCACCGCCCCCGGTGCGCGATAGCCGTTTGTTGGCCCTGTTTCTGGAACGGGCCGTGGCGGGGGGCTGGTTGCGGGCGATCGACTCGATGGCGCTGGCTCACCTGCTCGTGGGCAGCATCATCAACTACGTGATTGCCCATGAGCTGCCCCCAATGGTTCAGTCGATGCCCCAGATGCCGCCGTTCACGCAACGGCCCACAGCGATTCAACCAGAGTCCCAACAACCCGAGGTGAAACCAGAAAGCCGAATTGAACCATCACAGTTTGTGGCCAGTCTAATCAATATCCTTTGGGCGGGCATCGCACCGGAGAACTCACCAGCGGGCTGAACCCAGAACAGCGATCGCCTTTTAGTCTCCCGATCAACACCTAATCTCAGGCAATAGAAGCATTTTCAAGGCAATTTTTTTTGCTCAATTAATAAGTAAGTACTAACTTTTGATGAACGTCCGTCCCCAACCAACCGCTCAAAACGCTTTGCGATCGCGCTTAATCGCCTTGCGATCGCTCAAGGATCCCGCCCTGATCGCTCCGCCTACTTTTTGACGATTCAAGGCCGTGATTGAGGCCGCCCCTCAGACAGTCCCCCAGCGCTTATCTGGAGAACCCAATTGTGTCAAACGTCTTATCCAATCTCCGTTCTAGACTTGTTCGACTGTCCGGCGCTGCCAACCTCCTTGGCAACCGGCCCACCGCCACGCCTCAGCAGCCCTCCGATCGTGGGCGCTGGCTCAAGTGGGGGCTGCCGATCGTGCCGCTGCTGCTCTTTGGCGGGGGAAATGTGGCGGCTCAACTGACGGGGGGCAATCGCTCAACCACAGTGATGTTGACGCAGCCGGTGCGCCGCCAAACCGTGACCGTGACGATCGCCGCCAATGGGACGATCGCGGCGGAGCGATCGATTAACCTCGGCCCCAAAACGGCAGGCATTGTCAAAGCGCTGCTGGTGAAGGAGGGCGATCGGGTGCGTCAGGGCCAAGTGATCGCTTTCATGGACGATGCGGATTTACAAGGCCAGCTCATGCAGCGCCAGGGTCAGCTCGCCCAGCAGCAAGCGAACTTGGCGCGGTTATTGGCGGGCAATCGCCCCCAAGACATTGCCCAAGCGGAGGCCCAACTGGCAGAGCGTCAGGCCCAGCTACAAATGTTGCGATCGGGGAATCGCCCCCAGGAAATTGCCCAGGCGGTGGCGCGATCGCAGCAAGCCCAAGCCACCCTCAAGCAGCGCGAGTCCGACTACCAGCGCTATCAGGAACTCTTTCAGGATGGGGCGATTTCGGCTCAGACCCTCGACCAAAAACGCACGGACTATGAGGTGGCGCAACGACAGGCAAGCGAGGCAACCCAAGCCCTGGCACTCCAGCAGGCCGGCAATCGCCAAGAGGACATCGCCCAGGCGATCGCCCGCGTGCGTCAACAACAACAAGCTGTTGCGCTGCTCAAAGCAGGCAGCCGTGTAGAAGATGTTGCCCAAGCCAAGGCCCAAGTGCAGTCGGCGCGTGGCGATTTGCGATCGATTCAAACCCAACTACAAGACACCAAAATCACCGCTCCGTTTGATGGAATTGTGATTAAGAAATATGCCGATGTGGGTTCATTCGTTAGCCCATCGGTCGCGGGCGGCAGCGAATCGGCTTCTTCTTCTTCAATTTTGATTTTGGCCAGCGATCGCCAAGAGGTGGTGGTGAATTTAGCCGAGGCGCAAATTCGCAATATTCGTCTCAATCAACCCGTGAGCATTCAAGTAGATGCCTTTCCCGATCAGCAATTTCGGGGTCGTGTTGCCCGAATTGCGCCGAAGGCAACGGTCTCGCAAAATGTGACGAGCTTTGAAGTTTACATTGCGATCGACGATGCCCGATCGAACCAGTTGAAAGCAGGCATGAATGTCGAAGCGGAGTTTGAAATTGGGCAACTTGCCAGCGCGCTGCTTGTGCCGAATGCAGCTGTTGTGCGCCGCGCAGAAGGTGAAGGTGTCTATATTTTAGGAGCCGATCGCAATCCTGTTTTTCGCAAGATTGAAACGGGTTTGACGGTAGAAGGCTCCACCGAAGTAAAAACCGGGTTACAGGGCAATGAGCAGGTTTTGGTCAGCCCGCCCAGTAATTTGGACGCTGGCTCAAAAGGCTTCAGTATTCTGCCCAAAGCGCCACCAGCTCCCTAGGATTTTTGGCTGCAATTTTGGCTGCTGAAATTCGACAAGTCTGAACCAACTGATAGCGACTGATCCGATCCAATGGCTGGTGAATTTTGCCATGACCCAAGCAAAGCCTAATCGCTTAACGATTTCGGCGATCGACATTATGGAAATGGCGATCAAATCCCTCTGGAATAACAAGCTCCGCAGCGCCTTGACGATGTTGGGAGTGATTATTGGGATTTCATCCGTAATTTCCATTACCTCGATCGGGCAGGGTGTGCAAAAGTCAACGGAAGACAGCATTCGCAGCCTCGGGACTGATGTATTGCAAGTGATGTCTGGTTCGGCAAAAAGTGGCGGCGTGGTGCAAGCCATGGGCTCAGTCAGCACCCTCACCTGGGAAGATGCCAAGGCGATCGCCAAACAAGCCCCCTCAGCCACCGTTGTTGCGGCCTATTTACAACGGCCCGTGCAGGTGGTTTACAACCAAACCAACACATCCACCACAGCCTATGGGGCGGATTTGAGCTTTCCGGATGCACGCAATACCTATCCGCAAGTGGGACGTTTTTTCCGCCAATCGGAACTCGATGAAACGGCTTCAGTAGTCGTGATTGGCCCCACGGTGCAACGGAATTTGTTTCCGGCAGATATCGATCCCATTGGTCAAAAAATTCGCATTCGCGGTGAACTATACAAAGTAATTGGCGTGATGGAAGCCAAGGGTTCCCAGGGGCCGCAAGATCGTGATGATGCGGTTTATATTCCCCTAACCACCATGTCAGCCCGCACGATCGGTAGGAATGCGCTCACAGGCATTTCTGTGAATGGCATTTTTATTAAAAGTCAGCATGAATCGCAGTTAGAAACCCTGAAATTTCAAGTCACCAATATTTTGCGACTGCGCCACAAAATCATGTCGCCTGCTGATGATGATTTTCGCGTCACCAACCAGGCTGATATCCTCAAAACCTTGACCACCATTTTGGGATTACTCACAACCACCATTGTGGCCGTTGCGGCAATTTCGTTGGTGGTGGGTGGCATTGGCATCGCCAATATTATGTTGGTTTCGGTGGTGGAACGAACCCGCGAAATTGGGGTTCGCAAAGCAATTGGGGCAACCGATCGCGCCATTCTCAGTCAGTTTTTAGTCGAATCCGTCACCATTTCTGTCCTAGGCGGCACGATCGGGATTGTGTTGGGCATCGGTGTAACCGTGGTGGCGGCTACGGCCTTTCAATTTGCCTTGGTGATTTCGGGGGGCGCCGTGGTAATCGGGTTTGGGCTGTCCACGCTGGTGGGCTTGGCGGCGGGGGTAATTCCCGCTCGGAATGCTGCCCGACTCGATCCAATTACTGCCCTCCGCAGCGAGTGAGGTCAAGCACCATGATTACCCTTCAAAACATCACCAAAACCTATCAACTGGGTGACAGCAGCGTGCCCATTTTGAAAGGAATTGATCTGGATATTCCCGCCAATGACTATTTAGCGATCGTGGGTAGTTCAGGATCGGGCAAATCAACCCTGATGAATATTATTGGCTGCTTGGATCGCCCCACTGAAGGAACCTATACCTTTGAAAATCGCAACCTAACCGCGCTGAATCCGACAGAATTAGCCTACATTCGCAATCAACGAATTGGCTTTGTTTTTCAGCAATTTAATCTGTTGCCCCGCGCCACAGCCCTGGAAAATGTGATGCTGCCGGCCGTCTATGCTGGCATTCCCAAAGCCGATCGCCGGGCCCGCGCCGAAGCCGCCTTGGTGAGTGTGGGGTTGGGCGATCGACTCCATAACCGGCCCAATCAACTGTCGGGGGGACAACAACAACGGGTGGCGATCGCCCGAGCATTGATCAATCAGCCATCCCTGCTGTTAGCGGACGAGCCAACCGGTGCCCTCGACAGCCAAACCACCCAAGAGGTGATGAATTTATTTGATCAATTGCATCAGCAACAAATTGCCATTGTGCTGATTACCCACGACTTAGCGATCGCTGATCGCACCCAACGCAAAATTCAAATTCGCGACGGTTTAATTGTGGACTAGCTGATAGCAGTCCTGATCGGGTTCAACGATTTCATCCGCCACGATCCGCTAACGGTGGAGTTGGGATTTTGAGCCATTTGACAACCAACCTCAGGATTGGGCCGCCTACCCAGGCCGCAACACATGCCGCAATACACGCCTCAACAATAGAGGCGGTATGCTGAATTGCGGGCAGAGAAGCCGTGCAAGCGCCCTAGAGCCAATTTCAGCATTTCGGACTCGGCCGCTGGCGAGTAGGTCATTAATATGAATTTTTTTCAGGAATTTTCGCTGCTATTGCGGGCCCGTTATCCGCTGATTTATATCCCCACCGCCGAAGAGGAGCGGGTGGAAAAGGCGATCGCCCAATGTGCCCAAAGCCAAGGCAATCGCGGGGTTTATGTTTGGGATTTTGTGGAAGGCTACAGCGGCAGTCCCAACGATTTAGGAGCAGCTAAGCGCAATCCGCTGCAAGCGCTGGAATTTTTAGAGAAATTCCCCGATTCAGCGGCGGGGGTCTTTATTTTGCGAGATTTTCATCGATTTTTGGATGATATTGCGATCGCCCGCAAATTGCGTAACTTGGCGCGATCGCTCAAGGCCCAACCCAAAAATATTGTGCTCCTTTCCCCGCAGGTACAAATTCCCGAAGACCTCAGCGAAGTGCTGACGGTGTTGGAATTTCCCCTGCCCGCCGCCGATGAACTGCGCCAGGAGGTGCAACGGATAGCGACCGCCACGGGCCAAACCTTGGAAGGGCGAGACTTAGAAGACTTGGTGCGATCGAGCCAGGGCCTCTCGCTCGATCGGGTGCGGCGGGTGTTGGGCCGGGCGATCGCCCAAAACGGCAACCTCCCCCCCGAAACCATGGATCTGATCCTGGAAGAAAAGCGCCAATCGATCCGCCAAACCCAAATTTTGGACTTTTGCCCCGCCACGGAACAAATGTCCGACATTGGCGGCCTAGACAACCTGAAAGCCTGGCTGCTGCGGCGCGGGGGCGCATTTTCGGAGCGGGCCCGCCAATATGGCCTGCCCCATCCTCGGGGGCTGTTGTTGGTGGGGATTCAAGGCACTGGCAAATCCTTAACGGCCAAGGCGATCGCCCACCATTGGCACTTGCCCTTGCTGCGGTTGGATGTGGGACGTTTGTTTGGCGGCTTGGTGGGTGAGTCTGAATCCCGCACTCGCCAAACCATTCAGCTTGCGGAAGCCCTCGCCCCCTGCATTCTGTGGATCGATGAAATCGACAAGGCCTTCGCCGGATTGGGCAGCAAGGGCGACGGCGGCACGGCCTCGCGGGTTTTTGGCACGTTTGTCACCTGGATGGCGGAAAAGCAATCGCCGGTCTTTGTGGTGGCCACGGCGAACGATATCCAGTCCTTGCCGCCAGAACTGTTGCGGAAAGGGCGATTTGACGAAATCTTTTTTGTGGGATTGCCCAGCCAGCCGGAGCGCCGCGAAATTTTTGAGGTGCATTTAAGCCGACTGCGCCCCCACAATCTCAAAACCTACGACCTCGATCGCCTGGCCTACGAAACACCGGACTTTTCCGGGGCCGAAATTGAACAGGCGATCGTGGAAGCGATGCACATTGGCTTCAGCGAAAACCGCGATTTCACCACCGATGACATCGTGGCCGCCGTTAGCCAAATTGTGCCCCTGGCTCGCACGGCCCGCGAGCAGATCGAAGCGCTTCAGCAATGGGCGGCCGCAGGCAAAGCGCGGTTAGCATCCCGATCGACCACCTTAGGCGGCTTGTCTTCCTTCTCGGGCTAATTCTGGATCGATCGGGCTGAATGGGCTGAACGAGCTGCATTAGCCAAATTAGCCGAATTTCCGCCCTGATCAGAACGGGTTCTAGGGGAAAATACGGGCTGAATCGCAGGATATCCTGGCTAGATAGCTGACTGGCTATCTGGCTAAATCTCTGGCTAGATAGGCTGACTAGATACAGCTCTTACCTCAATTACTAAGCATAGTCGCCCGTAGGGTGGGCACTGCCCACCAAACCGTTGCTTCATGGCATCTGCAATATGGCGTGCCAATAATTCTAGGTAAAGGCTGTATCTGGGCTAAATCTCTGGGCTAGATCGGTTAGCGAAATATTTTGGACGGGTTGGTGGTTGATCCTCATCGGGAGTCGCAAACGATCGTGCGTTGGCTGTGGAAACTATTGCGCGGGCTGGTCAGCCTCATTAGTGGCATCGCGATCGCGATCGCCTTTTTGGCTGCCGGTGGGGTGATTGCCGTTCGCTACATCGTCACCCAAATTGCCACGGCCCCGCCGCGTCCCAGCTTTGCCAACGATCCCAAACCCGGCGCAGTGGTGACCCCGCCCCCACCGCCCAGCAGCGCAGTTGCCCCAGCCCCAGTTTTGCCGCCGCCGTCGCCCTTGCCCCCCGGTGCTTATCGGGCCCGGGTGACCCAACCGATCGGGCTGGTGTTGCGATCGACTCCCAATCGATCGGGCGCAAGGCTGGGCAGTGTGGACTACAACGATCGGGTCATTGTCTTGGGAGACAGTCCCGATCGACGTTGGCAGCGGGTGCGCCTGGGCGAAAGCGGCCCCGAGGGCTGGGTTCGCAGCGGCAACACCCGCCGACTGGATTAATGAGCTGAATTAAGGCGCTGAATTAAGACCCTGGATGAATCATCCCGATTCACCAGCCCAATCCACCCAGTTCTGGGCTGAATGAATTGGGCGAATGATGAATTGGGCAAAAACTTAAGCCGATCGTTGGGCGATCGCAATGCCCGGCGCGTAGGCTTCCAGCACCCGAGCCGTGAGCGAGCAAGTCACCATCAAATAGTCACAGGCATGGCACTGGGTGCGAATCACGTTGCTCGTGCGAATCCGATGACGCTCTGCACGCGAACCACAGTTGGGGCAGTAAATCGTTTCTACGGTCAGCATTGTGGTCACCATCTGGCAAAAATTTGAGGAACTAAACCGAGGCATCGACGGGCTTGTCTAAACGGCGGATGGGCTGAAGGTGCGATCGCCCCCCCAAGGCAAGGAGCATTTGCGGCGGGAGCACCGGATCTGGGCGATCGATCCTTCACATCCAGTGATAAAAAAACGCGATCAGCAACGAAAAACAACGAAAAACAACACAGATATGAGCCGAGTTATCCCGTTGACCAAGAAAACTCAAAAAACGACGGAATCCATTTGAGCGCGATCTCCATTCACCCAATTCAATTAGTCCAGTTCAAGCGGTAGGGGACTGAAAGGGCTGTTCTCGAGCATTTCCGTCGTTTTCGACTCCTCACGACCTTGCAGATAGCACTGTCAATAACTTCAACAAATTCAGTAAATGGCCGGCAGCCAACCGACCACAAACCTCAGCGGAAGAATGCCTTAAAAAGCAATTTCAGAGGCGATGCGACTGGTTTTGAGAGCAGGAAACAAGGGTGATCAAAACCAATCATGGAATCGAGGGGTTAATTCATTCTCGTTCTTAGCATTATGGAATAGCCGATCGGGGATCGGGGGAATTTAGCAACAATTCCTTTCAATTTAAAGACATCGGTTCCTCCGAATGACGCGATCCCTAATTGGTTACCTCTGATACCAAGTGAGTCCCAATCAAAACTCAGTCGGTATTTCGGCAAACTCTCCCCTTAAGAGAAGCGGCGGTCTGCAACTGTTCAGACGGCAACTATGACTGACTCGATCGGGTGGCCATGGCAAAGGTGCAGCTAAAAATCTGTGATCTGGGTCAATGCAATGTTGGGATCTGATCAAGATTGGGATTGGTGTTCTACTTAATATTGTTTTACCTACTTTTGATGAAACTTCAATTCTGTTTATCTCTGTTAAAAGTTTTGGTTTTCTTAAGCTTTTCTAGGGAATTTCCACCCAAAAGGGCCGTGAAGCATTTTGTGGATGAACGATCAGTTTTTGGCAAAAAGTTTGCAATTTGGAATCAGTGAGAAGTGGTTAATTTTCCATGCCCGCAGTCGTCACCCACAGTCGTCGTAACAAGGGGCTTAAGCCCCTTGTCCCTCACGAGATTGTCGCCGTGAAATCAGGGGTTCAGGCGATTGGACAACAAACCCTCAGCCCCTTGCCCCACTCCGATTTGCGATCGGGTTGCTGGGTTGTAGTGGGTGGGGTTGAGCGGCTGGAACGCCACTGGGTGGGATGTAACTGGTGGATTACATCCCGATCGAGCCGCGCTAGACTCCGCATCCACGTTTGTTGCCCCACGGATTGCTCGCGCCTATGCCTTGCGCCTATGCCTTGCGCCTATTCCTGTGGGCGGACAGCCTCCAGAATTTGCGAGAAATAGAACTGGGAGCCAATGAACTCCCGCCGATTGACCTCAAACCCATTGGCCCGCAAAATCCGCACCACATCCCGCACCGGGTGCAAATAGGCGCGCGTGGTTTTGCTGGGGCCGGGGAACAGCTCGCCAATTTTTTTCAACAGCACATAAACCGGACTCTTGGGCGCAAAGCTGAGGATTAGCTTCGACTGGGCAAGGCTGGCCAAATGCCCAATCATTTTTTCAATGTCTTGGTCGGGATAGTGAATCAACACATCCAAGCAAATTACGGTGTCGTAGGAACCCTCGATCGCCTCAAGATCCTGCACTTCAAAACTCAGGCGATCGCCCAAGTTCAGCTTGGCCGCACGCTCCTTGGCCTCACCGATCATCGCCTCGGAAATATCGCTACCCGAAACGATCGCCCCCAACTCCGCCAACGGCACACTCAGGGAACCCACGCCGCAACCCGCATCACAGATGGTTTGGCCCGCCAGTTTGCCCCCTTGCTTCAGCCAATAGACCACCGTATCCACCGTGCGTTGATGCCCTTCGCGGATGTCGCGTTGCACCTTGTTCACGTCGCCGTCGCCATAGATGCGCCGCCAGCGATCGAACCCAGTGGTGTTGAAATAGTCCTTGACGATGGCTTTGTCGTTGCCCTTGTTGCTGGTGGCGCTGCTCATAGGGAATTGCGTAAATCTTGGGTAGAGTGATCTCAAAAGTTGGATGCTAAGGGCCAGGATGGTCGCCAGGGCCTGGCCGTGGGTCGGCGTGGATCGTCACCAGTGGCACGGGTGGTCACCCATGGGCGCTGATGAGCAAGGCAACTATGGCCGAATGGCAACTGCCGTAGATCGCCATCATCGCCATCATTGACCGCTGCATTGCACGACGGCTGCACCGAATTCATTGCCGCAAATGAGCAAAATTCATTGCCGCATTTGATTATAGAGAGACCCGCAGCCGCGATCGCTGAAAAAATCCTGGCCACCCCCTAGCCTCGATCTGGCTTCAGCGCGTAGAATCAAGTTTTGTCTTTTGTCGTTTGCTCCCAAAAACGACAGTCGTTACACTCGATTCGGTTGCAACAGCCCCCATGGTTAAGATTCGCCTCAAGCGCCTCGGCAAAAAACGCGAAGTCAGCTATCGCATCGTGGTGATGCAAAGTACCTCGCGCCGCGATGGTCGCGCCCTGGAAGAACTGGGTTTCTATAATCCCCGCACGAACGAAACGCGCTTGGAAGTGCCTCGGATCATCGAGCGTCTGAAGTCTGGTGCTCAACCCACCGACACCGTGCGCAGCATCTTTGAAAAGGCCAACATTTTTGAGCAACTGAAGGCCGCTAACGCCTAGTGGGTTGGAGGTGCAGTTTTCTGGTCTGTCGAGATTCCTCTCCCTTCCCGACTGGCCGGCAGCCTGCCCCTGTTGTTTGGCAAGGCTCGGGCGATCGCCCCACTGAATCGCGTTCATCGCCCCGGTGGCTTTGCCCCTAATCATTTTCGAGTAGCCGGAGTTCCGCTTGACAACTTCGACGAATCCAAGCCCCTCGATCGACTACGAGGGGCTTGTGCAATACCTGATTGAACCGTTGCTGGAAGTGCCCGATGCTTTGCGGATTGACTGCGAGCACACGGGCAACAATGTTTGGCTGCGGGTGGCCTTTGACCCGGCCGATCGGGGACGGGTGTTTGGGCGCAGCGGCAAAACTATTCAATCAATCCGCACGGTTTTGGACTTGGCGGCCCACCATGAAGGTCGCGCGGCCTTTTTGGACGTGTATGGCGGCTACAGCTTGGGCGAGGGCCCCTCAGAAGACGGCAACAGCCGGGGCCGGGGCGATCGCGGGGGTGACCGGCGGCGATCGCGACCCGATCGACCCAACCGAGGGCGGTAGCGGTGGCTCCCCTGTCGATCGACCTGGGCAGCAGCACCAGCGCCGTCACCCTGGCGGGCCATCGCGAGGAAACCCTCAAGGCCCTGGCCAAACACACGGGCACAACTCTGGTGATGCGCGGCCAAGAGTTGGTAATTACTGGGCCCGACAAGGCGATCGCCCTGTGCCAACAAATCGTCAAGGCCTTAGAAATCTATTGGAGCGCCGGGCAGCGGATTGATGAAGCAGATGTGCTGACGGCGAAACGGGCGATCGAAACCGATCGGCTCGGTGAGCTGGCGGACTTGCACCAGGACTCGATCGCCCGCACCCGACGTGGCGACAACATCCGCGCCAAAACCTTTCGCCAACAGCGCTACATCAAAGCCATCCGCAATCACGACCTGATCTTTTGCACCGGCCCGGCGGGCACGGGCAAAACCTTCCTCGCTGCCCTGATTGCGGTGCAAGCGTTGCTGGCTGGTGAATTTGAGCGCTTGATTCTGACCCGTCCCGCCGTGGAAGCGGGCGAGCGGCTGGGGTTCCTGCCCGGCGACCTGCAACAAAAAATTGATCCGTATCTGCGCCCGCTCTACGACGCGCTGTACGAGCTGATCGACCCGGAAAAGGTGGCCAACCTGATGGAGCGGGGCATTGTGGAAGTGGCTCCGTTGGCTTATATGCGCGGTCGCACCCTGAACAATGCCTTCGTGATTTTGGATGAGGCCCAAAACACCACGCCGGCCCAAATGAAGATGGTGTTGACACGGCTGGGGTTTCGATCGCGCATGGTTGTGACTGGCGACATTACCCAAACCGACTTGCCGGAGCACCAAACCTCGGGCATGGCGATCGCCCAACGGATTCTCAAAAATGTTGAGGGGATCGCCTTTTGTGAACTGACCCGCGCCGATGTGGTGCGCCATCCGCTGGTTCAACGGATCGTCACCGCCTACGAACGCCACGAAGCCGGTCAGTAGGTCAACTTTCCGCACACCGCAGCCACTTCGCCGCTCACAAGTCTTCCCGAGCGCCTGTCTCTCATCAAAATCCGTGATTCGGCATAATTGGCTTAAGTCTCGCCTCTCTCACTCGTGATGCCGAACGAATCTGCTGCGCCTCAGCCGGAACCCAAGCAGGACGAAAAAGCCCCCGATTCAAAGTCGGCCGCACCGGACGCGAAGGGCCGCCCAACGGCCGAGCAACGGTTTGTGGTGCAGGCGATCCAATCCCTAGCCAGATTTGCGCCGATCGGGGGGAGTGGCGGGGCATTCCTCTTTTTTGCGGCGAAGCAGGAATGGGCGCTGGCGCTGTTTACTTTTCCGTTTGCAGCAGGAGCAGCATTTTGGGCGCGTTATACCCAAAGCGTGATCGATCGCCTCTCGGAAATTGCGGCGGCGCGAGGAACGGCCCATGTGAATACTTGGGTGGGCTGGCTGAAAATCGCTGATGAGGCGATGAAATGGCAGCTTTCGGGCTTTGAAGGCAAGTATTTGCAGTGCCAAGGATCGGCTTGTGAGAGCGATCGCCCGATCGGGTTGGATGGCGTTGGGGACGCGGCAATTAAACCCCTGCTGCAAAAAATTATTGTGCGTTTGGAACTCATAGGCGTTCCACAGCTTGGTGGCTACAAAAAACAGCGCCTAAAAGCGGGCAGTGATGAACCTTGTATTCAATCCATTTGGGATGTGCTCCGACAGATCAAGCACTCTGCCACCTATCGTCAAATGTTGATCTGTGCCAAAGGGGGCTATGGCAAAACCACCCTACTCAAGCACATTGCTTATGTTTACAGTCAGGGCGCTTACCAACGCTATAAAGCGCCTAAGTTGGTTCCCTTTTTGACGATTTTGGCAACCTCTTGGAGCGATTTGGCTGCAGACAATGCACCAGATTTGCCTGACTTTTTAACCAAAATTCATGTACTCAACTTGCCGGAAGGTAAGCAATTGAAGCTGCCACCGAATTGGATTTTGGGGCTGTTGAGTCGGGGTGAAGCACTAGTGATGTTTGATGGGTTTGATGAAGTGCCGTTGGATCGTCGATCGGCTGTGAGCGCATGGATTAATCGTCAGATGTGGAATTTTCCCAAGGCGATTTTTATAGTTACTTCGCGGCCCGATGCCCGTGCCGATTATGAACATCCATTGCCCAATACCCTGTTGTGGGTGCGGAACTTTTCAGAGCAACAACAACAGGAATTTATTCAGAAGTGGTATAGCGCTCAAGAGATCAAGGATACTCGGCGCAATACCCCGGAAGTGAAAGATCGAGTTCAGCGGCGATCGCAGTCTTTGATCGATCAGTTACAAGCCAGACCCGAGTTAGCAGACTTGGCGGGCAATCCCTTGCTGCTCAACATGATGTGTCGGTTCCATCGGGAACATGAGGGCCAACAGTTGCCCCAACGGCGGGTGGAGCTATATCAGGATATTTGCGAGGTGCAAACGGCGCGGCGACCCAAGGGGCGAGGAATTACGCTAGGTTTGCGGCCGGCTGAACGTTTGGAGGTGCTGCAAATTCTGGCGCTGACGATGATGTTGCGGGCTAGGCCAGGGGATGACCAGGGCCACAAGCAAATCACAGAAGATGACTTGTTGGATGTGATTGTGCAGCCGATCGGGGAGCGTGACCCGGAGGTTTCGGCGCGGGACTTTTTGCGGCAAATGGTGGAGGTGAGCGAACTGTTAGTAGAAACCCCAGAAAAGGGGATCTATGAGTTTTCGCACCTGAGTTTTCAGGAGTTTTTGGCGGCGAGTGAACTTGTGCGGCTGCGCCAAGAATCGATGTTGTATGACAAGTTTGTGATTCCTGCTTGGGAAGCCACAATTTTGCTCTATGGGGAGTTGGTGAATCCCTCGAATTTGATTCGGGAAGCCATGAAGCAGCACCCAGATTTGGCTTATAAAATTTACCAAACCACGGTCAAGCGGTTGGACTTGAGCAGTGCGGAACGGGCGGAGCTGGAGCGCCTGAAAAAAACCGTAGCCAGCTCGCGCTACGAAACCCTAGAAGCCCTGATGATTGCGGGCGACTGGGCAGGGGCCGACGACGAAACCTATCGGCTGATGATCACGACGGTGGGCAAGGAAGAGGGGGATTACTTCACGAGTGAGGAGCTGTTGAACTTTCCCTGCGAGGAGTTGTTGGCCATTGATCGCCTGTGGGTGAAACACAGCCAAGGTCAGTTCGGCTTTTCGGTGCAAAAGGGGATTTACGTGGCCTGTGGGGCCAAGCTGGATGGCGCGTTTCCGGGTGATAAGATTTGGCAGGACTTTTGCACGCGAGTGGGATGGCGAGAGAATGACCGGACGCGACGCGACGAACTAAAGATGAACCCCCGCTTCTCACCCAAAGGAGAATTTCCGGTTTTTTGGGGTTTTTTTTGTGTTTGGGGTTGTGGCGGTCTCTTCTCTCGCATCGAGACTTGTGAACTGTAGCAGGCCACAGTTCTAGCGGTTTTTTGCGATTTGTAAAGGCGTTAATTGTCCATGATGGGCTGTAGGGTGCATGGGAGCAATCTTGGTTATCAACGACCATTACTCCTCACCTCCCATGCACCGCCACCCGTGACGTATTCATAACAATCCCTGATCGGTTGGGCCGTGCTCAATCCTCGGTGCATGAGAGTGCCAATCAATCATTTCGTGACCGTTGGGGCGTTCTCCCATGCACCCTACCTCCCCTGAGAATTAACAGGTTTGCCACAGTCGTAGGGTGCGTAGGGCAATGCTTCGCAGATACCCATCATTGGGTTTGTGCCCTACGCACCGCTGCCATTGACGCAGAAAAACGATCTCGCGATCCCGAAAGGCGATCGACGGTGCGTGGGAGACAAACCAGCCAAGCCATCACCCCGAAAACGTTCTCCCACTCACCCTACGGTTTGTCGATTGACCGCCACCCATCCCGAAGCAACGACAATCCCCGATCGGTTGGGCCACGCTCAATCGTCGGTTATCGCTCGTTTGAGCGATCGGCGAGGGGCGATCGGGCACGGGTCATCACGCCCGTGGCTTGGCTGTTCATGCGCACGGCGCGGGCGGCAGCTTGGGACAGGGTGTTCACCTCGTGCAAAAGCCGTTCCGGGTCAAACTTTTCCCCCAGCACCACATCCACGGTCAGGTTGGGATGATCGACCAAAATCGGTGAGGCCTCGGCGCGATCGCCCAACAGCAGCACTTGCACTCGGGGCGCTTGGCGGCGCAATCCGGCCACCACTTCCCAACCATCCATGCCCGGCAGCCGCAAACTGACGATCACCACCTGGGGTTGCAACACGTCTAGCTGGGAGAGGGCGATCGCCCCGTCTGGAGTCCAAACCACTTGGTAGCCGGCCGCCATCAGCAGCTCACAAACGGCGATCGCCCGCTCCTCTTGGGCATCGATCAGAATCACCGAGCCTGACGGTCGCCAATCCACCGGTTCTTCTCCGTTGGGAGCGGTGGGTTGCTCGGCGGCGGGGGCTTGGGAGGGAATTCCCACCGTGAAAGTCGATCCCCGATCGGGCAAAGAATCCACCTCAATCCAGCCCTTGTGCAGATCCACTAACTGCTTGGTCAGGGCCAAGCCCAAACCCAAGCCGTCGTAGACCCGCCCGTAGGACGGATCGAACTGGTGAAACATCTCAAAAAGTTGCGGGATCCAATCTTCAGGGATGCCGATGCCCGTGTCTTCCACCTGCAACATCAACAGGTCTTGTTCGCGCCAAACTCGGACGATCGCTTGGCCACCTTCGGGTGTGAACTTGATCGCATTGCCCAATAAATTGCTAAGAATTTGCCGCACGCGATGACAATCGGCCGAAAAGCGATCGTCTTTGGTCAAAATTTGCACTTCCAACAGCAGTTCAATGCCGCGCTCAATGGCGTGGGGCCGCTCGCCATTCACCACCGAGTACACCAGTTGGGTAATTGAAAAATCGCTGACGTTCAATACGGTGCGCCCGGCTTCCACCTGCGACATTTCCAGCAAGTCTTCAATTAGCTTCAGCAAATGCTCGCCGCTGTCGTGGATGGTTTGCAAATAGTCGCGCTGTTTTTGGTTCAGTTGCCCGAAAGACCAGCGCAACAGGGTAGCCGACAGGCCAATCACGCAGGTTAAGGGGGTGCGCAGCTCGTGGCTGATGGTGGCTAAAAATTCACTCTTGGCCCGGGCCGCCGATTTGGCGGCCAGCAGCGCTTCCTGCAAAACCCTGGTTTGGGTGCTGATTTGCTGACCGAGGGTTTGTTGCTGCTGCTGCAAGGTGGCATCCAGGTGAGCCGCCCGCACGGCCACAGCCAAGCCCTGGGCAATCTGTTGGGCCAGGCTCACTTCTTCGGGAGTCCAAAGCCGGGCCCGATCGCACTGATGGAGCACCAAAAATCCCCATAACCCCACCGATCCGCGCATGGGAGCCAAAATTGGCACGGCCAGTTGGGCCCGCGCCGCCCGATCGCGCCCCCCATCGTTGACGATCCAAGTTTCCTGTTCCTGCGATCGCCATTGGGGTTCAAAGTCATCCACAAAGCAGCGATCGGCCCCCTCATAGAGCACCGAACCCACCTGGTCGTCCAAACGCGCTTCGTAGGTCACGCAATCGCGAGTCATTTGCCAGTTCGGATCGTCCCAAGGGGAGGGCAGCCCCGCCGCCTGATCCGCCTGTCGCCAGAGCCGAATGGACTGTAACCGCGCCTGAAATTGGTAGATCAGCGCTCGATCGACCCGCAAGCCTTGGCAGAGAGTTTGCAAGGCGCGGTCAATCACCACGGGCAATTCCTGTTCCTGAACAATCCCCACCAGTAAATCAATCAGGTGGCGATCGCCCTCCAATCGGGTTGGGGAGGGCCGAGGGGCCGGGGCCTGGGTCAACAAAGGAGCCGCCAGGGTCTGCGTCCAAGTGGCCAGCCACCGCACCAGCACCGCCGATTGCAGCGATGCATTGGCCTTATGCCAGCCCTGGGGTACTTTCAACAGTCCCCGTTCTTTCATTAGCGCCTGAATGGCCCGCCGATCGTCCGTCAGCCGCAGGTGATAGATCCCCGGATGGAGCGTGGTCTGATCTAAACCCTGGCGTAGGGTTTGGTGAGTGGTGGCCGCTGGATCCTCGATCGGCCCGCGGCCGTTGGCCTTGTGGCCTCGGCCCCGCCCCCGTCGCATCGATGATTCCGGCGCTTCCGTTGCGATCCCGGTTGGGGTCTCGCCCTCGCTCGATCGCTCCATGGTCAACAACCAAGCCAGCCCCGGCCCCGTCACCAGGGCAAAAGCGGGCTGCTGTCGCTTCCCGATCGTCGCGTCCCCCTCTGTGGCGATCGCCCCGGATTCCGGCAAATTCCCTAATTCCTGGAGACAATCCAACGTTGACTGCCAGAGCAGCGATCGCACCTGTTGACAGCCCTCCGCCGTCAAGGTCCATTGCAGTGATTGCGCAAACGAGCCACTCATGATCGGTACGCTGGCAGACAGCGTTCTAGGGGATGGCAGAAACTCCCAAATTCGACGTAGATTTGCGTAAATTCAGGCAGCCTGTAACGGATAAACGGTTCAACCTCAATCACCAAATTCAGCCACACTATTCAGATTGTCATGACACATTTGACCGTTGTTTGAGGCGTTGACGACTGGGGTCATTCCGGCAGTGAAAGCTTAATGGCAGCCAACTAATCCAGAACTTGATTCCGGCAGATGCGGGGTCAAAGTGAAACAGTGCGCTAACTCGTCCTGACGAGAGGTTTTTTCAATGGGGCCAGGGAATGAGAATTATTTTGAAATCACTCACCCAACCCAAAGCCGCCGAAAAATGCCTTCTTTCCTGGTAGCCAACACTAAATAGGGCCAAGGGCATTGACAAAAACATCAAAAGAGAATCGCTAAAAAGATGAGAAATGCCCTGTGGTCGCCTCTTTGGGCAATAGCAACGATCACTAAGCCCAATGGCTGATGGAGCCATCTCGCATCAATGTTCTCTACTTGAATAATTCTAAGATAGTCAATTTACGAGGAAATTAATCTAAAAAGTTTCTGGATTCTAATTCTGTAATTAAATCTGGCTCTTCCAAATTCAATCCGGATCACTTAAGGAATGAAAAATTCTGAAATCATGACAAAAATCTTGTTCAAGAAATGGGTGGTCAGTGTGACTTTCTTGAGGTTTTTCAACTAAATCTCAAGATTGTTCTCAAGATTCATAAAATTATTCATGTAGTTTTCAATAGAAGAAATGTTCAAAACTTTTTGAAATGAAATAAAACATTACAATTGATCATTGCAATCAATAACTGCGATCAATTATTCAAGAAAATCTAACTTGGAGGCTCAATTAATCCTAGGTTAACGACATGATAATTGCAGATTTATTTCGTAGCAATGGTGCATCAGGATCGTTAGATGACGCATTGATGGTGTATTAATTGCACATCAATTTCAGATTAATTTCAGATCAACTACGCAGTCCCAACAGGGTGGCAACGTGGTAATGGCGAAGGGATTGGGGAGAAATTGTGGAGAAATACGTAATTAATGCGTGATTTAGGATGGCGTTAAGGTCTTTTTGAGTTGGGTTCTTTCATGGAACCAGTGGATTTGTTGTGGCTGGGAGGATTGGCGTTGGGGACAGTGGGCCTCTGTGCCAGTCAAGGCTTGGGGCTAACGCGGGCTTGGGGCCGGGTGATCGGGCGGGCCCTGTTGCAACTCACGGCGGTGGGCAGCTTGTTGGCCTTGGTTTGGGCGGCTCCGTCTCCGGGCAGCCTGGCGATCGCCCTGGGGGGATTGTGGGGGCTGGCGGTGGTTTCCGCCCACCAACAGATGGGGCAACGATGGCCCCAACTCTTGCCCTGGCTGTTGGGCGGGCTGTTGGGGGCCGGACTGTTGGCCAGTGTGCCGGTGGTGCTGTTGGTGCTGCGGCCGGGGCAGTGGTTTGAGCCTCGGGTTTGGGTTCCCGTGGGGGCTGTGGTGTTGGGGGCGGCGGCCAATGGGGCGGCGATCGCGGGGGAACAGGTGATGATGGCGGCCCGATCGCACCGCAACGATATTGAACAGCGATTGAGTTTGGGGGCCACGGCCCAACAGGCGATCGCCCCCCATCGTCGCGCCGCCCTGCGATCGGCCCTTGTGCCCACCTTGAACGGTTTCACCAGTGCGGGACTATTCACTTTGCCAGGTCTGGTGAGTGGGGCCCTGCTGGCAGGCATGGATCCGTTGATGGCCGTGTCGGTGCAGCTCTTGGTGATGGTGGCGGCAGCGCTGGCTGTCTC
Organism: Limnothrix sp. FACHB-1083; assembly: GCF_014696485.1. Classification (NCBI taxonomy): domain Bacteria; kingdom Bacillati; phylum Cyanobacteriota; class Cyanophyceae; order Pseudanabaenales; family Pseudanabaenaceae; genus Limnothrix; species Limnothrix sp. FACHB-1083. Next base: position 193,554 of record NZ_JACJQD010000002.1, on the reverse strand, counting down.
CGTTGGTGCGCTGGTGGTGGCCTGGGGGGCTGGTCGTTTGTGTTTTGACCCGATCGCCCAACGATTGCGCTAGAGCGATCGTGCTAGGCCGATTACGCTCGGCCGAATTGAGCCACCTTGTACCAACTTGCCACTGGGGGCAGACTACAAGGGACAGAGTTCCCGTGGCGTGGTTAACCTTTGGACGCTTCTTCCTCGGTGCCAGAAACTACCGGAGCCGAAGCCAAATGGGGCGATCGATCGTGACTATGACTCAAGCCCCGCTGAAGCTGGTTAAATCGCAACTTCATCGCCAACTCCTCCTGGGGTTTGGTTTCGCGAATCTGCTTCAGGGGCAACAAAATAATAAATTCACTACCTTGATCCGGCTCAGAGATGCAGCGAAGTTGTCCACCATGCTGCGTAATAATTTGATGGCTAATAAATAACCCTAGTCCAGCGCCTTGCCCAACGGGTTTGGTTGTGAAAAAGGGGTCGAATAATCGCGATTGAACTTGTTTGTCAATGCCTAAGCCATTGTCAGCAATGGAAATCAAAACCCAGCGGTTTAAATCCACTTTGGTGCGAATTGTGATAGTGGGTTGTAATGGAGCTTTAGCCGCCTCAAATCCTGAACCATTAGCATCAAAGGTCTGCAATTTTGATCTCAGTTGCTCCGCAAAGGAAGCCCCTCGATTTCGACGATTATTGTTGGTGTTGTTGGCATTATTGCTCGTGCTAGCATTTCCGGAATTTAGGTTGCCGACACCCGCATTTTCCAGCTTTGATTGGCTCGTTGGCTGACCGGAATTTCGGGGGGCCTTTGCGGGTAGGTCAGCGGAGGTTTTCAAGACCGGTGAACGATAACTTTCTCCATCAATGGGTTCTGAATTGCTAAGGTCAATTTCGGTTCCTGGCTCCGCCCCCAAAATGACGGGAGCGGTGGTTGGGGTGCTCGGGGCTGAGTCTGCCGGTTTGCCGTGAATGCGTTGATAGTGTTTTTTCATGGTCTCGTCGAGGGAGTCGATCGAGTTCATGAGTAAATGCATAAAAACTTGATTGAGCTGGCGTGCATAACACTCAACGAGGGGTAATTCGCCATAGACTCGCTCGATCGCAATCGCTGGTCGGAATGAGCGTTCTTCTAAGGCGTGGTCTAAGAGTTCGATCGTGCTGTCAATGCCTGCATGGAGATCCACCGATTTCAAATCCGATTCATCCAATCGCGAAAAATTGCGCAGGGCATTCACAATCCGATAGATCCGATCGGCTCCGCGATCGATGGACTGAATGACCCGATCGCTATCTTCTAAGATGAAAGCCAAATCCACTTCTCGAGAGCGATCTAAAATTTCATCGTAGGCAACGGGATAATATTTTTGATACAGCCGTATTAGGTCGCAAAGATCCTGCTGATATTTTTTAAGGTGTCGCAAATTACCCTGAATAAAGCTCACGGGATTATTCACTTCATGGGCAATGCCCGCCACCATTTTGCCCAAGCTTTCCATCTTGGCGCTGTGGATCAACTGAGCCTGAGAAGCCCGCAAATCCTGAAGAATTAACTCCAGTTCCATGATGCGAGCGCGATAGGTTTCCCGATCGAGATTTTGAGTGGCCGATTCAATTAGGGCGGCCTCCGCTCGATCGCGCTCATCCAAGTTCTGCAAAGCCTGTTGCAGGGCCTGCCAAGCCAGGCTAATGAATCCCAAACTGAGCAGCACCAAAATGCCGCCAATGCTCAAGAGTCCATACAAACTATGTTGGTGTAGGGTGCGCGTAATGGTGACCCGGGCGATCGCACTGGGTTTGCCATACACATCCACTAAGTAGCGATAACCCACCAAATTGCGCGATGAATCAGTTACTTCGGTGCGCTGATTTCGTCTGGCTTGACCCGTAAAATCAAAGGCTCCATAGAGAGGCAAATTGTTGGAATGACGGCTGACCTTAATTTCCAAAGCCCCCGGAACCAATTGGCTTAAATCTTGAAGCAACCGAGCATCCAGCCGCTGACCCATCACAAACCAACCATCCACTTGATCTGGTTTTTGAGGATTGGGAATGCTGCAAATGGCAATGCTTAATAAATCATTGTCAATGGCTACCACACCCGCCAGCCGCTTTTGGTCTGGGTTTGATTGAAATCCTTTCGGCAGGGATTGCAAAAAATACGTCAGGGTTGTGGAGGGTTCATGATAGCGATCGTTGGCGGTGCTGCCGGACTGATTTGAAACTTGTCGCTCTCGGGCATAGCGAATTTTGCCATCACGACCCACCACGCCCATGATGGTTAAATCAAAACTTTGATAATTGGTTGGACTAAAATTATTGCGAATAAAGTCTTCATTGGGCTGCCTTAGAAACTGATGGGTTGCATCCCAATAGCCATAGTCACAGGCCGATGGCAAAAGCTGGGCCGATCGCCGGTAAAGTAACCGAGTAAAGCGGTTGGTATGTTCTTCGATGGTTCTTTGTTCGAGGCTGGTGATGGTGTTCAGCAGGACACTCGCCACGCCCGTGTAAAGCAACCCTGATACCAACAAAATGGTCACCACGAGCTGCCGAAAGCCGCGTCGCACCTGCTCACCTTCAGACGAAGCTGATTTCAGCACAGAACTGCCTCAAGATCCTTTTCCATCTTTCCTTCAGAGTTATCACAAATAGAGGGGTCGCAACTTCAATTATTGTTAAATTTTTTCCTCTGGGATCCAATTTAGATAACTTTCTTTCGGGTTAACTCGTTTTTGAGTTAATGGTAAATATCTTGGGGAGCAAACTGCCAGGGAGATTGCCCAGCCGATGGGTGGGCATGGGAGCGGCCGCGACTCAGAACCAGAGGGCGGCCAGGGCGGAAAATTAGCCCCGATTCCGGTTGGCCCCATGTGGTCTCAGGGGGGCGCAAGTTCAGGGAAAATCCGTAGGATCGCTGGAATCTGGGGTACTAAAGATGAGCAAAGGTTCATGATCGAACCCTTGCTTTTGCGATCGGGAATTCTATTTCTTAGCCCTAAAATCCTGCTTCAAGAATGGCACTTTGGCGCAACACCTCCGTGGCATAGGGTTGCCAAAGATGTGACTTTTTAGACCTCCAAAGCTAGGGGTAGTGGTTGCAAAGTCTGAATACCGTGAAGAATCAGGCCATATTCGATCGCTTCCACAACGGCTTGATAGGAAGCTTCCAAAATGTTGCCGGAGACTCCCACGGTTGTCCAACGCTGGTGGCCGTCGCTGGATTCCACCAGGACTCTGGTTTTGGCGGATGTGCCCGCGCCGCCATCCAAAATTCGCACCTTGTAATCGGTGAGGTGGAACTGAGCCACCACTGGATAAAACTGCACCAGCGCTCGCCGCAGGGCCGCATCCATGGCCGCCACGGGGCCGTTACCTTCCGCCACTTCCAACAGGGTGCGATCGCCCACGGTGACCTTGACGGTGGCCAAGGATTCCCGATCGCTCGGTTCACCAAAGTCGTAGTGAACGCGGCAATCTTTCAGGACAAAAAAGCTCGATCGCTGACCGAGGGCCGTTCGCATCAGCAGGTCAAAACTGGCTTCGGCGGCCTCGAACTGATAGCCCTGATTTTCCAGGGTTTTGAGGGTTTGTAAAATCTGCCGACAGGCGGGGTCTTGTTTGTCGAGATCTAAGCCAAAGGAGCGGGCTTTGGCCAACACATTGCTCAAACCCGATTGATCAGAAATGACGATTCGGCGTTGGTTTCCCACCCGATCGGGCGAGACATGTTCATAGGTGTGGGGATTGCGTTCCACGGCGCTGACATGGATCCCGCCCTTGTGGGCAAAGGCAGACAAACCCACATAGGGCGCGCGATCGTCCGGAGCCAAGTTCGCCACCTCACTGACAAAGCGACTGGTGGCCGTCAACTCCGCCAACTGGGCGGCGGGAATGCAGTTCAGCCCCAGTTTCAACTGCAAATTAGGAATCAGGGTGCAGAGGTTGGCATTGCCACAGCGCTCGCCATAGCCATTGATCGTGCCTTGCACCATCCTTGCGCCCCCTTGGACAGCGGCGATCGCGTTGGCCACCGCCGTCCCGGAATCGTTGTGGGTGTGGATTCCCAATTGGGCCGCGGGCAGCCATTCCCGCACCTCAGCCACAATCCGAGCCACCTCGTGGGGGAGCGTGCCGCCATTGGTGTCGCAGAGGGCCAACCAAGCGGCCCCGGCCTCGTGGGCTGCCTTGAGGGTGGCGATCGCGTAGTCGGGATTCGCCAAATAGCCGTCAAACCAATGTTCCGCGTCGTAGATCACCTGTCGCCCTTGGCTGATTAGGAAGGCGATCGAGTCGCGGATCATGGCGATGTTTTCATCGAGGGTGGTTTTGAGGCCCTCGGTCACATGCAAATCCCAAGATTTTCCAAAAATGGCTACCCAACGTGTCCCAGCGGCCAAAATCGGCTTCAGGAGCGGATCTTCCTCGGCGCTCATGCCCGGTCGGCGGGTTGAGCAAAAGGCCACCACCTCGGAAAATTCCAGCGGCTCTTCCTGAAGTTGCCAAAAAAACTGCACATCCTTGGGATTGGCCCCGGGCCAACCCCCTTCAATGAAAGGAATTCGCAGGTGATCGAGCTTGCGGGCAATCCGTAGCTTGTCCTCAATGGAAAATGAGAGACCTTCCGACTGGGCCCCATCCCGCAACGTGGTGTCATAGAGCCACAGTTGAGGACTTGCCTGGTGAGAACTGGGCTGGGCGGGGTCGTTGCTGGGTGCAGCATCCGGCGCGGGGGCGGAGAAAACCATGGTTGCAGTGCCTAAACCGATCGCCTATCAAGGGCCTAGTAAATGGCCGATTAACTGAATCGCCTATTGCCGATCGCTCAGGGCCCATGAACTTACTGGGCAGCCATGCGAAGAGGCGCGAAATAGTGCCAATGATGCTATTATCGCGCCTTTTCTGGGGCATTGCGATTGAAGTTTTTCAGGGGTTTTAATCCCGGATTGAATCCAGCTTGAATATGGATGTCTGAAGAGCTAAAACCGCTATCTTGGGGGCCTCATTGATCGATGCCTGTGGGGCTTATTGACCAATGCCTGCGGGGCTTACTGATCGATGCCTATGGGGCTTACTGATCAATACCTGCGGGACTTATTGATCGATGCCTGTGGGGCTTGTTGACCGATGCCTGCGGGCCTCATCGATCGATTACGACAAGGGGCTTAAGCCCCTTGCCCCAACGACGACTGGTGCTTGGCAAGTACCCTAAGTTACTGCTCAGAGATTGCCTAGGCTAGAGATAGGAACTTTTCATAAATGCGATAGGTTTTATAGATTTTGCCGCCGGCCGCTTCGATCAGACGGCGCGATCGGGAATTGTCCTCGTAAACCCAACCTAACTCAGAGGTGCGGTAGGGTTTGCCCTTTTGCTGACAAGCTCGCAACCCCAAATAAATCAAGGCCAAGGGAACCAATTTGCGTTGATATTCCGGCAAAGAACAAATGGCAACCACCCGCCCCCGATCGATTTGCCGCCGATACCAAAGAAACTTTAACGTTCCCCACCAATTCAGCTTGCCTTTCACTTCCTTGAGCGGGATGTTGTAGTCTGGCAAGCCCATGAAAAATCCCACCGCTTTGCCGTCCACTTCTGCAATCAAAACCACATCGGGATCAACCAATTGTTGGAGCGATCGCGCTTCTTCCAAAAACTCTTCTTCGGTGCGTGGGGTGGAACTCCAATTTCCTGAAAAAGCTTCGGTGAATAGACGATATAAAATCCTGGCATCTCGCTCAAAGGCTTCACCCTTGGTTTCAATGGAGCGGAAGCTCACGCCGGATTTGGTGGCAATTTTATAGGCTTTTTCAAATTCAGTGGGCAAGGGGCGATCGAGCGGATATTCATAGGCATAGGCATCTTTTGCTTTGCTGAATCCCCCTTGCTCCACCAATTCAGGATAGTAAGAAGGGTTGTAGGGCATCATCACCATGGGTGGGGAATCAAACCCATCAATCAGCATCAAGCAATTATTGTGGGTAGACAGATCAATGGGGCCGCGAACTTTAGTCATGCCCTGTGCTTTTAACCAAGTTTCAGCAGCCGTAAACAACCCTTGGGCTACACTGAAATCATTGATGGTTTCAAAATAGCCAAACAGCCCGATCGCTTCCCCTTCCTTTTCCACCAATCGTTGATTCACCGTGGCCACAATCCGCCCCACCGGTTCAGGATTCAAGGCCACAAAAGCTTGTAATTGGCCATAGGTGCGGAATGAATTCTCCGGCGACAATTGCCGAGCGATGCTGCTGCGTAGGGGGGCAACCCAATAGGGATCCTGGTGATAGACCTGATCGGGCACATCTAAAAACTGTTCCAAATCAGCCGGCGTATTGACGGGGCGAATTTCCAAAGCACACATAGCAGCAAGACCAGACGATGGGAACGGGCGTGAACACCGGACTTAGGGCCGGCTGATTAACTTCTGCATTGTAGGCCCTGGTTTCGGGTCGAATCGCTCGGGGAAATCTCGCGAATCTGGGGAGGAACCGAGGAAATCGCGCCAGCTTTGCACGAGCGATCGCATTGGATCACTTAACCAGTCGTCAAAGGCGGGGTAAATCGGTAACCGGGGGCGCAGTTGCCCGCCCGCTGCGGCCACCCAATCGGTGAGTTGGGCCAGGCTCGGGTGTTCATAGGTGGGGTTCACCTCATCGATCGGGCAAATTCCCCCCAGGTCGCTTGCCCCCAGCTCGATCGCCCGTTGCAGCAATTCCGCTGTTTTCAATAGATTGGGCGGCACTTGAATCGCAATTTCCGGTGGTAACAGTTCCCGGGCGATCGCCACCGTTTCCAGCAACAGGGCCGCCGAACAGGCCTCCCCTTCCCAGACTTGATCCCGACCGGGGCTGTGGGGTTGCACGATCACTTCTTGGATGTGACCGTACTGGCGATGAATTTGCCCGATCGCCCGTAAGCTGTCCAGGCGATCAGCCTCGGTTTCGCCAATCCCAATTAATAGACCCGTGGTGAAGGGAATCTGTAACTCCCCCGCTTGGGCCAGTTGTGCCAACCGTCGGGATGGATCCTTGCTGGGGGCGTGGCGATGGACAGTTTGGGCCAGGGCAGGACTCACCTGCTCAATCATTAAGCCCATCGAAACATTCACCGCTTTCAGATAAGCCATCTCTTCGCGATCGAGCGGCCCCACATTGGCATGGGGCAAAAACCCTTCCAGCAGTGCCAACCGACAGAGGGACTCAATGCGCCGAATCCAGGCCGATCGCCGGGGACTGCGGGGATGCACCTCCCCACTCAGAATCAGAATCTCAATCGGCCCGGAGCTGGGGGGGCTGGTCGGGGCGATCGGGAATTGCCCCGATTGTGGTTTGTAACAATCCCGCAATGGATTGGTGAGTGATCGAAGCTTAACGGTTGCTTCTGCCAGGCCCAGCCAGCGATCGGCCCCCGGCTCCACCCGAAAATTACAGTACTGACAGCGATTGAAACATTCATAGGTGGGAACCAGCGTGTAGGCAGCGCTGTAGGTTACCAGAGACCCCAAAGGCTGACGGGTACGGCAATCCGCCTCTGTGCGATCGGCCATGGCCCTTGACCTCAAACGTTAAGGAAAATGGAATTTGTGTAAATCATCGTCAAAACCTCTTTACAAAACTAAACACAGCAGTTAATCTATATTCACGTGGGAAACAAAACCCACCAAATCATTCTTCTACAAAGCAATTCATCCAACCATGACTGCAACCCTGCAACAGCGCCAAGGCGCTTCCGTGTGGGATCAGTTCTGCGAGTGGGTAACCAGCACCAACAACCGCCTGTATGTGGGCTGGTTCGGTGTCCTGATGATCCCCACCCTGCTGGCTGCTACCATCTGCTACGTTATCGCTTTCATCGGCGCTCCCCCGGTTGACATCGACGGCATTCGCGAACCCGTGGCTGGTTCGTTGCTGTACGGGAACAACATCATCTCTGGTGCTGTGATCCCCTCGTCGAACGCCATCGGTTTGCACTTCTACCCCATCTGGGAAGCTGCTTCCTTGGATGAGTGGCTGTACAACGGTGGCCCTTACCAACTGGTTGTGTTCCACTTCCTGATCGGCGTGTTCTGCTACATGGGCCGTGAGTGGGAACTGAGCTACCGCCTCGGTATGCGTCCTTGGATCTGCGTGGCTTACAGCGCTCCTGTGGCTGCTGCTACCGCCGTGTTCCTGATCTACCCGATCGGTCAAGGTTCGTTCTCTGACGGTATGCCTTTGGGCATCTCGGGCACCTTCAACTTCATGTTGGTGTTCCAAGCTGAGCACAACATCCTGATGCACCCCTTCCACATGCTGGGCGTTGCTGGTGTGTTCGGTGGCTCGCTGTTCTCCGCAATGCACGGTTCCTTGGTGACCAGCTCGCTGGTTAAGGAAACCACCGAAGTTGAGTCGCAAAACTACGGCTACAAGTTCGGTCAAGAGGAAGAAACCTACAACATCGTTGCAGCCCACGGCTACTTCGGTCGCTTGATCTTCCAATACGCTTCGTTCAACAACAGCCGCTCGCTGCACTTCTTCTTGGGTGCTTGGCCGGTTGTGGGTATCTGGTTCACCGCCCTGGGCGTGAGCACGATGGCATTCAACCTGAACGGCTTCAACTTCAACCAATCGGTTGTTGACTCGCAAGGTCACGTGATCGGCACCTGGGCTGATGTGATCAACCGCGCCAACCTGGGTATGGAAGTGATGCACGAGCGTAACGCTCACAACTTCCCGCTGGATCTGGCTGCCGGTGAAGCTGCTCCCGTAGCTCTGCAAGCTCCCGCAATCAACGGTTAATTCTGAAGGTTGTGAGTGCCTGCTAGCCTGAGCAAATCAGTCTAAGCGACACAGTGGAGGGGGGACGATCTTGAATCGTCTCCCCTCTTGCTATTGGTGATCCTGAGAAACTCATGCGGGCAGTGATCCGCAGGATCCAGAACGGTTGGAATCGCCCGATAATTGGGTTATCGGTACTGGTTGTGCGGCGGCTCCCGGGGAATTCGTAGGAATTCAAGATTTGAGGAATTGAAGGTTTATGTTGCTCGATCGCCCAGACATGCATAGCGAATCTGACGTGGCAGTGGCGGAAGCGAAAGCGGCTGCAATTCCCACCTATGACGTAGCGATCGTTGGGGGTGGGATTGTGGGATTGGTCGTGGCCTGTGGGTTGCGCCAAACGGGGTTGAAAGTGGCGATCATTGAAGCCCTAACCCAGGCCACGGCAGCAAAACAAGCCCAGGCCTATGCCTTTTCCCTGTCTTCGGCCAAAATCTTTCAGGGATTGGGCCTGTGGGATCAGGTGCGATCGAGTCTGGAACCCTTCCGGCGCATTCGGCTTTCCGATTGTGATTGGCCCGATGTGGTGGAATTTTGGCCCCAAGATGCGGGAATGCAGACGGAGTTGGGCTATGTGGCGGCCCACAATACCCTGCTGGAAGCCTTGCAAGGGGCTGTGAATCGATCGCCCCATTGCACTTGGATTGGCCCAGCCACGGCCACCGTTTTGGACTACGGGGCCGATTGGGCTGAGTTGGTGATTGCGCCCAATGGCGAGGGGGTGACGGTTCCGTCGCGACTGCGGGCCAAACTGGTGGTGGCGGCGGACGGGGCCCGATCGCCCCTGCGGGAAGCGGCCGGCATTCCCAGACGCGGTTGGGCCTATTGGCAATCCTGCATTGTGGCCGCCGTCAAGGCTGAACAGCATCACCAAAACATTGCCTACGAGCGGTTTCAGACCAGCGGCCCCTTCGCGATTTTGCCCTTGGGGGATGTTTGTCGTTTGGTGTGGACGGCTCCCCACGCGGAAGCCCAGGCGATGTTGGCGTTGGATGACCCAGCATTTTTGCGGGCCCTGAGCCAACGGTTTGGCCCCCAGATGGGGCAATTGGAATTGGTGGGCGATCGCTATCTATTTCCGGTGCGGTTGATGCAGTGCGATCGCTACGTGGGGCATCGGTTGGCCCTGGCGGGGGATGCGGCCCATTGTTGCCATCCCGTGGGGGGACAAGGTTTGAACATGGGCATTCGCGACGCGGCGGCCCTGGTTGATGTGATCCAGGGGGCGATCGCCCGGGGTGAAGACTTTGGGCAAGTGGCGGTGTTGCGGCGCTACGATCGCTGGCGGCGTTGGGGCAATTGGGTGATCTTGGCGTTCACCGATTTGCTCGATCGACTCTTTTCCACCCAACTGTGGCCCGTGGTTTGGGGGCGGCGGCTGGGCTTGGCGGCCCTCAAGCGGGTTCCGCCCCTGAAGTCCCTGGCCCTGAGGTTGATGACAGGACTGCTGGGGAAAATGCCGAGCTTGGGTCGCCTGGCGGATTCCAACCCTTGAGCGTTGGGCGATCGCCCCGCGTCAATTGGTGGTTACAGATGGTGGTTACAGACGCGCGGTCGCAGATTGGCCGATCGCAGATTGGCCGATCGCAAATTGGCAAGCTGCTAGCCTAACCAGGCGGCTGGTGCGGGCCGGGCGGTCGATCGACCGGCGGGCCGCACCTCGTAAAGCTTGCCTTCATTCAGTTGCAAAACTCGGTGATGACTGCGCCGCACCCACAACTCATCATGGGTCGTGACGATCGTGGTTGCTCCCAATTCGTTGAGCCGCTCCAGGATCGCAATGATCTGTTGGGAGTTGTCGCCGTCGAGGTTGCCGGTGGGTTCATCGGCCAAAATTAAGGGGGGCGTGCTGACAATTGCCCGGGCAATGCTGGCCCGTTGCTGTTCGCCGCCGGAGAGCTGTTCGGGGAAGTGGTCTGCCTTGTGCAGCAGCCCCACCAACCGCAGGGCGGGCGTGAGACGACGGCGAATTTCCGCCTGGGGATAGCCCTGGGCCAACAAAACGAAGGCAATATTTTCGGCGACGGTGCGGCGGGGAATGAGTTTGTAATCTTGAAAAACGATGCCGATTTTGCGCCGCAGGAGCGCCAGTTGATTGCGATTGAGATCGCTAACCCGTTGCCCATCGATGATCACTTCGCCCCGATCGACCAGTTCTTCGCCATAGAGCAGCTTCAGCAGGGTAGACTTGCCCGCGCCGGAGGGGCCCGTAATCATCAAAAATTCGCCGCGATCGACCCGTAAATTAGCCCCCAACAGGCCGCGCTGACTGCGGTTATAGATTTTCACCACCTCGCGCAATTGCACGATCGCCGCCGCATTCGACCTCACACCAGCCATGGCCGTTCTGTCCTTTGTGGAGGGTGGGGGTCGTCAGGATGCCAAGCTTGGGCCACTGGGCCCGCAATCGCCTGAATCGATCGCCCTGTTCCACCCAATTGTTCGTTTTGGTTCGTTATGAGTTTAACCGCCGATCTCCTTTCCACCATCCCCGGCCAACCGTTGGCGGGTTTAGCGCGAGCCGATCGCCTGTGGCAACAACTCCGGGGGCTGGATGATCGGGGGGGCAAACCCCCCATTTCGGTGATTTACGAATCTTCACAAAATCTGGCGGACGATCCTGACAACTTGCCGCCGGCCAATGCCCTCATGGTTGATTTGGTGGTGCTGGGGGGAACCTTGGGGATTGTGATGGCCACGGCTCTGGCCCAGGCCGGTTGGCGCGTGGTGTTGATGGAACGGGGACAACTGCAAGGGCGAGATCAGGAATGGAACATTTCCCGATCGGAATTGGCCGTTTTGGTTGAACGGGGGTTGTTGACGGCGGCGGAACTGGAGCGGGCGATCGCCTCGGAATTTAATCCCGTGCGGATTGCCTTTGCGGGTGGTCAGGAGCGATGGGTGCGGGATGTGCTGAATCTGGGAGTCAGTCCCGCCATTTTGGTCGCCCAATTGCGGCAAAAATTCTTGGCCGCTGGGGGCATCCTGCTGGAGCAAACCCAGTTTGTTTCCTTGACCGTGCAGCCCGATCGGGTTTGGGTGCAGGGGCGATCGCTCCTGGGCGGCCCCACCGGAGCCACCGGAGCCGGGGGCAACGCTGCCTATGGGGATTGGGTCACCGCCCATCAGGCTACGGTCACGATCGGGGCACGGCTGGTGCTGGATGCTATGGGGCATCAGTCCCCGATTGTTCGGCAAACTCGCGGCCCCGCCAAACCCGATGGCGTTTGTCTGGTGGTGGGTACTTGCGCCACGGGCTATCCTGCCAACGACAGCGCTGATCTCATTGCCACGACCACCGGCATTCAGGACGATCGCCAATATTTTTGGGAAGCGTTCCCCGCCCAAGCGGGCCGCACCACCTATCTGTTTTGCTATGGGGATGCCCACCCCAGCCGTCCCAGTTTGCACGATTTGTTTGAGGACTACTTCCGGCTGTTGCCCGCCTACCAAAACTTGCCTTCCCTGGAGGGGTTGCAATTTCAGCGGGCCCTGTTTGGTTTTTTCCCTGCCTTTCGCCAAAGCCCTTTGCAACCAACGGTCGATCGCCTGCTGTTTATTGGTGATAGCAGCGGTTTGCAATCCCCCCTCAGTTTTGGCGGCTTTGGGGCCCTGTTGCGCCACCTCGATCGGCTCTTGGATGGCATCACCAACGCCCTGCAAACCGATCGGCTCGATCGATCCCACCTGAGCCTGTTGCTGCCCTATCAACCGAATCTTTCCGTTACCTGGTTATTTCAGCAGGCCATGCGCGTGGCTGTGGGGCAACAGTTACCGAGCGATCGCATCAATCGATTGTTGGATGCGGTGTTTGGGGAAATGGCCGCAGCGGGCGATCGGGTACTGCGGCCCTTCCTGCAAGACGTGGTGCAATTTCCCGCCCTTTCCATTGCCCTGGCCCGTGTGGCGATCGCCCAGCCGGCCTTGGTGGCTCAACTCATTCCCCAACTGGGCTTGCCTGCCTTGTTGGACTGGATGCGGCATTATCTCGCCTTGGGGCTATATCACGCGGGCGATCGCCTGGCCTTGCCCGCTCGCAAACCGGTGCGATCGGCTTGGCGCTACGGTTCTGGCAACGATTGGCATCCCTAACGGTTGGTTAATACTTGGCTAGTTAATGCTGGGTTAGTTAATGCTTAGTTAGTGACAGCCTTTACCGATGATTGAATGGCGGATTCTGCTGATTGATACCAGCAGGCAAATGAATCATAAATTGAGTACCTTGATTGGGTTGAGAGCGACAGAAAATTTTCCCTTGGTGTCGCTCCGTAATAACTTGATAGCTAATTGACAGTCCCAAGCCTGTGCCTTTGCCAACGGGTTTTGTGGTGAAAAATGGATCGAAAATCCTTGCCTGCACGGATTCTGGAATGCCGGGGCCATTATCAGCAATGCTGATTTCAACCACATTTTCACTAGCGATAAACTGGGTGGTAATTTCAATTCGGCTAGGATTAGCCTCAATTTCTGCCTCGCTCCAGCCGGCTGTTTTTTGCTCCAAGGCATCGATCGCATTAACCAGCAAATTCATAAACACCTGATTCAGCGGGCCTGGATAGCATTCCACAGGTGGCAAATCGCCATATTTTGTGATTACTTCAATGGCTGGATGATCAGACGTTGCTTTCAAACGATGTTTGAGCAACAGCAAGGTGCTTTCAATGCCATGGTGCAAATTGGTGACACAATCTTTGGTTTGATCAGTTCTGGAAAATGTGCGCAGGGATAAAACTAGCTGCCGAATTCGATCGGTGCCCACGGTCATCGAATCCAAAATTTTAATCAAGTCAGCTTGAATAAATGCCAGTTCTTCAAAGTCGATCGAGGCTTGACCGTTAGATTGGCTGGCTTGACCGGCATGGATTGCATAGACTTGCGTTGTGGCTTGGAGTAATTCGTGAACATAGTCCCGCACATAATCTAAGTTGCCATGAATAAAATTCACGGGATTATTAATTTCATGGGCAATTCCTGCCAAAAGCTGCCCCAACCCTGACATTTTTTCGCTTTGAATCAGTTGCAATTGCGTTTGTTGCAATTGGTTTAGGGCCTCGCTGCGGTCTTGAACGGTGGCTTGCAGGGTTTGGTTGGTTTCGGCCAAAGATTGCAAGGTTGCCTCCACTTTGGCGGCCATTTGATCAAAGGAATGACATAAAAAAGTCAGCTCATCCATGTGCTGCCGATCGCGAACCGCAAAAGCGAAGACGGCCTCTGAAGTGGTGGCTTTTGGGGTGGCCATGGGCATGATTTTCTCCGTGGCCACCAAGGTATTGCATTTTTCTAAAATCGGCTTAAGTTGGCGATTGAGACGGCGCACAAAACCCAATACGGCGATCGCTAGCAGAATGGCGGCGATGCTGACACTGATGATTAAAATGCGCCAAAGGGGCCCCAACACTACATCACTGGGAACAATGGCGATCGCAATCCAGTTGGCACTGGGAATTCGCTCATAGGCGATGATTTGATCTTGGTGATAAATAATATCGGAATTTTTGCTCTGCAAGATGGGCCACAGTTCGCGCAAGAGTGGCAAATCTCGATAGCTGGAATTGGCTTGAAGAGACTTGCGCTTCGGTGGGTAAGCCAGTAATTTGCCAGATCTGCTGAGAATGGCAAAATAGCCTTCATCGTTGATGACGGATCGATCGACTCGTTTGCTGAGTTCGGTTACGCTGAAATCTGTTCCTGCCACACCAACTAGGTTTTTTTGACTGTCATAGAAGGGAACTAAGTAGCTGGTCATGACAATATTTGACCACTCATAGGGTTCTATCCAAATTCCCTTTTGATTACCCACAGGAATTCGCCAGTAATGTTGGTCAGGATATTGATCGTCTTTATACAACTCTGAGTAAATCCAGTCGGAGTGGGGAGGCGGTAGGCGCTCACCGATCGGATTGGGCTGACCTTGATCGACATAAAAATATGGATAAAACCACTGACGATCGCGCAAAACCTGAAAGGCATTTTGGCCGAAGCCTACTCCCAACACTAAGCTGGGACGTTGTTTGAAAAATTCTAAAGTTAGTTGCTTATAGAATTCTGGATCTTGAATATTTCGATCGCGATTGGTCAAAACAGCCGCCGACAGAATTTCAATGTAGCGCTGCGACTCTAATAGTTGCCCTCGGGTAAATTCAACTTGGGCGTTCAGTTCCGCACGAATTCGCCCAAGGGATTCCCGTTCAATGGAGCGATAAAAGACGGCGGCCATGGTTCCCAAGGCCACGAGGGCCCCACCCAAAACGTAGAGAAAAAGTTGGGTGCTGATGGATCGAACAAGCAGGCGATCTCGTAATCTCTGGAGCCACTTGGCCAGCATAGGGATCAATAGTTGGAAAGAGCAGTGAGTTGCGAAGGGAATGCGCTCTGGGCTTGGCTTTGGTGATCAACAATTGTGGCTATTCCTCAGGAAGTTAAGGGACTCTTGAGGTATTTGCTAGGACTAAATGGGCTTCATTTGGAGGAAATGGGATTGAGGATAATCAGAATCGGCTTCTTAATTGATTGGAAATCTGTTTTTAGCTATAAATAATTGCAATTGAGTGCTGATTCTTGATCTGCCAGTGCCCCTATTTTGGCATCTTCTTTTCAGAATTTTAAGTAATCGATGAAACGGTGGGGATTGGGCGATCGCCCCGATCGCAGCCTTTGGAGCTTTACGGATTCCAAGGGCAACCAACCGGATTCCTGGACTGAATGATTTGGGGAAGCAGACCTGTGGATGGGTGGCCGGAAGCGATCAAGATGAACAGTACGATCGCCCCCAAACAGGTTAAAAGGGGTGAGAATGTATTGTGCAAAACAATTTCTCGTTTCTTTCGCCATGACGTTTGCGCCCCCAGTTCAGCACCATGTTTTTCCCAATGGTTTGACGGCAATTGCGATCGAAAATCCGGCAGCGGACATTGTGGCGGCTCGTATCTTCATTAAGGCTGGGAGTCTGTGGGAGGCGCGATCGAAAGCGGGGCTAGCCAACTTGGTGGCAGCGGTGATGACGAAGGGCACGGAACGCCTGTCATCGATGGAAATTGCGGAGCGGGTGGAATCGATCGGGGCCAGCCTGGGCACGGATGCCAGCACCGATTACTTTCTGGTTAGCCTCAAGAGTGTGTCCCACGATTTTGTGGATCTGCTGTCCTTGGCGGGAGAGTTGTTGCGATCGCCCGCGTTTCCGGAGTCGGAGGTGGAACTGGAGCGATCGCTGATGTTGCAGGGGATTCGTTCCCAACGCGAGCAGCCGTTTTCCCTGGGGTTTGATCAACTGCGCCAAGTGCTATACGGGCCAGAGCATCCCTATGCGTTTTCACCCTTGGGCACGGAAACCACCACGGGACAACTGACCCCAGCGGATTTGCAGGCGTTTCATCAAACCTACTTCCAGCCTGATCGGGTGACGATCGCGGTGTCCGGTTGCCTGAGCACCCAGGAAGCTTTGAAGGCGATCGAAGCAGTGTTTGGCGATTGGCAGGTGAGCGATCAAGTCATTGTGGAGCCGCAGTTTCCGCCCTTGCCCAACACCATTGAGCAACGGGCGATCGCCCAGGAAACTCAGCAGGCGATCGTCATGTTGGGTTATGGGGCCGCATCGGTGTTGGGAACGGATTCAACCGCAACCGAGCAACAACATCACCCGGACTATGCGGCGCTGAAGTTGGCCAGCACCTATTTGGGCAATGGCCTTTCGAGTCGCCTATTTGTGGAGCTGCGGGAAAAACGCGGCTTGGCCTATGAAGTTTCGGCCCTCTATCCCACTCGCTTGGGCCCGTCGCACTTTGTGGTTTACATGGGCACTGCGCCTCAGAACGTGCCCGAGGCGATTGCCGGGTTGCAATCGGAGGTGGAACGCTTGATTCATCACCCGATCGAAGCGGCAGAATTAACCGCCGCCAAAAATAAGCTCTTGGGTCAATATGCCCTGGGTAAGCAAACCAACGCCCAGTTGGCTCAACTCTATGGTTGGTATGAGGTGTTGGGCTTGGGTCGCGAGTTCGATCGCACCTTTCAAACCGCGATCGCCCAAGTGAGTGCCCAAGATATTCAAACGGTGGCCGATCGCTACTTTGCCGCACCGCACATGGTTTTGACGGGCCCCGCCGCCGCCGTGGAGCCGGCCCTGTTGGTGACCCCCTAAGTGCAGCCAGCGAGCACCAAAACAGGCCAAAGCCAAAAAGTCCCAAGAAAATCAGAAAATTAGGGGCAAGGAACTTCAGCCCCTTGCCCTTGTTCTTGACCTTTTAGTGGTTTTAGCTGTTGATTAACCCTTCCACTTCACCTTCGGCAAAATTTCCGAGTTGTCCACCCGCCCCTTGTATTTCACCGCGAAGTTCAACAGGGAATCCAGCAGCGAATCGGACAGGTAGTGTGGTTGCAAGCCCAAATCCAGCAGATTGGTGTTCTTGGCGTTGAAGTAATGTTCTTCGGCTTCGACGCGGGGGTTTTCGATGTTGTTGATTTCCACCTTCAGACCCATGGCCGCGCTGGCCTCTTGGACTTTCTTGGCCAAGTCCAAAACGCTGAACAGTTCCGTGAATTGGTTGAACACTCGGAATTCACCGGGTTTGGCAGGCGTTTCGATCGCCAGTTCCACGCAGCGCACCGTATCGCGAATGTCCAGGAAACTGCGGGTTTGGCCGCCCTTGCCATACACCGTCAACGGATGGCCCACGGCGGCCTGAATACAGAAGCGGTTGAGTGCTGTGCCGAACACGCCGTCATAGTCCAACCGGTTGATCAGCAATTCGTCCATGCCGGTTTGGTCGGTCAACACGCCGTAAACCACCCCTTGGTTGAGGTCGGTGGCCCGCAGACCCCAAACCCGACAGGCAAAGTGGATGTTGTGGGAGTCGTGGACTTTCGAGAGGTGATAGAAACTGCCGGGTTGCTTGGGATAGGGCAGGGTATCTTTGCGACCGTTGTGCTCGATCGTGATGTAGCCCTCTTCGATGTCGATGTTGGGCGTGCCATATTCGCCCATGGTGCCCAGCTTGACCAAGTGACAGTCGGGGAACTTCTCACGAATGATGTAGAGCAGGTTGAGGGTTCCGACAACGTTGTTGGTTTGGGTCAACACGGCATGTTCGCGATCGATCATCGAGAACGGAGCCGATCGCTGTTCCCCAAAGTGAACGATCGCCTCAGGTTGAAACTCGGTCAGAGCCTGATCCAGGAAAGCATAGTTGGTGATGTCGCCAACGTAGAGGTCAATGTGCTTGCCGGTCAGGTCTTTCCACCGTTGGATGCGCTGCTTGATCGGGGCGATGGGGGTCAGGGTGTCAATTTGCAGTTGTTGATCCCAGTGCCGACGAACCAGGCTGTCCAGGATGCCAACTTCATGACCGCGATCGGACAGGTATAGAGCCGTTGCCCAACCGCAGTAACCATCACCGCCAATGACGAGGACTCTCATAACTTCTTGGAGCTAGCGCTTGCCGATTGTTTCGCTCAATCTATCAGGGTTTGGTTAAATTTAGGCCTTCCACCGAAGGATGGGCGCTGGATCCCGATTGATCCTGATAGGCTCCTGATGGGCTGGGCGTTTCGAGCACTAAGATCTCGCTTTCGAGTTCTGATTGGTTGCGGGTTGGTTGCGGGTTGGTTGTCGGTTGATCGTTGATTGATCGTTGTATTGATCAGCAATTGATCGCTGACTGAGCAGCGGTTGCCGGTTTGTGATTGTCTGCAAATATTTTCTGGGCAGGTACTTTCTGCAAGTCCTTGCTGCAAACCGATGGCTCAAAACAAGTCCACTTGCCAATGGCGGAACCCATCCATAATGCCCAAGAGGCCAGGATAGGGACTGCGGTAGAGGGTAGGTCGATCGCCCAATGCCGCCAGCAGCTTGGGTTCACTGTTGCCCACGGCGATCGCTCGGTAGCCCGCCGCCAACAGGTTCAAATCATTGAGGCTGTCTCCGGCGGTGATGATTCGATCGCCCGGCCAGCGCTCCAGCTTGGCCAGTCGTTGCAGGGTAGATCCCTTGGCAACGCCCTTGGGCATCACATCCAAATAGCGATCGGCGGACATAATCACATCAAAACCGGCCGCCTGGATCAGGTTCAGCGTGGCTTGCCGCAATAATTGCGGGTCGTAGTCATAGGACACGCGGTAGGCAAATTCCCCGCGCTGCAACGAGAGACCCGGCTCCCCCGCCAGCAAGCGCTTGACCCGATCGTTCGCGCAATTCCAGCGATTGGCGATTTCCGTTTGGATGGTTTCGATCGGGCGGCCCTGACCGTCATAGACCGTTGTGCCCACATCGCCAATCACAAAATCTGGTTGGGGCACTGGGCAATCGCCCGACCACAGCGGTTCAATGAGCTGCCAATGGCGACCGGTCACGAAAACCAAAATCAGCCGATCGCGCTGTTGTTCAATCCGTTGATAAAACGCAGCGCGATCGGCCTGGGAGCCGTGCAGAAAGGTTCCGTCCAAATCCGTTGCCAGCACCCAACGGGGCGCGGTCGTTGCAAAAACCATAGATCACCAGTCCCCCACCGATGCGATCAATCCCTGGGCATTGTACCAAGGCGTTTCCTGCTTCCTGGGGGAGATGGGTTCCTGGCTGGGCTATGCGCCGACGGCTTCCTTGGCGGCATAGAGCACTTCAGCGGTAATTTGCGTCAGCCCCCGATCGCGCGCAAATTTTTCCGTATTGCGCTTCACCTTGCCCCGCACAAAACCCGGCACACGGTTCAACTCCGTCAGCCCATCGCGACTCCAATTCAGCTCCGAATCCGTGGAAACAGACTTGGTAATCACTTCCTTGGTGTCGTGGCCGCCAAAGATTTCCAGCAAATGATCTTCCATGCCCAAGGTGAAGGAGTTATAAACCAAATCCACCACCTGATTGGCTCCCTCGTAGCCCAAATAGGGTCGATAGCCAACGGGGAAATTCTGAATATGAACCGGAGCCGCAATGACACCACAAGGGATATCTAATCGCTTGCCCACGTGGCGCTCCATTTGCGTGCCAAAGATGGCGGCCGGTTCAATTTCCGCGATCGCGTTGGCCACCTGGGTATGGTCATCGGTAATTAAAACCCGATCGCAATATTCACTGACCTGATCCCGGAACCAATCGGCATCATACTGACAGTAAGTGCCCGCCAAAACCACCTGAATTCCCATTTCCCGGGCCAGGATTTTGGTCATGGCCGCCGCGTGGGTGTTGTCACCAAACACCACGGCTTTTTTACCCGTTAAATTTTGACAATCGATCGAACGAGTGAACCAAGCGGCTTGCGAAGCAAATCGGGTTTGTTCATCAATAAACCCTTCATAGTTCACCGGCTCGCCCTGGCTGTTCAGCACGGCTTGGATCGATCGAATGCAGCGGGCCGTTTCCACAATCCCCATCGGCGTGATATCCACAAGCGGCATCTGAAATTCCGTTTGCAAATATTGCGCCGTCAGCCCGCCAATTTCGCGGTAAGGAACCAAATTAAACCAAGCCCGGGGCAACTGTTTTAGTTCTTCCACCGAAGCCCCATCGGGAATCACCGCATTCACTGTAATTCCCAAATCCGCCATTAATCGCTTCAATTCCGTGCAATCGTGGCGATTATGAAATCCTAGCGTGGTCACTCCCAAAATATTCACCGAAGGGCGATCGGTCTTTTGGGTTTGCAAATCACCCACTTTGTGGGCTTTTTCAATGTAGAACTTGACGATTTGCTGAAGGGTCTGATCCGCCGCTTGTAATTCGTTCACGCGGTAGTGATTTACATCGGCAAAGAGCACATCGCCCCTAGCATCCAACTGAGCCCGTGCCACAAAATTTTGCAAATCCTCTTGCAAAATGCTCGAAGTGCAAGTGGGAGTCAGCACAATTAAATCGGGCGCTTCTTCTCGATCTTTGCGAACAATATTATCAACAACTTTTTCTTGGGAGCCTTGGGCCAAAACGTTGCGATCGACCACGCTGGTGGTGACGGGGGTATAGTCTCGCTCCCGTTCCAGCATCGATCGCATCACATTGAAATAGTCGTCCCCTAGTGGGGCGTGCATGATGGCATGGACTTTTTGAAAAGAACTGGCAATCCGCAACGTTCCAATGTGAGCCGGCCCGGCATACATCCAATAGGCTAATTTCATCTGCTGCTCAACTTGGGCCCAATAGCCCGACGCATTGACGTTGAATCAGGTCTAAATTTGCATCTAAATCTAAGCCCAAGTTTGATTCTCGCAGACGAATAATTGATCCCCGCTAAACATGAAGCATTGCAACGTAAACAAAAGTCTGCAAGTGTTGCGAGACCTAACAACCCTTGCAGACGAATGAATGGCGTTTGCCTTGTTTGGGATTGGCTTTTCGAGAATTAACCCTGTTTTGGCTTTGTCTTCTTTTGAGCAAACTTGAATTCAATTGGACGCTGGAGCCAATTGGGCTGGAGGCAATTTAGGGTTGGAGAGCCGAAGCGATCGCCCAACCTGGTGCTTAAACCGAAGCTGTGTCGGCCACGGTTTCCACGGCGCGATCGTCCTGGGCCGGCAATTCCAGACAGTAACCCGCACCATAAACGGTTTTGATGTAGCGCGGATGGCGGGGATCGGGTTCTAGCTTGGTGCGCAAATGTCGCACGTGAACTCGAATGGTTTCAATGTCATCGTTGGGATCGTAACCCCAAACTTCCTTGAGAATTTCGCTGGGGGCAACGGTTTGGCCGTGGCGCTGCAACAGGCAATGCAACAGCTCAAATTCCAGGTGAGTGAGCTTCACGGTTTTGTCAAACCAAATGGCCTCAAACCGTTCAGGAACCAGGGTTAAGGGGCCGTAGCTCAGGATTTCGCTATGCTTGGCGGCTTGGGGAATGCGATCGGTGCGTCGCAACAGGGCCCGCACCCGCGCCAACATTTCTTCCACTTCAAAGGGCTTGGTTAAGTAATCGTCTGCCCCTGCATTGAAGCCTTCAACTTTATGTTGTGTTTGCCCCAGCGCCGTCAGCATCAGCACTGGAATATCGGCGGTGCGTTCATCGCGTCGCAGCCGCTGACAAACGGTGAACCCATCAACCTTGGGCAACATAATGTCCAACAAGATCAAGTCGGGCATGAGTTGGAGCGCTAGGGCTTGGCCCTTGATGCCATCGGTGGTTTGGTTCACGTCATAGCCGGCCATTTCTAGGTTGACGGATACCAGTTCGGAAATGGCTGGATCGTCGTCAATAACGAGAATGCGCGGCATGGCCTTTGGCTCCGAAAAACGTGCGATCGGGGACAGGCAAACAACTGCATATCCCTGATCGGATTATAAAGCGGCTGAGAAGAAGGCTGGAAAATCACTATTTTGTTTTAGCAATCGTTCGCAACTGACGGTAACAGTTCGCAATATTGCCATGATTCGCAATCGGGCTGGGGCTAACCGGGCCGGGGCTAATCGGGCTGTGGCGTAGCTGCTGTGGCTGCTGCTCGATCGCCCCCATGCCGACCGCTTGGGGGTTTAGGAATTGCAGGGATTAGGGATTGTAAGGATTAGGGACTGAGATGAACTTGGCCGAGGATCGCTCGCAGGCGATCGTAATCATCCTTGAGCAGAACGCTGAGGGCGCGGCCCGCCTGCACCAACCAGGGCCGATCGCCCTGTCGCAGCCGATAAACCTCCCGCAGCGTGGCGGCAATCAGCGCATCGGTGGGCGTGCCGCTCATTTGCAACAAAGTCCGCAAAAAGTCCATTTTGGCCGTGAATTCCACCACCTCTTGGCGATCGCACCCATACACCGCCTGGTGAATTTGGGGTGGGCGAGGGGGCAAGTGTTGATAGATCGGGCCGTTGATCAGTTTGGCCCCCGCTTGCAGGAGGTTGGCGATCGCCCCTGGGTTCACGCCTTCTGTCCCGATCGCGTCGGGATTCAAGGACTCCAGCGGCACAAACCCCACGATCGCTACCCGAAACTCCGTGCGCAACATGGAAAAAATCTGCGGCTGTTGTTCGCGCAAATCTTCCAGGGACAGCCCCAAGGCCTGGGCCCGGTGTACGGAGTCGATCGGGGCGGTGGTGGCGTGATAAACCACCCCATAGATCTGATTGCCGGAATCCTCATCGCGCGATCGCACCCAACTGCCAAAGGGCGGCATGGTCGGAAAACTAAGGGTTTCTGGCTCCAAACATTGGGCTAAATATTCCGTCGTGGCCGTTTCAATCACTTCCGCCAGGTGATGGGACGGGCGATCGCGCTGGGCAAATTGCGGCAGGGGTAAACGCATGGCCGAACCAAAGCGGGGCTAAGGGGAGCAAGGGTTAGGGGCTTGACGGCCTTGAACCAATGCGTTACTTTTTGCCGCGACCAGCCGTGGCATCCACCGTCTCCAGTTCCGAGAATCGGAAGGTGACCAATTTATCCCAGTTGCCGCCCTCAAACAGCACGGCCACTTTGCCATCGGTCACGCGCTGCACTTGACCTTGAAACTGATAGTAGGTGTCGTTGGGGTTAATGACACGGACTGCGGAACCGGGCAGGATCATAGGATTAGCCTGAACTCAACAGGGACTGGGATTGGCTTGGGAATTAGGGCTTGGGGCCCCGGGGGCAGTCAACCGATGCCCAGCCCTTACGATAGCGTGCGATCGAGCTGCTTTGATCGCCCAATCCCGCCCGATCGCCCCCAAAATTTTTGATATCCCCAATCAGTTGAACGGTTGATCAACAGTAATTAATTTACTAACGTTCACTAACGTATGCCAATATTTAGATATGGCATACATCCCTCTCAGAAAAACGGTCGAATTTCTGGGATTGCATCCAAACACGCTAAGGAAGTACGCAGATGAAGGGAAGATCGAAACCATCCGAAACGAAGCGGGCCAGCGGCTTTATAACGTCGAGTCATATGGACGCAAGGCAACTCGATCTACTGTCGTTTGCTACTGCCGCGTCAGTTCAGCCAAGCAACGAGATGATCTCGCAAGACAAGTCCAGTTCATGCGTGATCGCTACCCCAATGCCGAAATCATCCAAGACATCGGATCGGGTCTCAATTTCCAGCGAAAAGGATTGCAATCCCTACTGGTCAGACTCATGCGCAGCGATCAGCTCCAAATTGTGGTTGCCTGTCGAGACCGATTGTGTCGATTCGGATTCGAGCTGTTCGAGTTCATGGTTCAACAAAACGGTGGCGAACTCATGGTTCTCGACCAATCTGTTCACTGCCCAGAATCCGAACTCACAGCGGATCTGCTCGCCATCCTTCACGTCTTCTCGTGCCGAATGCACGGACTCAGAAGCTACCGCAAGGCGATCCAGGAAGATCCGAATCTTCCTAAGCCCTGATCAAAAAGCACTCCTGAAGCAATGGTTTGGTGTTTCGAGATACGTCTACAACGCCACGATCAAACATCTTCAGGAACCGGGAACCAAAGCCAATTGGATGGCAGTTGCACCCATCATCCTGGGTGCGCTTCCCGAATGGGCCAAGCCAGTTCCCTACCAGATCAAAAAGATTGCGGTCAAAGACGCTTGCACGGCCGTTCGAGAAGCTAAAAAGGGATTCAAAAAAGATGGTCAGATTCGCAAATGTCGCTTCCGCAGTCGAAAAGATCGACAGCAAACGATCTACATCCCCAAATCAGCCATCAGTGAAAACGGTGTCTATTACACCATCTTGGGGAAAGCAGCCCTGAGAGAATCAATTCCTGATGGCTTCAGTGATGGTCGGTTGACACTCGCCTATGGTGAGTATTACCTGATCACCTCAACAGAAGTGCAACCCATTCAGTCCGAAAACCAAGGGCGAGTGGTTGCCTTAGATCCCGGTGTTCGCACATTCATGACCTTCTTTGCTGAGTCATCCTATGGATGGATTGGCAATGACTCGAACTTGCTGATTCAAAAGCTGTGCTTCAAGCTGGATCGCCTGATTTCCAAAATCACCAAGTCCAAATCAGCCCAGAAGCGCCGCCTCAAGAAAGCCGCCGATCGACTGCGTTCCAAGGTACAACACCTAGTGAAAGAACTTCACCACAAAACCGCACGGTTCCTGACTGAAAACTTTGATGTGATCTTGTTGCCCAGCTTTGAGTCCTCTCAAATGGTGAGCAAATCACGTCGCAAGATCAAGTCGAAAACCGTGCGGCAGATGTTGACCCTATCGCATTACCAGTTCAAGAAACATCTGGAGTGGAAAGCCTGGGAGTTGGGCAAGGTTGCCTTGACCGACATCAATGAAGCCTACACCTCTAAAACCGTTTCGTGGACAGGTGAAATCGTCAAGATTGGCGGCTCTCGGGTCATCAAGTCGAAAATCGATGGGCGGTCAATGAATCGGGATCTAAATGGTGCTCGTGGGATTTTCCTACGGGCATTGGTTGATACGCCTTGGTTGAGAGACCACCTCAACTTATGCATTTGTTAGCATCCGTTAGCAAAAAAGTATCGGTTGAATATGGCTGAATCCTGTGCCCCGCGTTTTTAGCTGGCCAGCACCAAGTTATCCCGATGCACCACCGTTTCCGGCGCGTCATGCCCCAAAATTGCGGCAATTTCGTCCGATCGCTTGCCACAGATTTTCTCCAGCGCCTCATGGCTGAAATTCACCAGGCCGCGAGCCACCTCCCGCCCTTCTAAATCACAGAGCTGCACCGCATCTTGGGGTTGAAACTCCCCTTCCAAATCCCGGATGCCCGCTGCTAACAGGGAGCCACCGCCCGTGCAGATGGCCCGCACCGCCCCGGAGTCGAGATAAAGCTTGCCCGCTGGAATCAGGCCATGGGCGATCCACCGCTTGCGGGCGCTGGTGGCCTGGGGTTGGGGGGCAAACTGCGTGCCAATATCCGCCCCCTCCAAGATTTTCAACAAGTTACGCGGTTGGCTGCCGTCCGTGATCACCACGCGAACCCCGGCACTGGTGCCAATTTGGGCGGCGGTGATTTTGGTGGCCATGCCGCCGGTTCCCCACTGGGAGCCACGGCCGCCAATGTCCAGCTCCAACGCCTCCAAATCAGACATTTGCTCCACCAGGCGAATGGGTTCCGCATCGGGATTTTGGCGCGGGTCGGCGGAATAGAGCCGATCGACATCCGTGAGCAAAAACAGCCACTCCGCTTCCACCAAGCTGGCCACCAAGGCCGAAAGGGTGTCGTTATCGCCAAATTTCAACTCGTCCACGGCCACCGTATCGTTTTCATTGACGATCGGGATGGCTCCCATCCGCAGCAGTTCTTGAAAGGTGCTGTAGGCGTTGATGTAGCGACTGCGCTGGGCCAAGTCTCCCCGAGTCAGCAACACTTGGGCGATCGGCTGGTCAAACTGACTAAACAGATCGTCATAGACCCGCATCAGTCGCCCTTGGCCCACGGCGGCCACGGCCTGTTTCTGGGCGATCGCCTTGGGCCGTTCCGTCAGCCCCAACCGCGCACAGCCCACCCCCACCGCTCCCGACGACACCAGCACCACGGGATAGCCCCGATCGCGCAGATCACAAATCACTTCCACCAGCGTGGCGATCGTGGACAAGGCCAGCCGGCCGCTGTCCGGTTGGGTCAAGCTGGAAGTGCCAATTTTCAAGACGATCGGGCGCATAACTAACCACCACTTCTGGAAGGGTTGCAAGGGGCAACCAATTATCAAACCAGCGAATGGCCCCAGTGGCCCAGGCTGTGGCCCCAGGGCGATCGAGGTTGATGGGGATCAAACAGTTGAGGTATGGGGGTAATGCGTGGGGCTAATTCTGGGCGATCGACTCGCCTTCGTGCGGATCCCCCACCGGAATGCTTGAGATTACCGCGAGACCTCCGCCCCCGATCCCGACCCAGATCCTGGGCGAAACGGCGATCTCCAGCACCGTGATCCCAAAAACCCTGAGCAACAGGGCCCCAAAACAGCAGGGCCAAAAACAAAGTGCCGGGATCCGGAGACCCCAGCACTTTGTGTGTTTAAAAAAGTTGGTTTTATGGTTAGGGTCTTTATTGGCTGACCCCATTTGAACTGTTATTAGAATCGCAGATTTTTGGGATGGTGTTTTATTTCCTTATATTTTTTTTATATTTGTTTCTTCATAAAAGTTAATCAAAAAGGCGAGATTTTGTATTCTAGCAAGCGGTATATCACGGGATCAGTATCTTTTCTTTAAAAAATGTTTCAGCCATAGCGGCAACTTGATAGAGAAATCCCCCCAGACCAGAAAGCTAAGACGATTTGAATAAAAACTGTATCGGGATTGACAAAAAATTATTAAGTGCCCTATTCCCTAGATTTTCACCATGAATCTGTGCGTTACACCGCAAATTGCAACGATTAATGATGGCAAAAACCATGACTAATCGCTCCTAAAGTTAGCCCCTAAATCCTCGGATTGGATTCCGAATCTTTGGGGGCGGTTGTCAATGGTGCTCTGTTGGTTTTTTGGGGCCAAGACTGCTTAATTGTGTGCTCATCTATTCAGGTGGGATCCACCCAGTCGAGATCCATGAGCACCGGCCATTTTTAACTCAATCTCAGAATGACTTCGAGTTGGCCATTGATTGAGTTAGCTGGTGGGGCGATCGGGCGAGGAGGTTGCTGTGGGCAGGGGCGAAGGATCGCGATAGAACGATGCACCAATCAGTTTTGAGAGCCACACTTCGAGGGAGTGAATCGGATAGCCCCGATGGGCCGACAGGGGATTCACCATCGGTTGCACCAACACGGTGAACAGCCCCAGACGGTTACCGGCTAACACGTCGGTGAACAGGCGATCGCCCACCATGGCCACCCGCTCCGGCGGCAGTTGCATTTCTTGGAGCGCTTGGCGCAACTTGCGGCGAGAGGGCTTGGCGGCTCCGGTGAAGTAGGGCAAGTCGAGCGATCGGGCAATGCTGCCAATTCGCGACTCGCTCAGGTTGTTGCTGGCCAGCCACAGTTGCACATGGGGCCGCACCGCTTGGATCCAGGTCACCAGTTCCGGTGAAACCGCGTCGGTGGTGGTGGGAACCAGGGTGTCATCCACATCCAGAATCAAGCCCTGCAAACCGTGCTGCACAATCACTTCCGGCGTGAGGGCCAAAATGCAGTCGCCTAGGATTAAGTCGGGCTGAAGCAGGACACCAAACGTCACGGGAACCTCACAAACTTGTGGCGATCGAACTGAGCAGCGAAACGGAGCAGCGAAACTGAGCGGCAAACTGATGAAGGGGCGATCATCAGGGCGATCGGGGCGATTGTGCCTAGGGGCTGGGGCTGGCCGCAGGTTGAGGGGTCGATCGAGTCCTGGCGTTGCGCTCGGCCCGAATGCGCTTCACAGCGGCTTCGTGTTCCGCCAAGGTTTTGCTAAACACATGGGTTCCGTCATACCGTGCCACAAAGAACACATAGTCTGTTTTGGCCGGAGCCAAGGTGGCCTCTAGGCTGGCCTTGCCCGGTGCGGCGATCGGCCCCGGCGGTAACCCAGGATTGAGATAGGTATTGTAGGGCGAAGGCTGGCGAATATCCGTGAAAGTCAGAGGACGATCGGGTGTTTGCCGAATTTTCAGGGCATATTCCACCGTTGGATCTGATTCTAGCTTTTGCCCCCGATTCAGCCGATTACTAAACACTCCCGCAATCACCGATCGCTCCTGGGGAATCACCGCCTCTTTTTCTACAATGCTGGAAAGCGTCACCCACCCCAACAAATCCAGCTTGGTTTGGCCGCGATTTTGGTTCCACAGGGGCAAAGCCACCTTCTCGAAGCGATCGAGCATCGAATCAATCACCGCCTGCGGGGTAATCGTGTCTCCCGGAAACTGGTAAGTATCCGGAAAAAGAAACCCCTCCAAGGACGTAATTCGCTGGGGCAGCCAGGGGTAGCGATCGCGCGGAATTTTTTGCGTGAGGGCCAAAAACTCCTCCGCCCGAAACACCCCTTGGGACTGGAAATAGTCGGCCATTTGCCGCACTGTCCAGCCCTCCGGAATCGTCAGGCTCTGTTGAATGGTCTTGCCCTGCCAAAGTTGCTGGGCAACGTCCGTCATCGGGGCCGTGGGTAATAGTTCATAGGTTCCCGCCTGGAAGCCGCCATTGTCGTCATTCCAAGTCAGCCATCGGGCCCACAGTTCCCAAGCCGCGCTGGAGCGAATAATCCCCAACCGTTCCAGATCGCGGCCAATTTGCCGGGCGCTGGTTCCCCGTTCAATTTGCACTTGTACTGCTTTCATGGCGGTGTCGCCCTGGGCCAAGTCCATGGGACGGTTGGCCCAGCTCCACCATTGCCATCCTTGCCAAGCACCAACCAAGGCCGCCGTGGGCACGAGGAGAGTAAATATCACGCGACCCAATCGTTGCATGGCTCGATCGAACTACTCCAACCCATTAAATAGTTGTTCCTCGATCGACGGTAGCAAATCTTCGATCTGCTCCAGCTCCTCGGGATCCAGTAATTCTGGCTGTCCCTGCTCATTCATGCGGGCCACAATGAAGAACGGATCCAGCGGCGTATAAACCGCATACTCCGTTTCATTATGAAAAAAGCTAGCTAACCACTGGAACTCATCCACATCTTCGCCGGAGCCGTTCCCTTCCCAGGGTTCATCGTCCTCCGGTTCTTCGGGTAATTCGCCCTCAACGGTCAGCACGATCGCCGTGCGCTTCAACTTCAAGTTCTCCTCTGCCAACACCGCCTTCGCCGTGTTGAACAGGAGATCGATCTGTTGCTCGTTCTCGATCGGGACGGCTTCCTCGTCCTCGTCGTCACCCTTCCAGGTCACAATCTCAACCGGGGAATCCACCGGGTGTAAGAGCACATACTCGGAGCCTTCCACCTCGATCGAGTGCTCAACAAAACACTCCAATGTCCGACCCGTGGCATCGGACAGGGTGATGGTGGGAACGTCCCACGCAGTATCTTCTTGGGTCATGCGCGCGATGGGAATCGAGACCTTAAAAGTATCCCCCATGAGGGCAGCGTTGCCGCAGGGAATAATTAGGATTTTCCCGCCCTGCTCTCAACCACCGGACTGACAGCAGAATGGCCAGGCCATTGGCTCACCCACAAAAAAGCCCCCTGCACAGGAGGCCCATTGCGGACTAGAGGAGTAAGTTCACCCTCAATACCCATCTTTCACTCAGTGCCTATACCCGATCGAGAAACCCATAACAGTGCTGTTCCGAGTGCCGTGAATTGTGCCGAACACTGGGCCACCAATTGAAGGGAAAAAAAGAAAGGGCGATCGCACCGGTATTCTCAGCCTCAGGGGCATCATTGAGAATCAAGATGGGATTGATCGTACTTGAAAAATGAATTGGGAAAAACCGGTTGCAAACTTCTGAACATTCTCTTTTGAAGCGATTGTTTCAGTGAACAACCTTCAACCCAACATCTCAATTCAGCGAATCTAGCAAACTTCATGAATGGTCGTTGCCTAATCGCTGATTCAGCCATTCAACCAACGGAACCCTTAACCAATGGCATCTTCTTCAGACAGCATCTCTAGAAGATTGTCGGGATCCACATAATGGCAAACCGCATCATCAACACAAATCAAAGCCCAGCCCGATGCATCAATATCCATTAATTTGTAGGAGGCTTCTTGGACAAAAAAGCCCTTATGATTACGGGTTTCCGGCTTAACAGTAACGTTGTTCGCAGACATTTCCCTAACTCCTGAAACGGTGTGACGACGAACTGAACTGGTCGGGTAAAGCAAGTCTAATAACTTGTATCGCAAAATCCTATCATTCAATTTTTGATTGTCCAGTAAAGTTCTGTGACATCTTGCAACCCCTTGTTAAATGTAAACGCTGTAACCAGGGAGCTGCTGAACCCTGTTTTTTCGAGGGTTTGACCTGTCGGAGATTTGGCCTTTTGGGGTCACAATCGTTCGAGAAAGTGTAAAGTTTTTTGACAATTAAAAATGGAGCCAGTTTTTACCTGACTCCAATGCCAAAAAATCAATAAGAAGCGATCCCAGCGCGATCCCTAACTATCAAAGATCCAAGCTTTGATCCGCTGAAAGCCTTTGCTGTTGGGTTTTTGGGCGATCGCCTCTTCCAAATTTTTCTGAACTTCTTCGGCCGCGTCTTGGTCAATCAAAACCAACTGGCTGGCGATTTCCACCTGTTCGCGCACCCCTTTTTGGCCGTCTTCGATCATGGCAACAGCCAGATTTACACGGGCTTGGGCATCCTGGGGATTAAGTTTCACGGCTTTTTTAGCAGCTTTGAAAGCCAATCCCGCTTGGTCAGTCAGCAGATACAGCCATGCCAAGCAAGTCCAAGGGGGGCTGCTTTTGGGGGCCCGATCGCACACGGACTTGAACAGCGGAATCAGCACAGTGGGATCTTCACCGGCTTGATAGCGATCGATGCCTTGCAAGAACAGTTCTTCGGCGGTTAACGTCGCGGAGTCAGTGGTTTCCGCATCCGCAAGTTCTGAAGTGACAACAGGAGTTTCGGCCATGGGTCAACCACGAAAAAGAATGAGGGTCAGTCCTGACGAACGATCGCCAACGGGAAGCAACCCGCCAGCACCGATCGCCCAAAGGCTTGGTCTTTGACCACTGTTGAAGGGTTGCGTTGCGCGCACAAAGTCGCGATCGCCCCGAAAACGGAATGGCAGGGATAATTCCGAATCCTAACGATACCAGCAAACGCGAAACGGCAATCCCGAAGGACTGCCGCCGCTGACAGAAGGGCGATCGATCGTCCCCCCAATGGGCTCCACCAAACTGATGAAACCCAGTTAAGGACAGGAGGCCCAGTTCAAGCCAACCTAACTCAAACTAAATCAGCTCAAGCTAAATCAACTCAAACTAAATCAACTCAAACTAAATCAACTCAACCAAAACCCAGTAGCTCGTAGCTTGTAGGGTGGGCAATGCCCACCGAATCGTTCCTTCATGGCATCTGCGATCTGGCGTGCCAATTATTTTGGGTAAAGGCTGTAGGTTCAATCCCAACTAGGCCGAAAAAGACTTCCCACAGCCGCAGGTTTGGGTAGCGTTCGGGTTGCGGAATTGGAACCCGCCGCCAATCAAAGCCGTGCTGTAGTCCAGTTCCAAACCATAGAGATACAGCAGGCTTTTCGGATCACAAATCACCTTGAAATCGCCGTAATCAAACACATCGTCATCGGGGCGAATATTCGCTGCCGTCTCAAAGTCCATCGTGTAAGACAAACCCGAACAACCGCCTCCCCGAACGCCAACTCGCAAGCAGAGGTCGCTTTGGCCTTGGCTCTGGCGCAGGTTGAGCAGGTGTTGGCGGGCCGACTCGCTAATTTGAATGCCTTGCTTGGCGGGAATGGTTGAAGTAGTCATAGGGTTCAAAGGGCTGGGACTAGCAACTGCCTGGGGATGGCTCCGTGGAGGAAGGCCCCAGAGTTTCGCGGAATCTGTGAAATCGATGAAATCTGATGAAATCTATTGTAAGCAACTCCTCCAGCTAATTTTCAGTAATTCCAGGAGGCTATAGGTTCTGGCGATGTGACGATCACTTAACGATCATCTAATGATCGTCCTCTTCCTGAATGCTCTGGGCTGAAACCACGGCAAAATAACCACGGTAAAATCAGCCCGCCGCAGGAAATCACAGCACAATCGCCACACCGTAGTGGCATGACAGGCTTAATACATTGGGTCAAAGTTGCGAAGCCAGTCGTGGTAACAAGGGGCTTAAGCCCCTTGCTGCTTAACGATCAGGTGACGGTAACAGCCATGTAATTTAGCCCAACAAATTGAGGCAGCCACGCTAGTAGGGTCTGTCGTCAAATCCTCTGAAACCCTGATTCCACCGCTAACGGTTCTTGAAGGCCAAGGCCCTCAAGCCCCCTGTTGCGACGATCGGGGCATGGAAAATCAACCGTTCCTGCCTAATCCCAAGACATCACAACCGCCCCTAAAACCTACCGTATGGTTAAGCCACCGTTTCGTCAGGCTAGCGCTGATGCTGGGTTTGGCAAGTGCTAGTTGGGAAGAATTGCGATAATGGAACTGGAAAAGCTGTGTCAGAACGTGAAAATGGGGTGCGCACTGCTCTTTCCAATGCGCTGTGTTGTTGGGGATCTGGGATATGCAAAGTTTGCCAAAGGCGACGATCGAACGGTTAACACAACTTCCGTTGTTGCGAACCACTTGGCAGGGAGACCTGAGACCGGTTCATAGCCGTGCCCTCAATACCCGCGCAAACCATGATGCCCAAAGGCTCTGTGTGTTGTGGATGGATGTTAGTCAACCCTCGTTGCGTGCTTTGGAGCCGGTGACAGAAGAGGCGGGGTTCGGAGCGGTGGTGCGGGTTTTGCTGCAGGCCATTGAACAACCCCGAGGACAACAGCCGCCGGGACGGCCCCAGCGGTTGGTGGTTTGCAACCGAGAATTGCAATTTTTCCTGCGCGGCGCACTGCAAGGGCTAGACATCAAGGTGGAATACGGCGCGAAGCTGCCTCTGGTTGATGATGTGGTGCAATCGCTGGAAGCCTATAACCCAGAATTGGAAGTGCGAGACATTTGGGATTCGCCCCACGCCAAACGGCTGGTTCAAGCAATTCGGACCACCTGGCGATCGGCCCCTTGGATGTTGTTGGCTGAATACGAAGTGGTGGAAATTAAATTTGAGCTGGATGAGCCACACCAGTTCTATCTATCCACTTTGGGCATGGAGGGGTTGGAGCTGGGATTGTTGCTCTATCGATCGCTGGAATCGTTGGAGAAATTCCGCAAAGATATCATTAGCAGCCCCCATCGAGCAGAGCCGCACAAGATGGAAGAAATCTTTCTGAATCAAGATTGTTTCTTCCTCACCTTCAATGATCTTGAAGAGAGTGAAGCACCATCCTCCCAAAGCCCCATTCTGAGTGAATCGGCTTGGCCAGAATTGGGCAGCATTCATCCCCTTGAAGGAATGCGAGATCATCTATCGGATGATGAATTGATGGTGATGGTCGTAATTTTGGAAGCGCTCAATCAGTTCATCAAGCGCAACAACAAAATCCTTTACGATGCTGACGATTTCCCAAGCCTCAAAAACCAATTTCGGATTCTGAATCCCTTAGCGAATCCTAATCCTGGCCAGAAGCGTAAACAGGACAACATTGCTGTCACGATTCAGACGCGCCCTGACGTGACCCTGCGATTGCTGGAATCCGTTGCGGATCCGGAATCCCTGGCGGCTCATTTGCTGATGCCCGATTTTATGGATGACTTGGATGAGGATGCGGAGGGCATGGCCGCTTTGGAGCAGATCCAAAAATTGCTGTCCCTTGCATCGGGACGGGATGTTCCTCTGGGATTGGGCAACCCTAACTTGAATCCTGGCTATGTTCCCAGGGCGCTGAAATCGGCATCGTCTCAACAATTGTCATCGGGTTCACGCCACTATTCTCAGGAAATTGAGATGGATTGGTTGCCGGAGGGAACGTTGGTCAATTTGGAAACCAATTTGCCTCGGGTGACCTATGACATGATCCCGGATACTTTTCGATCGCCCTTGGTGGACTATCCCTTCACGCCAAATAGTTTGACTGATGGCGGTTCGGTGCAAGAAGGCCAGCAGAAAAAAGCTGGTTCTAGAAAGGCTGCTGGAAAGACTGCTGCTCAGTCGTCGAAGCGATCGCCCCAGAGTTTCCCGCTACTGGCTTTGCAAACCTCCCAGCCCAAAGCCAAGGCGTTGATTGATGAAGTGCTGAGTCAAGATCGCCCGATCGCGATGGGGGTAATGTCGAGTTATGACCAGTTTGATCAGGCTTACGATTTATTGGTGCTTTACACGGCGCAAGGTCGTTTGCTGGGGGTGAATGTTTATTGGCAAGATGACCCGTTCGATCGCGCATTGATTGAAGACTGGCACAAACGAACTAAGGCGGCGGGAAATCGCTGCTCGGTGGCGGTGTTTAAGGGAGCCACGGGCAAGAATCGCGGCATGGTTGATCCATTAGATCTGATGCGGTTGTGGGATATCCATGTGTTGAGCATGGAAGATTTGCTCCGATCGGCAGTGCAGGCTCAAATTGCAAGGGAGAAGGCCTAGGGGCGACGGAAGCGGGCAACTGCGATGTTACAATCCGTTAATATTTTGGGCGATCGAGTTGGGTTAACCGTTCCAGGAACCCGCCGCCTGATCGCCCCTACTCACCCGATGCACAGAAGGATTTGAGGCAGCCATGCGAGTCGCGATCGTGGGAGCCGGATTAGCCGGATTAGCCACCGCCGTGGATCTAGTCGATGCGGGCCATGAAGTGGAAATCTTTGAGGCCCGCAACTTTGTTGGCGGCAAGGTTGGCAGTTGGGTTGATGCAGACGGTAACCATGTGGAGATGGGCTTGCACGTCTTCTTTGGCTGCTATGAAAACCTGTTCGGCCTGATGAAAAAGGTGGGAGCCTTTGAAAATCTGTTGCTGAAGGAGCATACCCACACCTTCGTGAATCGGGGTGGCAATTTGGGCGAGCTGGATTTTCGCTTCCCGATCGGGGCCCCTTTCAACGGTTTGAAGGCTTTTTTCACCACTTCGCAACTGTCGGTTGCCGACAAGCTGGCTAACTCGATCGCCCTGGGAACCAGCCCGATCGTCCGGGGATTGGTGGACTTCAAGGGCGCAATGAAAACGATCCGTGAGCTGGATCGGGTCAGCTTTGCCGACTGGTTTCGCAGCCACGGTGGCTCCGACGGCAGCTTGAAGCGGATGTGGAACCCGATCGCCTACGCCCTTGGCTTCATTGACACCGAAAATATTTCGGCGCGGTGTATGCTCACCATCTTCCAATTCTTCGCCGCCAAGACCGAAGCTTCGGTGTTGCGGATGCTGGCCGGCTCGCCCGATGAATATTTGCACAAGCCGATCGTGAAATACATCACCGATCGCGGCGGCAAAATTCACCTGCGTCGCCGCATTCGGGAAGTGCAATACACCGAAAGCAGCAACGGCGAAATCCGCGTCACGGGCCTTGACGTGGCCGACGGGGAAGCCACCGAGCGCATCACGGCCGATGCCTATGTGGCCGCCTGCGACATTCCCGGAATTCAGCGCCTGTTGCCGGAATCCTGGCGCAAAATTCCCGAATTCGACAACATCTACA
The DNA here is from genome assembly GCF_014696485.1 of Limnothrix sp. FACHB-1083. Classification (NCBI taxonomy): domain Bacteria; kingdom Bacillati; phylum Cyanobacteriota; class Cyanophyceae; order Pseudanabaenales; family Pseudanabaenaceae; genus Limnothrix; species Limnothrix sp. FACHB-1083. The sequence continues at coordinate 157,787 of NZ_JACJQD010000002.1, read as the reverse complement.
AGCTGGAAGCCGTGCCCGTGGCCACGGTGCAGTTGCGGTTCGATGGCTGGGTCACAGAAATGCAAAATCCCGAAGCCATGAAGGATCTGAGCAAAGCACGGGGCTTGGATAACTTGCTCTATTCGGCCGATGCGGATTTTTCTTGTTTTGCGGACTTGGCCCTCACCAGCCCCAAAGACTACTACCGTGAGGGCCAAGGCTCCCTGCTGCAATTGGTGTTGACTCCCGGCGACCCGTTCATCAAAAAGTCCAATGAGGAAACGGTGCAGCATGTCCTCAAGCAAGTCCATGACCTGTTTCCCTCATCGCGCAGCCTGAATCTGGTGTGGTCAGGGGTGGTGAAGCTGGCCCAATCGCTGTACCGCGAAGGGCCGGGCATGGATCCCTACCGCCCCAACCAAAAGACCTCGATCGAGAACTTCTTCTTGGCCGGCAGCTACACCATGCAGGACTACATCGACAGCATGGAGGGCGCAACTCTCTCGGGCAAACAGGCCGCGAAGGCGCTGTTAAGCACCAAACTCCCGATCGCGGCCTAGCCATCGGCTGCCCATGATGGGGTTGATGGGGTCATCCTCGGGCAACCGGGGGTAACCGGGTGATCGGGTCATATCTTCAAGTGCTGATCGCAGCAGCGTGTGGGGTGGTTAATGGCCACCCTCCAGGTTCAACAGTGTTGATCGTGCAGAAGTGTTGATTGTGCAGACGATTCAAACCAGTTCAGGCCAGTTCTGAACCCACTTTTCTGCATCCCACAATTCCGGTGTCAAAATAAATCAATTGGTTATGAATCAATTGGTTGTAAGCACGGTGATGTTCACATGCTAGAAACCCTGACCGCCCCGATCGCCCTGGCAGACTTTTTGGAGTTGCCAGAAACCCAACCAGCGAGTGAATATATCGACGGGCAAATCCTGCAAAAACCCATGCCCAAAGGAAAACATAGCATCATCCAAGCTGAACTAGCTGCCGCCATTAATGCCGTAGTTCGTTCCCGCCGTCGGGGGCTGGCATTTACTGAATTGCGTTGCACCTTTGATGGGCGCTCGATCGTGCCGGATATTGCTGTCTTTTCTTGGGAACGGATTCCCAAAGATGAATCGGGTGAAATTGCCGATCGATTTCTGCTGGCTCCCGATTGGGTGGTGGAGATTCTGTCTCCTGATCAAAGCCATGCCCAATTGTTTAAAAAACTACGCCATTGCTTTCAGCACGGAACGATCGCTGGTTGGATTATTGATCCTGCAAACAAAGCGGTGATGATCTATCGGCCGGGTCAAGAGGCACTTTTGTTTGATCTAGAAGAAATGCCCGATCGCCCCTTGCCCATTCCAGAATTTGTTGGAGAGCTGACCCTCACCTCAGAAGTTTTATTTAGTTGGCTAGCACTCTGAAACTGCGAAAAATGCCAAGAATGTCAAAAATTCAAATTCTTCAACTTCTGCGATTTCTTGTCCAGCCTTTGCCTAGAACCATTTGCCTAGAACAATTGGTGCGCCAGATTGCAGATGCCATAAAATAACGATTCGGTGGGCAATGCCCACCCTACGGGCTAAGGTTCACCATTAGTTAACTCACCGTTAATTAACTATTAATTCACCAGTTTCTGTTGGGCTTGCCGTTGCTTTTTGCGTTCCACCATGGCCGATAAATGCCGTCGCAACAAAGCGCTACCTTGCAAATTCTGATTTTCTAAATATAAATCTCCCGCCTTCACCAACCGAGGAACGGCTTCATTGTCATTGAGCAAATTGGCCAAGGCCAGACCCCAGTTATGGTAAGCTTCCGGCCAGTTGGGTGCTAATTCTAGGGCCGTTGCAAATCGCTCACCGGCTGTCCGATAGTCCCCTTGCGTAAACAGCGTTTGTCCTTGATTGAAAGCCGCGATCGCCTTAGGAATTCGATCGCCGTTCTCTGTTGGCAAGGGAACCGCCTCCGTGAACAAAATCGATCGGCTACCCTGTCCGCGATAGGCCCAAATCATAATCCCTAAAGAGCCACCCAACACCGCACCAATTACGCCAAACCAAAGGGCAAAGTCTCCCCACTCCAAGCCCAGGCGATCGAGCAATGGGGAGTCAACCACTGCCGTGAGTGCTGTCATGAGTGTTGTTATCACTGCTGTCATTACCCCGATTATGATCATTGATGGATGAATTTGCTGAATTTGACGAACGGATCTGATTCGTCGGTTCCATAGACCAATTTCTAATCAGTTTAAAACCAATCAGAAACGAATAGAGCCAAGGGATAACTCGATCCTCCCTTGGCTCTGCAATATTGAGTTTCATCTCTGGAGCTTTATCACTGGAGCTTCAACTTTTCAATTGAAGGCTGATTGCGATGGTTGATGCTGTTGCCTTCCCGATCGCCCTAGCGCAGGCCAAGCCGAGCCAAAACCCCTAAGCTGGTTGGCGAAACAGCGTTGATAGATAAACCCGCGACACCCGCCGATCGCTCTCCCCGTTTTGCAACAGAAAAAGCGACAACGCCGCTGCAAACACCCGGTTCAAATCCCAGTCGGGATGCACTTCCAAATAATCCTTAAGGGCTTCGTGGAGTTCTTCAGGAATTTCCGCCACGATGCTAACTGTGCCACTCATCGGCAAAACCCCAGCCACATTGGTAAGCGGCAACATTGTGCGCCAGGCTCCCGGCGATGTCAATGCTGCGAAATATTGCGATCCAGCTCAAAAACTCAGAATTTTTTCTGGATAGCATATATTTTTATTCATTTAATTTACATAAAGTCATAAAAAATTGCCTTTTATGAGAAAGTGGGCGATCGCCCAAAACAATCCCCAACTGAACGACAAACCGTATCGTTGGCGACATAGCCTGTGGAAAACTCCGTCATTTCTGTGGAAAACTTGGGGGTCTTCTGTGGAAAACCTGTGGAAAACTTTCCCCCAAGATAAGAATTTCCCCTTTGCAAAATGATTTGCATCCTCAGAAATCCTGACCGGGGGCCTCGGATCGTCAGCCCAGCGCCCAATGCGATAATGGAGGTGTTGAATTCAGCCCAGCTAGTCGTGACCGTAACCCCGCTCCGTTCCGCCACCTTCAATGCCCAAGTGCCCGATGCCCTCGGCCGGTTTGGCCAGTTCGGCGGCAAATACGTTCCCGAAACCCTGATGCCCGCCCTGGCTGAGTTGGAGCGGGCCTACGAGCACTATCGGCACGACCCAGACTTTCAAGCGGAACTGCAAGGGTTGCTTCAGGACTATGTGGGTCGCCCTAGCCCGCTCTACTTTGCCGAGCGACTGACGCAGCACTACGCCCGGCCCGACGGCAGCGGCCCGCAAATTTACCTGAAGCGCGAAGACCTGAACCACACGGGCGCACACAAAATCAACAACGCGATCGCCCAAGCCCTCCTGGCCAAGCGGATGGGCAAACAGCGGATCATCGCCGAAACCGGAGCCGGTCAACACGGCGTGGCCACGGCCACCGTTTGCGCCCGCTTCGGCCTCGATTGCGTGATTTACATGGGCATCCATGACATGGAGCGCCAGGCCCTGAACGTGTTCCGCATGAAGCTGATGGGTGCAGAAGTGCGACCCGTGGAAGCGGGAACCGGCACGCTGAAGGATGCCACCTCGGAAGCGATTCGTGACTGGGTGACCAACGTGGAAACCACCCACTACATCCTGGGTTCCGTGGCTGGCCCCCACCCTTACCCGATGATGGTGCGCGACTTCCACGCCATCATTGGTCAGGAAACCCGCCAACAGTGCCAAGCCAAGTGGGGCGGACTGCCAGATATTTTGCTGGCCTGCGTCGGCGGTGGCTCCAATGCTATGGGGCTATTCCATGAGTTTGTGACGGAGCCAACGGTGCGGATGATTGGTGTGGAAGCGGCCGGCGAGGGAGCCGAAACCGAAAAGCACGCGGCTACCTTGACTAAAGGCCGGGTGGGCGTGTTGCATGGGGCCATGAGCTATTTGCTGCAAGATGGCGACGGCCAGGTCATTGAGGCCCACTCAATCAGCGCTGGGTTGGACTATCCCGGCGTTGGCCCGGAACACGCTTACTTGAAGGATGCGGGACGTGCGGAATACTACAGCGTGACGGATCAGGAGGCGTTGGATGCATTCCAACGGGTGTCGCGTCTGGAGGGAATTATTCCGGCACTGGAAACGGCCCACGCCTTTGCCCATCTGGAAAAACTTTGCCCGACCTTGGAAGGTAGCCCCAAAATTGTGATTAATTGTTCGGGCCGAGGCGATAAAGATGTGCAAACGGTGGCTAAGGTGTTGATGCCTTAGGCCTGGTTGGCACTCCCGATCGCTTGGGACGGGAATGGCTGATTTTCTGAGCCACATCCGTGGGGGCGTACAGCGGTACGCCCCTACCCGGATGCTTGCTACTCCCGAGGTTTTGCCCCGAGGTTTTGCCCCGAGATTTTGCAAAGGGCGACGGCCAAATCAGGGGAGCATCGCCACCGCCAAAACCGCACGAGGGCGAGAGTTGCAACAACTATGAAAATTTTGGGCGCGGGCCTCAGCAAAACGGGCACTTCTTCACTTCATGCGGCTTTGCAGATTCTGGGGTTGTGTGGGCTGCATTTCGATCGCGATCGCCTGAACGAGATCCTCAGCGGCAAGGTCACCCAACCCAATTTCCGCTGCTATGACGATGTGGATGTGGTGACGGATTTGCCCAGCGCCTATTTTTATCGGGAGTTGGCGGCCGCCTATCCCGACAGCAAAATCATCCTGACCGTGCGCGATGTGGATGCCTGGTGGCGCAGTGTGGAATTTCACATCAATCACCGCTTTCCCGTGTCACCTAGCTTGGGGATTCGGGCCCAGCTTGCCCAGCGTTGGCAGCTCGATCGCTGGTTGAGCCACGAGCTTTGGCCGACGGATTGGCAAGCGGGCTGGCAAAACTTTTGGCAAGAAAGCGCATCGCAACAGTTTCGCCGCGACCTGCGCAATTGTGTTTATGGCTCGGCGATCGCCACCGAATTTCTTTATAAGAAGAAGTATCTGGAGCATAACGATCGGGTGATGGCAGAAATTCCGCCCGATCGACTGCTAGTAATGAATATTCCCGCCGGGGATGGTTGGGAAAAACTCTGCCCTTTTTTGGGTGTGCCAATTCCCGATCAACCCTTTCCCCACGCCTACAAAACCGAGCACCAAGCCTACAAACGCTGATCAACAAAAAGCAAGACTGACCCTGTGTTAGAGTCATTCCGACCCGATCCGGATGGTTTAAACAATTCCCATGGCCAGACTCAGCGGAATCTTGCTGCACCCCACTTCGCTCCCCAGTCGCTACGGAGTGGGTGATCTGGGTGACCAGGCCATTGCCTTTTGTGACTGGTTGCAAGCGGGGGCCCAGCGGGTGTGGCAAATGTTGCCCTTGGGGCCGGTGGGTGCTGGCAATTCGCCCTATATGAGTTTTTCTGCGATCGCCGGGGAGCCGTTGCTGATCAGCCCCGATCGCCTGGTGGAAGCTGGCTGGCTGCCTGCCGCCGCCCTCGAACAAGTGCCCGACTTCAATCCCCATCGGGTGGACTTTGCGGCGGTGCGGGCCTACAAAGAGCGCCTGTTTGTCCAAGCCTGGGCTGGGTTCCAAGTTCATGCCACCGCAGAACAACGCACCGCCTTTGAGGAATTTTGCGCCGAGCAGGCCACCTGGCTCGATGATTTTGCCCTGTTCATGACCCTGAAGGCGGAATTTGGCCAAATTGTTTGGAACCGTTGGGATGTGGGATTTGCCCAGCGAGATCCGGCCGTGTTGGCCGCCGCCCGCCAAACCCTGGCCGAGCCGATCGCCCTGCAACGGTTTTTACAATTCGTCTTCTTTGAACAGTGGCAACAACTGAAGACCGCTGCCAACGAACGGGGCGTGCAATTGGTGGGCGATGTGCCCATCTATGTCTCCTTCGACAGCGCCGACGTTTGGGCCAATCGCGAGTTGTTTGCTCTGGATCCGGACACCCTCGATCCGGCTCAAATGGCCGGCGTACCCCCGGACTATTTCAGCGCCACGGGGCAACTGTGGGGGAACCCGGTTTATGACTGGGAGACCAACGCCCAAACGGGCTATCACTGGTGGATTAACCGATTCCGCCATTTGTTCACCATGGTGGATTGGGTGCGAATTGACCACTTCCGAGGGTTCGAGTCCTTTTGGGCCGTGCCCCAAGGGGAAGAAACCGCCATCAATGGCGACTGGGTTCCGGGGCCGGGCGCTGCATTTTTTGAAGCGGTGCAGGGGGCCTTGGGCAAGTTGCCGGTGATTGCGGAAGATTTGGGAATTATTACGCCCGAGGTGGAAGCACTGCGCGACCAGTTCCAATTTCCCGGCATGAAGATTCTGCAATTTGCCTTTGACTCCGGCAGCGGTAACCCCTATTTGCCCCACAATTACCGCAGTCCCAACTATGTGGTTTATACGGGAACCCACGATAATGACACCACGGTGGGTTGGTTTAATGGCCGATCGCCCGAGGAGCAACAGCGCGTAATCCGCTACGCTGGCTATGCGGGCCCCGATGGCATTCAGTGGGATCTCACCCGGATGGCCATGGCCTCGGTGGCCGACTGGGCGATCGTTCCGTTGCAAGACTGCTTGGGCTTTGGCAGCGATTGCCGCATGAATGTGCCCGGCCAGGCCGATAGTAATTGGGAGTGGCGCTGTTTAGAGGGATCCTTTGCCCCTTGGATGGCCGATCGACTCCGGGAGTTGGTGGATTTGTATGGCCGCTGGGGCTAGGGGCAACCTTGCCACGATCGAGCGCCTGATAGTCGTCATCATCAGCCAGGCCACAAAACCGGCCTGAGGACACGAAGGATCAGATTTTGGAGCATAACCCCCACCCGATCGACTCGGGTGTATGAAATCAGGCGATCGCCCCGCATGAGCAGAAACTTTGCCAATCGCCGTCTTGATCTGGCGCGAATCATGCCCGAATCATTCCTTGAAGAATTCGGGCAGAAAGACGCGGGCACAAGACGGTTTTTGCTCAATGCCCTCACCCTATTTGCCGCCATTTCCCCCGAGCAACAACACCAAGCCATCAACGATCTGATTCAGTTTGAAATCATCATTTTGTCCGATCGCTCGCGGGAATTTTTGCGGCGACGGGTGCAAGGCTTGCTGAAGCGGTTCTACTTGCAAAAAAATCTGGGTGAAAACGATATTCGTGAATATTACTATCGTTATTACATCCTCACGGGTACGATTCCGGAGCGCCTAACGCCCGATTATCTAAACTTTTTGATGAAGTTCATTGTGGGCATTGAACTCATCATCATGATTTTCTGCATGAGCTTCATGGAGCAGCAGCGCTTCTTTGAACTGCAAGGAAAATATTCCACCCAAGCCCTGTTGTTTTATCACTACATTCGCCCCATCCGCGACAAGTTAGTTCGAGAACGGGTGGTGACGCGGGATCCATCCGGTAATCACTACTATCGGCGGCCCAGCCTCGATCATTCCGAGGTGATGGATTTTGTCTTTGATGTGTTCGATCTCGATCGAATCGTTGCCTTGGGCGAATATGCCGAAAAACTAGCCTTTGAGCGGGACTACATCCACAGCGGCCCCGATGAGCTGGAGTCGGACGGATCCTAAGCGCCATCCCCCTTGCGATCGATGTCTGGCCTATGGCGTAACCGTTGCCCGAACCTTCCCAAATTACCCTAATCATCCTGCATCACCCTAATTGTCCTGAGGAACCGGGCCAGCCCTTGGGAACCTGGTGATACTGGTTACGTCCTTAACTGAGGAGCCATCGAAAAATAGCCCATGGCCACGATTTACTGAAAAGAATCAAGCTCCTGGGTTCTAATTTCAGTCACTATCAAAACCTGCTTTTAAAATCAACCCAACCACTGGGTTTTGTTTTCAATAACTCTTAAAATCAAGAAACTAACTGAATTAATTAGATAAAATTTCTAAGCTTCAACCACCAGAAAACTATTAATAGAAAACCCTAGCCTTAAGCTGCATTCCCCAGGCATGGGCAGGAGGCTTGGGGGGATTGCGGTTGATGATCCCTAACCGAAGGACGGGATCGATCGGCCATCGATCGCCCATCAATCTCCTCAGCCCTTCAGGATTAATCCGCCTGGGATGCCTTCCTTTTGGCTCGATCGCCCCTTAGGCCCCAACCCCACGCCATTGCTATCCCCAAACAACCCGAGCCGATCGCCCCGATGGGATTGGGCGGATTGAGCGATCACTCCACCCGAGCGTTGGCCAAGACGCGATCGCCATCCAGCCGATCCTGAAAATCCGGTTCCCAACAGTCGCTCCCCAGACGAACCAGACAGGGCGATCGTTCCCGATTATTTTCTAGAAAAATCAAGAATTGCGGGAACTTTTTGAAAACTTTTCAGAACATTTTGTTCCCGCAAAATTCCCCAAAAAAAATTTCCCCACTTCCGGATTCTTCGATCGCTTCCCGAAGGAATAGGCAGCGAACCACAGTTCACCAACCCGCACAGGGAACGCAACAGCAATTCACTTGCACCTCGATAGCGGTTCCGGTTCCACCGGCCCCTAAGCACCCAAGAATGCAGGACTTGCACCAGCGTTTGGGACTCGAACTCGTGACCGCAATGGTTGCGGCTGTTCGCCCGCGCCTCTTCAACTCAACAGCTCACCTTTTGCAACTCAAGTCCACTGGAGGAGTCAATGGCTGTTATTAACGGAACCAACTTTCCCGATGTCATCCCCATTACTGAAACCCAAGCCGCCCTCGACAGCCTGGCCGGGAATGATGTGATCAGCGGTTTGGATAGCAACGACATCATCCGGGGCTATAACGGAGACGATCGCATCCTGGGCGGCAACGACAACGATCGCCTGTTTGGCAACCAAGGCGTAGATACCCTGGAAGGGGAATCCGGCGACGATGAATTGCTCGGCGGTGCTGGCAATGACCTGTTGTTGGGCGGACTCGGCAATGACCTGATGTTCGGCAACATGGACAGCGACCAACTGTATGGCGGCAGCGGCGGCGACGAGCTGTATGGCGGCAAAGGCAACGACCTGCTGTTTGGCGAAGACGGCGACGATGTGTTGTCCGGCGATCTGGGCGCAGACACCATGCGCGGCGGTCAAGGCAACGATACCTTTGTGATCGGTCGCCGCAGCGACAGCTTCTCGGCCCAGACCGGTCAAATTTCCACCGGCGGTTCCACCATTCTGGAAGCCGACGTGATTGAAGACTTCAACCAATTTGGCCAAGACCAAATTCGGCTGATTGGCGGAGTCACCATGTCTGACCTGGAAATCTTTGATGGTTCCGGTCAAACCGCTGGCAGCGCCATCATTCGCGACAAAGGCAACAACCAAATTTTGGCGGTGGTGAAAGGGGTCAGCGCCAACCAACTGATGAACACCCCCGGCACGTTCAGTTCCGATGGTGTGCAACCTGGATCTGTGCCGCCCCAAGGCGCACTGCAATTTTCGGTGGCCAACCTGACCGGCACGGAAGGTTCCCAAGTGGAAGTGACCGTGACGCGGGATGTGAACCAATCGGCGGGCGCGGTTTCTGTGGATGTGGGTGTGTTGGGCGGCACGGCAACGGCCAACGCAGACTACAAAACCTTCAACCAAACCTTGAACTTTGCGCCGGGTCAAATTAGCCAAACCTTCAAGGTGGATCTGATTGACGATGCGCCTTTGGCCGACAGCGGTGAAACGATTCGGATGTTGCTGTCTCGTCCCACGGGCGGCGCAATCTTGGGCAAGCAGGATTCGGCAATCTTGACGATCGTGGACAAGGGCGCAACGGGCGGCGGCGGAACCACTGGCTCTTCCACTTTCCAATTCAGCGGCGCAACCTACACGGCGACGGAAGGCACGGCCACGGTACAAGCGGCCATCAACATCACCCGCACGGGCGACACTTCCCAAGCTGGCTCCGTCACCTTCTCGACCGGTACAGGCGGCACGGCGACGGCTGGCTCGGACTACACGGCGGTTGCAAACCAAGTGGTGAGCTTCGCGGCGGGTGAAACGGTGAAAATCGTGAACGTGCCCGTACTGTCAGACGCGATCACCCCGGAAGCGGATGAAACCGTAAACCTGACTCTGACGGCTCCGACCGGTGGGACGCTGGGCACTCAGGCTACTTCGGTGCTGACGATTAAGGATGTGGCATCTGGCACGGTAACTCCCGGCCCATTGCCTGGTAGCTCGATCGTTGGTAACACGTTGCAATTCAGCAGTGATCCGAACTCAGTGACGATCGACAACAGTCTCATGAGTACCTTCCCTGGTGGGATTAATGGAGGTGCTGGCAACGATCTGTTAACGGTTCCTGCTGCTACCACAGTTCCTGTTAAGGCACGTGGAGAAGCTGGTGACGATACCATCAACGGGGGTGCTGGCCCTGCTGTTGCGGCAATTACTGCTGATGGCGGAGATGGTAATGATGTGCTCTCTGGTGGAGATGGCAGTGACAAGCTGTTGGGGGGCGCTGGCGATGATGTTATTTCTGGTGGTGCTGGTACTGGAACGAACACCTTAGTGGGTGGAACTGGTCGAGATACCCTGACTGGTAATGCTGCTGTTCGAGACACATTTGCCTACAGTCGTGCTGACCTGGCTTTGACTCCTGCAACTGCTGACGTGATCGTTGGCTATACCAACACTGCACCCCCTGGCGCATTAGTAGCAGCGGATGACCTGATTGGCGTGGCTAGTGATATGGCTAGTGCAAACTTGACGGCGATCGGCTATGACGCTGATGGTAATGGCTCGCTAGAGTCTACTGCTCTGGGCTTCAATGACGGCGGAACGATCAAGTACCTGGCTGTGCTGCAAAACGTGCTGCCGACGGCATTCAATCCTGCTGCCGTCACCAACGTTGATCCTGCGACTTTCACAATCTAGTTCGGTACGGGCTAGGACAGGACGGAGAAATTCTGTCCTGCGAAGACTGCCAAAAATTTCACTTCTGAACTCGATGGGGGGCTGGGTCGATCGACCTGGCCCCTTTCTTTGGTGGTTAGCGCGGGGCCTTTGTCCAGCCAGCCGCGATCGCCTCCGCCTCCGAACAGAACCAGCGTTCCCCTCGCGATAGGTCGATCACGGTGCGCTCATAGTCCCGCATTCCTGGCAGGTGATATAGCCGTCGCCCGGTGTTTTGGCCGTCCGTGGTTTGGGAGATGTTGCCTTTGATCGGGCAGTTGGGATCGGGTGGGGTGGTGGAACGGCTGCTGGGGGCTGATTGGGTGTTGGGTCGCTGTTGGGCCTGGGCCGGTGCGATCGCCGTGGAGCCGATAACCAGGGCGATCGCACCGCCTAAAAGCTGATGAAGCATTGAGATCACCAAGCAACTACTGGACTCTATTTAAACACAGAGTCTCAGCTCAGTTTGTAATTTGAACAAAAATCTCACAAAGTATTCTTGTTTAAAATTCAGCAATCAGAATTTGGGTGGTTGAATATTGCGCCGTTGCACCCGAATGCTTGCCAACCAACTGCGACTAAATTTGTTGTTTTGGTATTGCCACTTCAACCAATGCCCAGTCAAAATTGCCAGTCGATCGCGCAACTCTTGACGCTGTTGCTTACCCAAAGCAGCAATTTCCTCAATCAAATGCCAACGATCTAATTGATCCCATGCCTGGCTTTCCATCAGTTTCACCTGCTCCTGCATCCAAGCGTAAAAATCCGCTTCATAAATCAATCGGGAGATATTGCACAACCTCTTATCCTTCAACCATAATAAAAAATTAGTTCTCAAGATTCTCACGGTTCTCTAGATTTTTCACATATAAATTTTAGAATTTCCATGATGTGAAAATCTTTGACAGTTTCGTGATGTGTGGAAAAATAAGTTGCAATCTTTCCTTCCATGGATATTCGGAAGTAATAAAAATCCTCACTGCCAGAATCATCAGTAATTTTTTTCCAAGCTTCATCTTTGGCTTTTGCAATCAACAAGACAGCGCTAGTCAATATTTTTCTGAAATCTTCATTAGAATCAAGATTAGACCAGTCAAATGGAAGGTGTTCTTGGAATTTATTTTCAAGAATTTCTTGAAGTTTGATCGGGTCTAATTCTTCTATCTCTTGAGGTGATAGATATCCCTTAAGTCTTTCTCTTACTATTGAAAAATGCTTTTTGATTCTGTTGTCTTTAGAAATGCTCTGAATCAGATCTAGATATATTTTATTTAAATCGAATACGCCATTGCAATACCTCAATCCAGCGCAAACATCAAAAACTTCATGTTTTAGTTCTGGTAGCATAAAATATGCTTCCTTATGAATTAAGCCGGTTGTATATATTCTATGATCGATCAGATTAAGGCTTCCAGATCTATTGCCATAAATACTTTGATAAATTGCTTCAATGCTTTGATGTATGGAACCCCGAATTGGCTTTTCTTCCAAGTCTAGATCAACGATAGCAAAGAGCTTATTAATATCTAGGTAACTGTCAGATGGAGGATCTTCGCAGTGCAGATCAAGTAGTTGATGAAAAATATCTATTACGTTAGATCGACTACCACAACTAAAAAATTGTGGGCATTTCTCTGCACGGAGATAGCGAGGTAAGCAGTTCAAATAAAAGCTGCTATCGGAGAGTTTTCCTGATTTCTTATATTCTTTTTCTTCAGCCAACCCTGCCTCCTTCCGAGAACGAGGAGTTCGTTTTAGCTTATCCCATGATGGTGCTCCTTCACATAGGACGACTGCTTTTTTTCTAATTGCAGATGAACTATAAATCATCTGCGCCATATCTTCAATTTCAGTACTGTTTAAGCTCATAGTTATTCAAGTTTATGATTCCTTCTCACTGTTTTTATTTTCAGGTATTAAACGAGGCTCAATATCGTTGATATGAGCAGGTGTGACTGCATTGCATAGATCATAGGAATGGGTTGCCAAAATAAATTGGTTATTGTTTGACCATTCTAGTAGCTCATGAATGATTTCATATTGCCAATCAGGATGAAAGCCAACTTCTACTTCATCCATCAGAACGATCGAATCCTTAATCTCTGTATATTTCAACCAGATATAGACTCCAAACTTTTTCAATTCACCATGACTCAAATCCTCAGGCAGTAGGACTTGATCAGATCCCTTTTTTCTGAATGTTATGGACTGAAACTCATCTTCAATTGATACGGTTTTATCTGTGAAGAACTGATTCACTTCTTCTTTGAGCCTCATCAATGAGTTTCCATAATTATCAGATACCAAACCAAGCTTTGTGTCTTCTTTGATACAGCGTTTAAAAACTTCTGCTAATGCTTTGACTGGAGAAAATTCGTAGGTATACCAGTTTCCAATTGCCTGCTTAGTGCGATCTACAATTTCCACGTAGGATAGGAGACCTTCACTACTGCCCAAAAGCTGCATACGAACTTTTTCTTCCAAAAAAAGAAAAACTTGTGCCAAAGGACAGGCTAGATAAACCTGTCTGGCAATTAGTTCAAAAATAGATTTATCAGATAGTGTCTGAGAAAATAAGAGATGATGATCAGATAAAATTGTTATGTAATAATAGCCATTATTTTCCAACTGTTCTCGAACTGTAGAAATTTCAGATTCCTTTTGATTTAATACTTTCAGAACATTATAGAGACTAGATTCAATTTCTGTTAGATTTTCTAGAAGATCATTAAGTCTCTCGATCATGAGCTTTATATCATCTTTTGCCCGTAAAATTCGCACTGAAAGTTTTTCAATCTCATCTTCTGACAAATGATTTACGAGTCTTGATTGAGAGTCGTAAATCGAGGAAAGTAAATCATTAATAAATTTCTCAAGTTCTCGATTTTGAGAAGTTTTTATTTCGTTACCAACATTCGATCTTAGAGACTGTATAATTCTTCTTAGTTCTATATTTTTTTCACTGATCATATCTAAGCTATTCTTAATTACACTCTCCGATCCGAATTCTTGAGAAACTTCATTTCGATATTGCTCATACTGATAGAAGCCCTCTAGGTTGTAATTAGCCAATTCGCGATCAATCGTCAGGAACAGAAGATCGATATCTTCTTGTTGATGATGAATTAAGAAGCGAGCAATTTCATTTACACCTGAGTTAAAGTTACTTAGGTTGACTTTAAGAATATTTTGAATGTAGTGATGTTTTTGCGGGTCGGCAGCGCAGCGAAGGAGAATAAAAATAAGTTGTAGTAGGGTGCTTTTGCCACCGCCATTTAAGCTGCCGACTGGAAAAACAGAAGGCGATAGAGCTTGATTGAACTCAAGCTCTACGTCTTGTAGTCCACGAAAATTTTTAACATGAACTTTTTTGAGAAACATAGTTTTGAATCGGTTAATAGATCAGTAAAAATAGACTGGCGTTGCGAGCTGCTGGAGAGCTACCCATCGAGGCTAGCACAAAATTCTAGACAGCAAAAAGGCAGGAGAGATCAGTGCCTCTCCTGCCAGGTGGGGAAGACGATCGCCCCGGAGCGATCGCCCTAACACGACTTAGCGCTTAGCGAGCTTTTTTGCCGGGAGCTTCCGCAACCGAATCGATTCGGGAGTGACCTCCACCATTTCATCGGAGCCGATATATTCCAGCGCCCGTTCCAGCGTCATTTGTACCGGCGCTTGCAACTGCACCAATTCATCGCCGCCGGCCGCGCGGTGGTTGGTGAGCTGCTTGGTTTTGCACACGTTCAGGTCAATGTCTTGCGGGCGGTTGTGCTCACCCACAATCATGCCCTTGTAAACCTTCGTGCCCGGTTCAATGAAGAACACACCGCGATCTTCAGCGTTCTTCATGGCGTAGAAGGTGGCCACGCCTTCTTCAAAGGAAATCATCACCCCGTTGCGGCGGGTGTCGATGTCTCCCACGATCGGGCGGTAGTCATGAAAACTGTGGTTCATGATCCCTTCGCCTCGGGTCATGCGCATAAACTCGCCCCGGAACCCGATCAGACCCCGCGCCGGGATGATGAATTCCAGTTGGGTGCGGCCGTTTTCGCCCACACGCATGTCCTGCATTTCAGCGCGACGAGTCCCCAGCTTTTCGATGCAACTGCCGGATGCATCGTCGGGCACATCCAACACCAACAATTCATAGGGTTCGCAGGGTTGGCCGTTCACTTCGCGGAAGATCACCTGCGGCTGCGACACTTGGAATTCATAGCCTTCGCGGCGCATGGTTTCGATCAAGATGCCCAGGTGCAGTTCACCCCGACCGGACACGGCCCAGCGATCGGGCGAGTCCGTTTCTTCCACACGCAGAGCCACGTTGGTTTCCAACTCGCGCATCAGGCGATCGCGCACTTGCCGCGAGGTCACAAACTTGCCCTCACGACCGGCAAAGGGTGAATCGTTGACCACAAAGGTCATTTGCAGAGTCGGCTCGTCCACCTTGATCAGCGGCAGCGCTTCGGGATTCTCAGCGCTGGCCAAAGTTTCCCCAATGTTGGCATCGGCAAAACCGGAAATGGCCACCAGGTTACCGGCCGAAGCCTGCTCGATTTCCACCCGTTGCAGCCCTTCAAAGCCCAACAGCTTGGTAATCCGCCCCTTGGTGATTGACCCGTCTTCCTTAATCAAAGCCGCTTGTTGACCGGCGGTGACCGTCCCGTTATGAATCCGGCCAATCACAATCCGACCCAGATATTCGGAATAGTCCAGGGTGGTCACTTGCAGTTGGAAGGGTTTTTCGGGGTCGCCCACGGGCGCGGGCACATGCTCCAGAATCGCTTCAAACAAGGGCTGCATATCCTTGTTTTCGTCGGCCAAGTCGTTCTTGGCAAAGCCAGCCATCCCCGAAGCGAACAGGTAAGGGAAGTCGCATTGGTCGTCATCGGCTCCCAGCTCGATGAACAAATCCAACACCTTATCCACGGCGGTCATGGGTTCCACACGCGGGCGATCGATCTTATTGACCACCACGATCGGGCGGAGACCCTTTTCCAGCGCTTTCTTCAGCACGAAGCGCGTTTGGGGCATCGGCCCTTCATTGGCATCCACAATCAGCACGCAGCCATCAACCATGCCCAACACCCGCTCCACTTCGCCACCGAAGTCCGCGTGGCCAGGGGTGTCAACGATGTTGATCAGTGTTTCTTTGTAACGAACCGCAGTATTTTTTGACAGAATCGTGATGCCGCGCTCCCGTTCGAGGTCGTTGGAGTCCATCACGCAGGTGGGCACTTCTTCGCCCTCGCGGAAAATGCCAGATTGCTTCAGCAGCGCGTCAACCAGGGTGGTTTTACCGTGGTCAACGTGGGCAATGATGGCAACGTTACGAATCGGGAGGCTCATAGGTTGATTAGCGATGGGTTCACACGGGCCCCGCTGACAGCAAGCAGTCCAGCAGGTTGGGTCTCGGAAAGACGATTTTTGTAAAAATCTGTAATGATTCTAGCCCAGGATTGCCAATTCGCATGGGCAATGTTATTGGCAAGTGTGATTGGCCACTGACTTTTGCAGCCAAATGTGCCAAACAGTGATGCCAAATGGCTATGCCAAACCAGCTCGCCAGCGTTTGGCCACCAAGCGCAAAGGCGAGCTTGAGGGACAGTCTGGGAAGCTGGTTTGGGGCTAGGGTCGCATCAAAAACAGTCGATCGCCCGGTTTAACTGGTGGGCGGATCCACCCAACGGCCATCGGCCTTAATCAGCTCAATCAGCGCCGATACGCCTTCGGTTTCCGGCACGCGCTTGATTTCGTCGCGACCCCGATACAGGGCGATCGTCCCCGGCGTTTTGCCCACATAGCCGTAGTCCGCATCGGCCATTTCGCCCGGCCCGTTCACAATGCAGCCCATCACGGCAATATCCAAGCCCACCAGGTGTTTCGTCGCTTCCCTCACTTGGTGCAGCACCTCTTCAAGGCTAAACAGCGTCCGCCCACAGGACGGGCAGGCCACATATTCCACCATCGTTTTCCGCAGGCCCAGCGATTGCAGAATGCTGTAGCAAACGGGGATTTCCTTTTCGGGGGCTTCCGTCAGCGAAACGCGAATCGTGTCGCCGATCCCTTCCGCCAGCAGAGTGGCAATCCCGGCGGTAGACTTGACCCGGCCATAGTCGCCGTCGCCCGCTTCCGTCACGCCCAAATGGATCGGGTAGGGCATCCCGGCTTCATCCAGCCGCTTGGCCAGCAACCGATAGGCCGCCAGCATCACGGGCACGCGCGAGGCCTTCATGGAAATCACCAGGTTTTGGAATTGCATATCTTCGCAAATCCGCAGGAATTCCAGCGCCGATTCCACCATGCCCAAGGGCGTGTCGCCATAGGTGAACACCATCCGCTCCGCCAGGGAGCCGTGGTTCACGCCAATCCGCATACATTTGTTTTGCTCGCCCAGGGTTTCCACCAGGGGTTGCAGGGTTTCGCGGATTTTCTTACCGATCGCCTCAAATTCGGCGGCGCTGTAGTCCTGGTCAGCGCGGGGCTTTTCAAACACATACAAGCCCGGATTAATCCGCACCTTATCAACGTGCTTGGCCACTTCCAGGGCGATTTTCATGCCGTTGTGGTGAACATCGGCCACTAGGGGCACAGGGCGATAGGTGTCTTCCAGGGTTTTGCGAATGCTTTCCATGGCCTTGGCGTGGGCCAGGCTGGGGACGGTGACGCGCACAATTTCGCAGCCGATTTCGTGGAGGCGACGAATGGCGGCCACAGACCCGGGAATGTCGAGGGTATCTTCGTTGATCATCGACTGCACCACGACCGGATGGCCGCCACCGATCGTAATGTCGCCCACTTGCACGGGGCGGGTTTGGCGACGATGGATCGTGGTGTCAAACAGTCGATCGTCTAGGTTGGTGGCGATGCTGCCGTTGGGAACGGGGGGTTTCGGCAGGGTTTGCATGGCTTCGCTCCGATCGCGGATGGCGCGGGGTATGTCTGAAGGCGCGGATGGTTCAAGGGGTTGCCCAAATAAATGGGTTTCCCAGTTTTTTAGGTTGCCATACTTTGGGCGATCGCTTGGAGTTTGTGGCGGATTTGACGATTTGCGCTAGTGATGGAGTCAGTCAGATCCGACAATTGGTGCTATCTATGGGGGCAGCGGTACAGGCAGCGATCGACAATCATGCGGCGATCGCAACTGAGATCGCGGGCATTCGTCGTTTAGGAGAGGCGCGATCGTGTTTGGACTGGGCTGGCCGGA
This sequence comes from Limnothrix sp. FACHB-1083, assembly GCF_014696485.1. NCBI lineage: Bacteria > Bacillati > Cyanobacteriota > Cyanophyceae > Pseudanabaenales > Pseudanabaenaceae > Limnothrix > Limnothrix sp. FACHB-1083. Next base: position 139,702 of record NZ_JACJQD010000002.1, on the reverse strand, counting down.
AGTGCTGTTGATTTTGTTGGTGGCGATCCTGATCTTTGGCCCCAAGAAGTTGCCGCAGTTGGGCGGGGCCTTGGGCAAAACCCTGCGCGGTTTTCGGGATGAGCTGAACCCCGATGAAAAAGAACTCGATCGCCCCGCTGGCCCGCCGGACGTGGACGGAGAAGTGATCAAGGGCGATCGATAGTTAAGTTATTAGTTCCTTGAGACTAGCAGCCTCAATCAGTCGTGCCTGGGTAAGCCAGGCATTATCCGCTCCATTGAAAATATTTCGCATAAAAAATATTTTGCACAAAGTTTACGAAGGCAGTTGATTTCTAAGCGACCATAGCTCAACCTTGAAATTTTTGATAAAACATAGACAGGTATTTCAAATACTTCTCTTCTACTATGCAACTCAGGTCAATCAAATTAAAAAACATTGGATTGTTTGAAGATCAAGAAATTCCCATTGCTCCAACACTTAAAAATCACAGTAACATTACAATTTTTATTGGCAGCAATGGTGCTGGAAAAACGTCAATTCTAAAAGCAATAGCAACTTCTTTGAGTTGGTTCATCTCTCGACTGCGAACTGAAAAAGGAGTGGGTAACTCAATTTTAGAAGAGGAGATTTTAAACAAAGCTAATGCTGGTTTGATTGAAGTAAAAGTGGAGATTGATGAATCTCAAGTTCAGCACCAAGACCATAGTCAAGATGAAGGCTTTCAATGGACACTCGCAAAGCTGAGGCGAGGTCGTAATTCATCATTTGCTAGTAATCTCACTGCCTGTACTCGGTTAGCAGAAATTTATCGAAATTTTCTGACTGATGATGAAGCCGCGAGTTTGCCATTAATTGCATTTTACCCCGTCGAACGGATCGTACTTGATATCCCCTTAAAAATTAAGACCAAACATACATTCTTTCAATTAGATGCCTATGATAATTCCTTAAATCAAGGAGTCGATTTTCGTCGATTTTTTGAATGGTTTCGTGAACGAGAAGACGCAGAAAATGAGTCAACTATTTCCGAAGACTTTTTCAGTCAACCACCATTATTTGACTTGGAACCTGACTTTTGGGAAAAACTCAAACAGCTCAATGCATCTGCGAAAGATCGGCAACTAATGGCAGTTCGTACAGCTATTAGCCAGTTTATGCCCCATATGAAAAATTTACGAGTACGCCGTAAGCCGCGTCTTCATATGACAATTGATAAGTATGGTGAAACACTTAATGTTGCTCAATTATCGCAGGGTGAAAAATCCTTGATGGCACTAGTAGGCGATATTGCTCGTCGCCTAGCTATGCTGAATCCTGCTCTTGATAACCCCCTGACGGGCAAGGGTATTGTTTTAATTGATGAAGTTGATTTACACCTCCATCCCTCTTGGCAGCGAACAATCTGTAAGCACCTTGTGGCAACGTTTCCTAATTGCCAATTTGTGTTGACCACTCATTCATCACTAGTAATCAGCGATTACAAAGATGTTTTACTTTATGCGTTGAGTGATGGCGAAGTTCAAGAGCTTCCTCCGCAGTATGGACAAGATGTCAATACAGTGTTGCTTGAGATTATGGGCACTAGCATTCGTAATCAAACTATTGACGAGCGGTTAGGTGATTTACTGGATGCTATCCAGGATGTGGACTTAGATCTTGCCCGAAGCTTACTGGTACAACTAAGTCAGGAGCTTCCTGAGAACAATATTGAACTAATCAAGGCAAAACTACTTTTACGCAAGCAAGAAATTCGTCATGCGAGTCATTAGAAAAACCACCGAGCCTGAAAGCTTAACGATTTGGAAAAAGAAGCACCCCCAAGGACGTTATGAAGATTTAGATTCCAGTGTTCGTAGGGACATCCGGCAAAAGAGCTTATCAGAGCAATACTATCTCTGCGCTTATTGCTGTCAGAGAATCAAAGATATTGGTGACTGTCATAATGAACATTTAGAAGCGCAGAGCCTCAATCCGAAGCGAACACTTGATTTTCAAAATATTGTTGCCAGTTGCGATACGCTAGGCCAGTGCGGCAGATCACATCAGTCGCAACCATTACCTTTAACTCCAGTTATGGATGAGTGCGAAACAGAACTATTATTTAAAATTAGTGGTCGCGTAGAGGGACTAACTGAGCGTGCTTGTACAACTATTCAAGTTCTAAATCTAGGTGATCGCAACAAGCCCAACCTAGCTCTGATTGAGAAGCGCCGACAACTCGTTAATGCCTTATTGTGGGAGCATGGCATCAATCCTGATCAAGGGCTAATGCAAGACTTGGAAGATGATGAGTTTTTATATGACTTCTACGAAGAGATACTTCATGATTTACAAAAACCTCAAGGAGAGAAGTTAGATGCCTTTGCTCCGGTGGCCGTTAGCATTATCCGAAGTTGGCTGAATCGTAAAAATCCAGCTAAGAAAAGTAAGTAATTGCCTTGAAAATATCTCGATGATATGGACTGGAGAGCAATTTGATGAAAGCGATCGCCCTGAGTCAGCCCGGTGGGCCGGAAAATTTGCAGCCACAGGATTTGCCCCAACCGGAGATTACGGCGGGTCAGGTGTTGGTGAAGCTCAAAGCGGCCGGCATTAACCCGATCGACACCAAGTTGCGATCGCGCGGCACGTTTTACCCCGACACAACGCCCCAGGTGTTGGGGTGTGATGGTGCGGGGATCATCGAGGCGATCGGCTCCGAGGTGACGGGCTGGCAACCGGGCCAAGCGGTTTATTTTTGCTATGGCGGGTTGGGTGGCCCGGCGGGTAACTATGCGGAATGGGCGGCGGTGGATGCCCGCTGCCTGACCCCCAAGCCCGATCGCCTGAGTTTTGCGGAAGCGGCGGCGGCTCCCTTGGTGTTGATCACGGCTTGGGAGGCCCTGCGCGATCGGGCACGCATCACCGCTGGTCAAAAGGTGCTGATCCATGCCGGGGCTGGCGGCGTGGGCCATGTGGCGATTCAGTTGGCCAAGCTCTGGGGCGCGGAGGTGGCCGCCACGGTCAGCACGCCCGAGAAGGCGGATTTTGTGGCTGGGTTGGGTTGCGATCGCCCGATTCTCTATCGCCAAGAGGATTTCGTCAGCGCCTTGCAGGGCTGGACGGGCGGCCAAGGCGTAGATATTGCCTTTGACACGGTGGGTGGCGACTTGCTGACGGCTACCTTTCCGGCGGTGAAGCCCTACGGCGACGTGGTGACGATTTTGGAACCTGCCGCCAACACGAATTGGAAGGTTGCTCGCAATCACAACTTGCGAATTGGGCTGGAATTGATGCTCACACCGCTGCTGAAGCATTGGGATGCGGGCTTACGGCATCAGGCGGAGATTCTGCGTCAATGCGCGGCCTGGATTGATGCCGGTCAACTCAAAATTCAGTTGCACCAAACTTTCCCGCTCGATCGCGCCGCTGAGGCCCACCAACTGCTGGAGCGGGGCGGTTTGATTGGCAAGCTGGCCCTGGCGATCGATCCCTAATTTCAGACTGCAAGTTTGCGACTTTGAACGGCTGGGCGATCGTGTGGAATCATCCCTGAATGGGATTTGAATTCAGTGGCTATGCTGGAGAGAGTTCCTGCGATCGTCCTGCCATGACTGCTTCTATTGCCGCCCAGTTAATTGCTGCCAGCCTCACACCCGACGAGTATCGCGCCCTTGAAGAAAAAAGCGAAACCCGTCATGAATATTGCGATGGAGTATCAATCCCCATGACCGGTGGTACTTCAAGTCATAACCAAATTGGTCTGAACCTGATTCGGCTTCTAGATCTAGATCCACCCTTCACGGTTTTTGCATTGGATATGCGCCTTTGGTTGCCGACCTACAATCACGGAACTTATCCTGATTTGATGGTGATTGAAGGTGACCCCAGCTTTTCCGATGGACGGCGAGATGAAGTGTTAAATCCCACGCTGATCATTGAGGTTTTGTCGCCTTCAACGGCGGATTACGATCGCACGAAAAAGTTTAGTAAATATTGCTCCATTCCTGAGTTTCGGGAATATCTGTTGGTGGCTCAGGAAGAACCGGCAATTGATCGATTCTGGTTGGGTGAAGACGGCGACTGGCGTTGGCGAAGAACCGAAGGATTGACAGAAACCTGCTCGATCGCCACCGGCAATTTAGCGTTACCCCTGTCCAAAATTTATCGATCGGTTAGCTTTTAAATTCGGTTACCCATCAGCATTGCCCATGAACCCGACTCGATCGAGCGCCTCATCTTGGCAAACCGTCATCCGTTGGGTGGCGATCGGCTGTGTTGTGTTGGGCATTGGCCTTCGTCTTTGGGCCATTGATCACAATATCCTTTGGCATGACGAAGTACTAACGGCTGTCAGTGCCGCCGGCCATCGTTTGCCGGTGCTCCAGGCTCGTGAATTTGCCAACAAACTGGTCATGCAGCCGGAGTTGGTCGCCTATTTGGGGCCCAAGGGACAGCCTTGGCACACCGTTTTTGCTTCCGTGATTGGCAATCCAGAGCATCCACCGCTCTATTACCTGTTAACGCGGTTTTGGATGGAATGCTTTGGCAGCAGTGCCCTTGCCCTTCGGAGCTTGCCCACGATCTTTGGGCTGGCGGTTTTTCCTGCTCTGTACTGGGTCTGTTGGGAATTAACCCGATCGCCCTTGGTGGGTTGGGTGGCCATGGCGCTGGTGGCCCTGTCCCCGTTTCATGTGCTGTATGGGCGAGAGGTGCGGGAATATAGCCTGTGGGCGGCGTTGCTGTTGGTGTTGGGGGCGCTGCTGCTGCGTGCTTTGCGGTTAACAGAACGGGCGGCCACTTGGGGTGATCGGGTGCGGGCCTGGTGGCCCTACAGCTTGGTTTTGGCGCTGGGGCTATACACCTCCCTGTTGACGGTTTATGTGTCCGTAGGTCAAGGGTTGTATGTGTTGTGGCTCGATCGGGGGCGACTGGGCTGGCGGGTGCGATCGCTCATTCTGGCCGGCTTGGCCGGTGGGTTGCTGTTCTTGCCTTGGGCGCTGGTGTTGTTGAACCATTGGGAAGCCGCTCGCCAGCTCACCGCCTGGATGACCGCCTATGAAGAGCCGCGCATTCAAGTGCTCCGCCGATTGGTCACCCAAGTGTTGCGAGGATTCACGGATTGGGTTCCCGTGGGCGCTGGTTGGTGGGGGGCGGGGCTGTTTTGCGCGATCGCCCTGGGAGTCTTGATCTGGCTACAACGGCAGTTTCCCCTGCGGGTGAGCGGTTGGGTGCTGACCCTCACGTTGGTCTCCACCAGCCTATTGGTGATCCCCGATCTGTTCGATGGCGGGCTGCGCTCCATCTCAACGCGCTACTGGACGCCGACCTATCTGGGGCTGCAAATTGCCCTCGCGATTCTGATTGCCCAATCCCTGACCCAAGGGCAAACCCTGCGCCGCAGTCTCGCCGCGATCGGGGCCAGCCTGTTATTAACCATTAGCCTAAACGGTAGTTGGCAATTAATCACCTCTACCACCAATTGGGCCAAGGGAATTAGTGTTAGCTTGCCTGCTTTTGCGGAACAGATTAACGCCGCCGCGAACCCCTTGGTGATTGCGGATGGATTTGGCTATCGAGTTGGCAACACCATCGCCCTGGCCCTACGTCTGCGGCCCAATGTGCCGTTCTATTTGGTCTCAGATTTTCGACAGGTCAACCCCGGTGATTTGCAATTGTTGAAAACGGCGATCGGGCAAATGACTCCACCGATTAGCGATCTGTACGTCCTGAACCTGATGCCCCCGTTTCGCGAGGCGATCGAGGCAGAATTAAAAGGGCAAATTCAACCCCTCGGCGGTGACAACATGGCCTGGCTCGATCGATTGCAACTGCCTTCCCCGATCGCCGCCCAAAAGCCCATGCCGTTAAATTCAAACCTTGAGCAATTCAAACTTTAACGAAATTCAAACTTCCACAAAAAAGATAAGAATCAAAAAGATCAGAACAAAAAAGACAAGAGGTTTAAACCCCTTGCCTTTGAACGATTGCCATTGACCGCAAATTGCTAATTGCTAGCAGTTTCTAGGCCAAATTCACCAGCTTCAGGGTCAGATCCCACATTCTTTGACCCCGTTGCTCATCGCGGGCCTGAGGCGAGACCCGTTGCAGGAAGGCTTCGCGACCCTTCTTCTGGCGGTTGCCCCAGCTAAAGTAAGCCCCCGACTGCTTGAAGTCAGGATCTGCCACCACCTGAGCCACTCGATCGCCCGCCAACTCTTGAGACACATAGCCCCCAGTGATGTTCTTTTGGAACCAGGGGAAGATGGTTTGGAACAGGGGATAGTGATTGCGGAAGAGGGGCGTATCGGCCACACAACCGGGATAGAGCGAAGAGAACGTAATCCCAGTGGACTCATGGAAGCGACGGTGCAACTCGCGCATGGTCAGCACATTGCAAACCTTGCTTTCCTTGTAGGCCCGCACCGGCTCAAACTTCTTGCCATTGGCCATGCAAATCGGATTTTTGAAGCCCTGTGCAAAGCCTTCCAGATTGCCCAAATCGGGCTGAGGCGGAATTTTGCCCCCCAATTCGTCGGGGTTGTGGGTCACCGTGCCCAAGATCACCATCCGCCGATCGGGATAGTTCGAGAGCTTCATGTCATCCAACATCAGATTGCACAACAGGAAGTGGCTCAGATGGTTGGTGGTCATGGTCAGTTCATAGCCCTCAGGACTCCAAAGCGGTTCCTTAATCAAGGGCATATAAATGGCAGCGTTACAGACCAGCGCATCGAGCGATCGACCCAGCGATCGAAAAGCACTGACCAACATCCGTACGCTGGTGAGGTTCCCCAAGTCCACTTGGAGCACCGTATAGCTATCTTGAGGAATACCCGCCTCGGCCGCCGCCGCGTGGGTTTTTTCCAAATTCCGGCAAGCCATCACCACATACCAGCCACGATTGACGAGGGCCTTAGCGGCGTACAGCCCGACTCCCGAGGAAGTACCGGTGATGAGGACGGTGGGTTTTTGCTGTTCTGCCATTGCTGTTGTGCGGTTTTATCGTGATGGGTTACTAAAAAAGGGGGCAGAGCAACTGGCTCTTGCGCCTCATGCCGATCGAAACCGACGGTAATCGCCTCGATCGCGATCGGGAACGCTTTGCTCTGTTGAATGATGCCACCGGGCCCAAACGGGGCCAGGCGATCGCATCCTATCGAGAATCGCCTAATTGCGCGTCGCGAAAGGCGAAAACCTCAACCAATCTTAAAATCTTGGCCGGTTGTTGAGAATTTTGCAGGGTGGCATCCAAATTATTTGGCTAGCACCCTTGCGATTTTTCATCCATGGCGTATAATACATACTCGCGTCAAAAATATTGAGTTTTGTTCCGTTAGCCAAACGATCACCACTCAAGCAATCTCCGTAACCTAGAGATTTGAAGACGCATTAAGGCTCAGTAGCTCAGAGGTTAGAGCAGGGGACTCATAAGCCCAAGGTCGCAGGTTCAAATCCCGCCTGAGCCATCGCTGAAACCCTTACGCCACAAAGCGTTTAGATTATCCGCAACAGTATTTAGAACTGTAAAAATAAGATCCATTTAAGATCATGGGCTAGCGAGGCATTTTTTGGGCGATCGCTTCCCAGGCCTGACGGTGAACCTCTGCACTAATCCAGTGCTGATAAACCCGGGCATGGACTTCTAAGGAATGGCCCATCTGTTGAGCGGCTAGGCTCACGTCCAGTTGCCCGATCGCCCTGACGGCCCAAGCGTGCCGTAGGTAATAGGGCGGGAACGGAACGCCATACCGTTTGAATGCGTGAGTTACGCGGTTGCCAAGGTCGGTGTTGTTGCGGCCTGAGCACTTTGGCAACAGGATGGTTGCCAAATCCCAACGGTCAAACCATTCAGGCAACAGCGGAAAAGCAATCCGGCTCTTGGTTTTGCCGTCGAGCACGTCCAGGCGCGGGGGATAGGCCAGTTTGAGATGAAAGACCTCATGAGGCCTGAGTCCATAGGCGGCAATTGTGCCAAAGACCCAGCGCCAGGGTTTTGAGGGGATGCGATCGAATGCGGCCTCAATTTCGCGATCGGTTGGCAGATCGCGGGGGGCTGCATGGTGGATTGAATAGCCCCCTTGGTAGGGTTTGAGGTCGATCGCCAGGTCTGCGAATTTGGCCAGGGCCTGCAAAATTCGGACGGTGCGCTGTCGGGTGCGGCTGTCTGGCTCTGTGGAGAGCACAAGCGCTTTGAGGGTTTCGGCGGTGAGCGGTGCGGCTGCGGGCAACCGATCGAACACTTTCTGATAGTCGTAACGCCAGGTGGTTAAGCTCTTTGGGTTTTTGGGCCTGCGTTGCCAATAATCCTGCTCGAACCGATCGATCCACTCGCCACAGGTATCCCCTGGGGACGATCGCCGAAATTTTGGCCGCCAATCTCCCCAGTTAAAGGAGCCGTCCCGGAGCGATCGCCCCAACTCACGGGCCCGCCGTTCGGCATAGGACACGCCTTCGGTGGTGCATGGTGCGCCGAGGGCGATTTTGCGCTGTTTGAATTCGGTACTGAGGGAATCGGGCAAGGGGGGCAAGGTGGCTTGCAAGCTCAGCAGCCCGCGAATCAGCACGATCGAGCATTTCACTTTGTCGCGTTTGAGCCGGCCGTTGGCTTGGGCCAACCGGGCGATCGCTGCATCACTCATCGATCGGCTCCAGGTGTGCGAAGTCAACGATGAAGCTGCCGAATTTGCCGACCCTCTCGACCCTCGTTTTTTCGCTGGGGATGCCAACAATTCGGACGATCGCGCCGTTGTGTTTGTGATTGGGGGCGTTTACCCGAAATTTACGGCTGTAGTCGAAATTGAAATTTTTGCCACCCGTTGGGGGTGATGGCGATTTCACCGGATCACCGCTTGCGCTGTCTGGGTTTGGGGCGTTGGGCGGTGGTGCGATCGCGGTGTTTATTTCACCTTCCATGCGGCATACAGCAGCATGATCAGGAGCACGATGATCGCTGGAAAGTCGCTGTTGTCCATGGTTTGGGGCGTTTTGAGTTGCAAAGTTTTCGGCCGTTAAATGGGCGCTTTTTTCGCTGGAAAAATTTTCTGAATTTGGGTGGTTTGACCGGATCACCGGATCACCGCTTGCTGCGTAAGGGTTTGAGGGCTGTTTTTGAGGATCAGTGATCCGGTGCGTCTCAGGATCACTTTTTTGGGCGATCGGGCGATCGCTGAGAGTGATCGGATCACTGATCCGATGGTGATCGACCTCAAACCCGCTCTGGGCTTGAGGTGATCCGGTGATCCGATCACTGCCAACTCTTATAGATTCAGTGTTTGAAAAGCTTGATTTTGCGTGGGCGGGCGTTTCACCGAGCGCCTCGATCGGGTAGGGCGCTTGGTCGTATTCCATGCGAATTCGCACCCCGCGTAGGACTTTTCGTCGCGAGGTGCTGTCTGTGGAGCGGGCCAACTCTACTTTCCAGCCCAATTGGTTGCTCAGTAGATCCATTAGCGCCGGGGAAAACTCGCGGTTCGATCGCGGCTTGCCACCTGTGGCTAACGTGATTGCTGAGTAGCTTGCGTATAGACTACCTGAGTCATCGCGGGTTTGTCCAACAAACACCCAATCATTCAGGTCGCCGGTGGGAATCAGATGATCGTTGACCCAGCTCGCGAGGTTGTCGGAGCGCATCCGGTAATCCCAGGTTTGAGCGATCGCCGCTGGGGCTGGATCCGAGAGCTGCAACAGCACGTCCGTCACCTCGCGATCGGGAATGCTCAACACAAAGTTGGTGAGGGCGGCCAGTTCGGGGGCAAAGGCGCGATCGAGGTTTTTGCGCTGCCCAGGGGGGACGGTGCGGGTGAAGGGCACGACCAGGGCGCGGCGCGACATCCCCGATGAGTGATCGCCTGAAAAGATGGGGAAATTGCTGCCCACCAAGACCATGCCGTCAAATGTGAAACTGAATGCGGCCTTGAATTTGAATTCGGCCCGCAATGGGTCTTGGCCTGTGAGGGATTTGAATTTAGACAGCCCGCCATGGAAGGTGTCTTCATCGGGCAAGGCTACCAGGCGTTTGCGATAGGCGTTGGCTAGGTCGTACTTATCGGAGCAAATTGCGGAAAGGCTTGTGCTGTGGGTGTTTTGCTGCCCAATCAGTGCGATCGCCAGTCGGGTAAATGTACCTTTGCCCGTGCCCCCGGGCCCGGTCAAATGCAGGAATCGCTGCAAATCGGCGCGGCGCTTCAATGTTGCATTTAAGAAGCACAGCAGGATTTTTTGCAGGCCGCGATCGCCATTGGTCGCAAAGTCCATCCACTCTGCGATCGTGTCCCAATCGGTGGCGGTGGGGTCGTATGGCCTGGGAAGAGACCAGAGCAACCGGTTGGCGGGGGCGTGGCCGGTTAGCTCCATGGTTTCGAGATTCAACACGCCATTGGTGAATGGCAGGATTCCCTCTGGCTCTTCCCAGTCGGTGACCAGCAAATAGGCTTGGAGCAGCTTGCGGACGGAATCAACGAAGCTCGAGTTATAGCCGGAGCATTCGGATCGCAGGTCAAGTTCTCCCTGGATCATGGCGTTGATTTGGTCGTTGGTTTCAGGACTCCAAACGCCATCGTGTAGGGCTTCGTAGCGATACCACTGTCCGATGTTGGGGTCGTAGGCCAGAAAGGGCCGATAGCGTTCTGCGAGCGATCGGGCGACTTCTGAGGATTCAGGCTTTTTGGGTTTGGCTTCCTGGGTTTTGACCTGTTTCTCAATTCCCTTGAGCCAATCCTCAAACTTTTGGGCCGATCGAACCCGATCGGCAAAGGCATCAGGGCCTTGCGCCACAATCAGGTCATCGACCCCTTTCCATGCGGTGTCCCAGGTCACGATGATGACTGTGCAACCGCGTTTCTGTAGGTAGCTGCCGAACCGTTTGAGGGCTAGCAGGCACTTGGGGTTTTCCTGATAGTCCGAGTCGAACACCAGGGCGTGAGTTGTGCCCGGTGTGGCCCATTTCTCGGTTTCAAAGCTGAGTTGGTGGTCTTTGCCCCAATTCCAAACCCCGCTGAGGCAGATGGCGGTATAGCCATGAGTCAGCAGTGAGGCTGCTTTTTTGGCTCCCTCAGTCCAGTAGCGAATTTGGCTGGTGTCGCTCCAGGCGTTTAACCAGTAGTCGGGGTTCCCTGGGATGGCTAAAAACATTGCGTCAGGCTCAATCCCTGATGCTGTGAGGTATTTGGCGGGTTTTTTGTCTTTTTCCACAACATGTGGAATATCGGGTTTTCCCTGTCCGTCGCGTGGGCCCAATGGGCGGCCATCTCGCCAGTTAACGCCTCGAACCCACCATCCGCCCGATCGAATCTCGGATGCGGGTTTGACCCTCAAATTGAATTCTTTTTTGGGCAGGCTCTCCAAATTGGCGCGGGCGATCGCCTCATCAACGCCGCTGCCGTCTACCCACTCGGTCAAATGCTTGGGCGCAACACGCGCCGATCTTTCTGCCGTCATCATTGGGGGGAACTCCTAGGGCAATAGCAAGCCCCCGCCAGCTCGGAGCCAGCAGGGGCAAAGGTTTTAAGCGGTCAGTTCTTCAGCAGGGTCGAAAGATTCAACCTCTGACTCGGTGCTCATTACCTTCAGGCTTGCTACCCGTTCCTCCCATTCCTCTAGGGTCTTTTGGAGAGAGGCCAATTCCTCCTCTCCCCAGGCGTTCTCCTCTCTCAGTTCTAGGATTTCTTGCTCCAGTTGGGCAATTTTGCGCAAGTTGCGGGCCATCCGACTCTGAACGGAGCGGATCAGATGGCGTGTATTTTTCCCATGCGTAACAGGTCTGGGTCTGGTTGGTCTGGTGACAGCAGCCCCCTCGCAAACTGTTCGATCACCTCGCTCGGACTCCGCAACCCCATCGCTTCCGCCATCGCCTCCAGTCGGGCGATCGCTGTCGGCGTGAGCGAATAGCCGACCGTCTTCTTTCGTTCCCCGTATGTCGGTTTTCCGGCCATGTTCCTCAATCATCTCTGCTGGCTCAATCTTACTCGATGAACTTTCTCTCACCATCTTACTAGACAAAGATGGATGGTGGTGTCATACTCGACAAAGATCAGTCGAGAGATTGGATCTCCTAGCGAAAGAGTCGGCCCGCCGTGTGCGGGCTTTTCTAGACCATGGCCCAGACCGAATTCCCGATCGGCTTTTCCGTTGGCTGTGCCATCAGCGCGGTGACCCGTCGCCTCAAGCGCTCCCTGAAAGGAGCCGGGTTCCGTTGGCGCAAGCAACCGAAACAGTCGGTCTGGTGGATTAAGTCCTGCTCAGGCTTCACTACACGCCTGAGCTACCACAAAGAGTTCGGCTGGTTGGTGGTTTCGGAAAGCCCCTACGACGGGCAAGTCGTTGAAAAGCTCGTTAATTACCTTTGGAGGGCTTATGTTGACCGCTTTGCCGCCTGAGAAACCTGTTGCCGCTGAGGGCGATCGCCCGACCATCGTTGGCCATGTCCATGAGCTTGATTTCTACCTACAAGCCCATGAGGCGAAAAATCGCGGCTACCATTCGCGGGCCGTCTGTTTGCTCTGCCTTGCCGCCCGGAATTTCGGGCTTGAATGGACATCTCTAGGCCACGTGCTCCTGGATTGGGATTACAACCTTCCTAATGTCGATAAAGCTTGGGCAGAGCTTTGGGAGGTTCCGAATGGTTAAATATCGCCGCCTGGCCCGGGTCAATATTTATCGGGCCCAATGCCAACTCGCCCGATCGCTCAAAGAAGGCAACTACACCCCATTGGAGCGGTCATACTACCGGCGTGTTTTGGAGCACTTGGCTCTAGCCCAAGACGCTTTCGATAAAGGCGATCGGCTCTCAGCTCGCAAAGACCGATTCAACGGAGGGCGCACCGCATGAGCTACTGGCGCTGGCTCCGGGCGGTCTGCTGGATGGCCATGCACGATCGCGATTTCCAGCACAGGGGCTTGGTGGTCTTGCTGTGGCCGATCGAATGGAGCGGAAGCATCAGCGATGAGTCTGTTTATGAGCGAAATCAGGCGGTTTGGCTAATTCAGGGCTATCTAACCGTGCGCTGGCCTCAACTGTGGATCCGCCGCCTCTATGAGATGCCTGGCTACCCTCATGCTGAGGTTCCCGATGCTGATTACGACGAAATCCCTTTCTGACCTTAGTAGGGCGGCCTACGCGGCCACCCCGCCTAAAGGGGGGAATTTAATGGACGTTTGGGGTTTTTTCAAAACTGCCAAAACCCGAAAAAACCCAGGCTTATAGACAGGCTTGGCGATCGCCCTCAGCGCACCTGAGGCGATCGCCTTTCTGTTGAGGGGCGATCGTTCCTGGGGGACAATTCTCCCCGCCTGGCCCAAGCGGCCCTGAGCTGGCCCAAGTGGCCCCGAGTTGGCCCAAGTGGCCCAAAAAAAGGCAATCGCCCTCAGCAGCTCCTGAGCGATCGCCTTTTGGGTTTGATCGATCGAGCGCCAAGCGCGATCGCAACAACTCAATCCCCCAGGTTCAGCAGTTGATCCAACGGATCGTCCAGGTCATCCGCTGCCCCTGGCTGTTCGATCGGCTGTGCGATCGGGGGCACGATCGGCGTTCCGATCCATGGCTTGTCCTGCACTGCCCCTACCCCGTGGGGCGAAAATTTGATGTACATCGCATTGGGCAAGATACTATCCTCGCCATAGGCCACAAACTCCAATTCTTGCCCCGGAACCAACAGCTTCATTAGCTCAAGGATTTCCGCCTGGATCTCATCTGCTGGGCGCAAACGGGCCACCTCTTCTGCTGGCGGACGCGGGTTTCTACGCCAGTAGGCCCATTGCCCAACCAACAGCCTCAGTCGTTCCCATCCCTTTTCCCTAGCCATGCGTAAGTCCGTTACAATTGGGTGATCCATTGCGCTACCTCGAACAGTGCGATCGGATCTTCCCCCACGCAGTGCACAGACCGAGGCGATCGGACGCACAAAATAAGCCAGCCCTCACCCGCAGGGCTGGCTTATTTTTATCCCCCTTCAGACCCCGATCCACCCGACGGCCGCTCCCCTTGGGCCATGTCTAAAAAGCTGAACTCAGACCCCTGCGAAACCCGCCGCGCCGATTCCGCCAAAGCCCCCTGTTGCTTATTAGAATCCCGGATAATCTTTCCATCCTTATCGACAAGTTGACCCGCATCATTAACCAGAGTTTGCCCCTCGGTCACCGCTTCATTGAACCGAGTTGTGTTGTCGGCCAGCTCCTTACTTTCGTCAGAAATATTCACCACCTCACCCGCAATTGAAGTTCCCAAATCGGCAACCTCAGTTGAGTTATCCAGCATTTGCCGCAACTTCTCAAAACGTCCCGTGGCTGAATTGATGTTCGGATTCATCCACGGGAATGCTCCCTGATTAACGATCCGAGAGTTTCTAAGAGCGTTGCCAATTCGAGCAACATTAGTTGAAGTAATCTCAATGACATTTCTCGCACCATCAAAGATGCCCTGAATTGTATATGCAACATTTGCGGCACTCGTAAGAATTCTGTTGATGTTGATCCATTTCGCCTGGATTTCCGTCCAAGCTGCCTTGCCAAAGATATCAGTCATTAAGCCCTGAAATCCCTGACCAACTAATTCGTTTACGTCAATTGGTTCGTCTTCAGTGGTTCCCCCCGTTGCCACTTTTTTGATTGCCTGAATTGACATGCTCAACATGTCACCAACCGACTCAACCAAATTGCGAGAAAGCATCGCAGCATTGTGCAACAAAACCACCATGTTGAGCATCGAAAAAGCCTGAGCAAGCAGTTGCGTTGTCCTCATCTTTTTCAATTGATCGGTGATGCCGGTTACCTTTCCAGGTAAATACTCGATCGGCTTGCCAATCGTGTTTTTCAAAGAGTCGCGATCGGTCACGATTACCCCCGAAAGTCCATTCGGGTTCTTGCCCGGATCACCAAGTCTTCTCAGGATTTCCTTGGTCAAGGCATCCATATCAGGCGCTGCACGGCAGGGCATAGGCTGTTCAATCTCTCCTTTGGGTGTGCAGGGGCTTCGGGCTGGTGCGATCGGCGGAGCCTTGGGCGGCACTCGAACAGGCGGGTTCCGAGTGGGCGGCTTTAGCGCCGGGGGGTTCAAACCAGGCGGCGCGATCGGCGTGGGCCTAATCGGCTCATTGGGGTTGAACGGATTGCTCCGGCCTCGGTTTGGGGCCCGGGGCGGAATTAACCCAGGAATCGGTGGAGGAACCGGAGTCAACCCAGGAATAAAGGGGATTTCTGGCGTGGTGGTAACCCCTGGCAACGCAGGCGGAAATCGCGCCGGTGGAGTTCGAGCGGGGGGCTGATCCACCACGGGCGGCTCCGGGGGTGGATCGACCCAAAACGGGTCACCAGGCGGGATTAGTTCGGGGTAGTCCTCTTCATCCAACCCAACCCAAAAATCGGCGGTTGCAAAGGTTGCCCCCGATGTGCCCGTGAGGTAGTAGATCCCGTCAGCATGGCGAATCCCAATCCATTGCCACGGCGACGGGGGGTTGATGTAGTTGACCACATAGGCCGGATCAGCCCGCTGGTAGACAAAGCTGAGTGGCCCCATAAGCTGAACCTCAGCGCTACCCGTGACCAGCCAATCCAAGTGCTCAACCTTGATGTCGGTCGTTCCTGCGGCATTGGTCGTCAGGATCGTGCGGGTTCGTGAGCCGTGCTTGAACCAAGTTTTGACCTTGTACCACCAGGCGCGATCGAGCCAAGGGGTTCCCACTTCCTCAGGGGTTCGCCGCCGTGCTGGCGTTCGCGGCTGGGGTGTGCCAGCGGGCGATTGTCCCGATGGGGCGGGCGGGCGAATGCCCTTGGCCTTGGCCACCGCCTCAGGGGTTAAGTCGCCAACAGGAGGCGCGGTCAAACCGATTCCCGCCGCCGCGCCCGCCGCCGCTATTGGCAGCCGCGGCCCGCCCAGGAGCGATATCCCAGATCCCACACCGCGAAAGAGGTTTGGGAGCCAAGAGCCTGGCACACGGCTTGGGGCGGGCGCTGAAGGCAGCGGCCGCAAAGATCCTGGCTTGGGCAGCCGCCCAGGGTTCGACAGTCCCGCCCGATTAGCCGCATCCGCTGCCCGTTGGGCTGCCTGAGCTGCCCGTTGGGCTGCCTGAGCCGCCCGTTGATGGCGGTTGTAAACGTCCCTGAGGTTCGCGTTGGGGTTTTGGAATTGCTGCCCAAACCCCCTCGATGGGTTCCGAGAGGCGTTGGTTTTGGAAAGGGACTGGTTTCCACTGTTGCCACCCGATCGCCAATCCCAGGTTGGGCGATTTGCCCCCGTGCCCGATCGACCGCCGCCAGGTGGTGAGGATCGTTGCGATGGTGGCGACCAGCCACGGCCGCCCGGGGGAGAGGAAGAGCGTGTGGGACTGCCTGCACGGGGCACACCGCCGCCACCACCGCCACCGCCACCGCCGCCACCGCCATCCAAGGTGTAGTCAGGAACCAGCGTTCGATCGGCGCGATCGTTGGCTAATTTCTCTTCCCGCTCAAACTGGGCCGTAAGCTCCTGTGCTTCCTGCCAAATCAACTCAGCCTCAAGCAGGTCTAGCTCTTCGGTGGTCAGCTCCTTTTCAGGCGTGTCCAAGCCATAGAGTCGCCGGAAATATTCAGGGGTCAAACTTTCCCCGATCGGCGCGGGTTCGATCTGCTCAAAAATCGCCTCAGGGCGGATCTGGTTCCGCTCAAATTGCAAGCGATTTAAGGCATTGATGAACCCCGGGGTGATTTCAATGGTGCGGCTCCCCCAATCTTTCGGCGGATCAGGCAGTTTGAACCCCGCAGCCGGGATTTTCACCGAACCAACGTCACTAGGCGGCTTAACGGCCGTTTGGGCGATCGGTTGACTGAATTCCCACTTAGCAGAACCCCACGAAATCAACCCCGTAGGATTCAGCGCCGTCCGCCGAAAAAAGGGGATCGCCATACTAATTAGTCGTGAAATTAGCCGGGATAGAAGTCGTTACCAACTCTTTGACCCGCCGCCAAAGTTTGACCGATCGGTTGATCGCCCAGTCATCCTGCAATTCAATCGAAACGCGACCAATTAGCCGAGTCGTATTGTCGGCAACCGTCACAACTTGCACCTGAGAAGCAGGCGTAGGAATAATGCCCGCGTCTTCCTTGACCGTCATCCCGCGAGCCTGCTCGTCTAGGAGCAAAGTCGCCCAAACCCAAAGCTGTTCCACGGTCGAAATATCGCTAGGAACCTGTTCACGAATCAGTTGCATTTCTGAATCCTCAAAAAGAAAAGTGAGAAGCGATAACCAAGACGAACGAAATCAGATAAAGGGACTATAAGGGCGTATAGAGATTGCCAAACCAGCAAAATTCTTGAGCTACTAAGAGTCCAGATCCTCCTGAATTTGCTGCTGTTTGCAAAAAAGCGAGCTGTCGGCCCCTGGCCATAGGATTGCCGGAAACATGCCACCAAGTAGAAGCGGTGTTTGTTATTTGATTTTGATTAACAAAGGACTGAGCTATTGCCCAGGTTGTCACCTGTGACAAGGCACTCAAAGACGTTCCGTTGCTGACTCTAAAATCAAAATTCCGGGGCACAGCCCCGGCGAAGTCGCCTCGCAAAAGAAATAAGACTCCGGTTGGCTCAAATTGATAACCTGCGGGTAATTGCCAAGCGAAAAAGCTATTGGGCGCATCAGCCGTGTGACAGACTTCAGAACCGGCTCCGCTGGGAGCGTTTCGGTTAGAAAGAACTAATACGTTGCCACTAGACCCTACAGGCCCACTACTTTGCACAGCCTGTAGCCAACTTGTCCCCGCAGGATTCACCCAACGATTGCTAGTACCTTTAGCCGCTTGGATTCCCAGAAACTCAAACAAGTCTCCCGCTCCCTCAGGGTTTTCAAGATTCGGAGTTAGTGGGTTTCCGTTATAGGTAAAACGCAAAAACAAATTATCGCAATCTTGGCTTTCCCAATTGCCACTATCGGCAATCAGTTTGGCACTCTTTCCAGGTTTGATTCTGACCCGTTCCTGTTGACTGATTGCGGTTGAGTTGTCGGTTCCGATTCCGTTGATTCGGGCTGTTCCGGCGGCGATGACCGTGACGGTTGTGGTGGTTTGGTTGCTGACTTCAATTGACCCGGAAACTGTGGCGGGTAAGGTGAATTCTGAGCCGCCTTTTAAAAAGTAGTGCTTATCCGTTTCGAGGGTGGCGTTGGCAGTCAGTTTTTGCCACTGAACCGGGGTTGCGGAAACGGTTAAGTTGCCCCAAGTGGGGGTTCCGCCAGTGAACTGCAATACCTGCCCGTTGGTGGCGTTTTGCCCCGTGAGCAGGGCAAAGAGTTGGGCACTGATCAAGCCGGACTGGGTGGCGGTGGCCAGCGGTGGCGGCTCAAGGATCACGTCCCCGCTTTCGCCGTTAACCGTCGTCACTATTTCAGCGGGCAAGACCACGCCGCCGCCGTCGCCGCTGGCCACCGTTTGCCACGTCCATGTGTCGGGCCCGGTGGCCCGGAGGATCTGGCCTGGGGTGGGCGGGGTGGTTGGGGCGTTTAACTTGGCCAGCAGCAGGGTCTCCAGGTTGGCGATGTCGCTTGGCACGTGCTCATGATCTGAGTCGGCTTTTGAGTTCAATTGCCCCTGGTAAAACGCCTTATCCGCGTCGCGAAGATCGACTTCGTAATACCTGACTAAAATCGGCGCGAAGTTGTAGGCAATTTGCGCTTCAATTTGCCACGCACCAACAGGATAAGAATCCTGAAAATCGCCCGGTACGAGTTCACGGAAATCAATGAGACGCGCTTGATTAGGCTCCAGAAATGTGGTCGTTTCTTGCGAGTAAATCGGAGTTTCGACACCTTCGACTCCATAGCGTAAACGCAGGTTAAATTGACAACCAATTGAGTTATCGTCGCTCTTGGATTGCACCAAGATTGTTTTGGTTTTGGTGGCGGCAACAACGCGCCATTGCTCGGTTAAGACGTTTGCGCCGATGATTGAGACGGTCATGCTTTGGGCTGTTTTTAGAGCTTTGCGAGAATTTCGGACTGTGTGAGCTGAATGTCCTGAATTGCGGTGTTTTGCAGCGCTTCAAGGTTCTGAATTACTCTGAGTTCGTTGATAATTTCGTCGCTACTTTCTCCTACATACTCGAAAATTCCAATT
The DNA here is from genome assembly GCF_014696485.1 of Limnothrix sp. FACHB-1083. NCBI lineage: Bacteria > Bacillati > Cyanobacteriota > Cyanophyceae > Pseudanabaenales > Pseudanabaenaceae > Limnothrix > Limnothrix sp. FACHB-1083. The sequence goes on along the minus strand of NZ_JACJQD010000002.1, from coordinate 120,663 downwards.
TCAATCTTAGGAATCCACTTTGCGGGGCGAAAAAAGAGTTGGTAATTGCTGACAACTCTGGGAATTGAAACCAGGCGGGAGCGATTAATCAGTGCGGAATAGGTCGCGAAAATTGATCGACTGAGCGCCAGCCCTCCAAAGAGGTTCAAATTGCAGGCGGCCTGGATTGTTCCGGCATGGCTCCAGGTGGGTTTGATCGCCTCCGGTGGGCAAAAGCAACCAACAATTACCAGGGGACTGCTGAGGGTCACAGGCAAGACCACATCAGGGATTGGCTCAAAAGCTCCGGGCATGACTCGGTTAGCTTCTAGGGTGGTTCCCCAGACGTTATTCCAGTTGGCTGTATTGGTGATATCAGCCTTAAGATAATTCACAGACGCGATTCTGTACAGATTTCTTTAATTATGGCACTTCCGCTAAATTTTTCCTCTACGGAGCACCTGCAAGATCTCGTGAGGCGATTTGCGAACCGGGAGGTTAACGACTGGTTTCGGGACGTTGACGACGAAACCAATCTTCAAGCCCCAAGGGCGAGCCTAAAGCTGGGTTGCTTGCACCAGGAACAGGACTCGATTAATCAGACAATCCTGAGAATGTTCCTGTTCTGGCTGGTAGTTTCAGGGGAACAACGCTTTGGGTCAAAAGTGTATGGAATTCCGATTCAAGAGTATCAAGCAAGGGTTAGATTTAAGCCTCAGGTAATGCTCTATTTTGAGCAACCGTGGGCAGAGCGTGAAGTTTTCAATGGGGAAAGAATGTCGCCTGTAACCGGCGAGATTTCTGTGCGTCTTAGGACTGAAGAATTTGACACGATTTCCGAGAGTGAGTTGCGCTCCTTGGGACAATTAATTAAGTCTAAATTTGGAGGAACTACGCCCAAGCGTTGGGCGAAAGGAAAGAATTACTTTATTTACTACGACAAGGAAAAGGGGCACAAGTTTCAGGTATTAGTAAAAAATCGCAGTGACGGGCGAGACTTGGTGTCAGAAGTCCTTAGCTTGATAGGAGAAACGCCTAATTGGGAGCTTGCCAGTTGGAAAGAAAACGAGGACTCAAGTAGCGCGTTCCCTGAAGCGGAAAGGACAGCAGTGGTGCTAGGCAAGACTCGCCGGCTCCCACGGCAGCGGCCCAACGCCTCCGTTGAGTTTCGGTATGCGATCGCCCACGTTTGGGGCGATCCATTACCGGTTTGTCTCTACGACCTGTCAGGGCGGTTTAGCAGAGCCTTGGTTGAGCCATGAGGGGAAGGAGAGCTAACGAGCTTTTCGCGGGAATTTCCTGGAACGTTTAAACGTTCCAGGGGGGTTAACTGGCGATTTGAGGGTGCTACGGTCGAGTTATCAGTAGACCCAACAATCGTAGGTATCGAGCATGTCCCGTTTTTCCGATATCCGGCGTGGGGCGCGGCTAAACGAGGCCCTCACCAATTACCAGGCTTATTTGGCCCGGCCGGTCTCGACCGCACTCCCGACTTACAAGGCCCGCCCCGCAGTGATTCCGCTTGAAATCACCCCATTCGGATTTGCATTGCCTTCCTCGACATTTGCTCGAGTCAACGGCAATGCGTCTTGGCTGACCATCAACGCAGTCCCGGAAGTGGCAGCGGCTACGGAAGTGAAGGCGGCCTCATCTAATGCGGGTGAGCTGAGTGGATTTACCCCAGCTCGGGTAGTTTGGTTCCGCAACGCCACGAAAACCGTTTCTACGGAAACCTCGAAGTTCACGGGACAGCGCTATCGAAAGTATGAAGGGGAGCGCCTTTCTATGCCCTTCGGGCAGAAAAACGGAACTGATCGCGAGTTTGTTGTTGGGCAGTCGATCAAGTCGGCCCTGAAATCCATCACAACTTTTGCGGTCAATAGTGTTTCGATTACGCCTGAACGCAACCGGGGTGATTAACTCACTGGCTGATTTTGGTTAATTTGAAAAATCCTCGTATGTACGACTTTATCGATCCGACACATCCGTTTCTAACGACTTTTCGTGATGACTCCGACTACAACCAATCGGATGAGTTAAACGAAATGGAGCGACTTTTTGAGCGGCATCGCCTGATCGATAAGGTTGTCGCGGGGACGACTCCTGTTGACGACTTGCTCGATTGTTTAAACGATCAAGAGTATGACGTTGACCAGTACATCGATACAGTTTGTGACGATATCGAGTTCCATATTGCTAACGACTTTGGGCGCTTAGTAGACCCATCCGACTTGGAATTTTTCCAAGCTTTGAGATGAACCGAGATCGCGTGGAAATCCAGTTAGGCGATCTAACGAGACGGGTAGGGGAACTCGAAATCAAAATCTTTGGAGCTGGTGAGTCAGTGGTGGGGCTACTGGAAACACTTCGCGCCGGAGTGGAGCAGAACAGCATCAGCCGGAGCCAGTTGGCGACGATCGAGTCGCGATTGAGCCTGATTGAGGCGCAAGCACACCCCGCCAAGCAACTGGCCCACCTAAAAAACCTGTCCCTGTGGCTCACACGACTACCGGGGGGACTGTGGGGGGCGATTTGGGGATTGGTGGCGATCGACTTGGCGATCGCTCTGGCGATCGACCTGATGGGGCCCGCTGACCTGCTGAGGGCGTTTTTGGGATTGGGGGGTTAGGGGGACAGGGGACTTTGGGGGGATGCTTAGACGATCGCTTGGGCGATCGAGCGATCGTCTAACCCGGTAGATGCACCGGGCAATTAATCGCAATTTAAGATCACGGGATCCCTTCGGTTCTGCTGAAACCCTTACACCGCGCGGGTTTCCGATCAAACAGGTTGCGGACTCATAAGCCCAAGGTCGCAGGTTCAAATCCCGCCTGAGCCATCGCTGAAACGCTTGCGTTGCGAGACTTTTAGATTGCTTGCAACAGTATTTAGAACTGTAAAAATAAGATCCATTTAAGATCATTGGCCATCGAGCTGATTTTCAAATGGTCAGACTCCCTGTTTGCCGCACTAGCAAGCTTGAAGCGGAGCACTAGGTCAGTAGACTTCTTTCACGAATCAGTTAGAAGCTCTGATCCTTAACCCCTTTCCCAAAATGGACTGATCAACGGTCATTTTGTAGGTTGGGTTGAGGCACGAAACCCAACAACAGTAAGGTTCGTGGTGATTGAGTTGGGTTTCGCAAAGCTCAACCCAACCTACCGGAGAACTGCAAGCGATCGAAATTTAGCCTCCAACAAGAACGCGATCGACCTAAACAGTCGATCGCGCTAATGATGCTCAACGAAAAATTGGAGCCAGCCGGAAAAATGCGCTAAGGAAAACCTACAGCGTCAGGGATTGCACATCGCCTTCGATTAGGGCGGCCAAGTCGCGCAGGAAGCCTGCCGAATCTGCACCGTAGATGATCCGGTGATCAGCGGTCAGGTTCACTTGCATCACCCGCTTCACGCCCAACAAACCGTCATCGGTGGCCACCACAGTCGGCTTGGATGCGCCCACCGCCAAGATCGCCCCTTGGCCCGGCGGCAAAATTGCATCAAAGCGATCGACTCCGAACATGCCCAAGTTCGACAGGGTGAAAGTGCCGGTGGTGTACTCATCCGGCTGCAACTGCTTGCTGCGGGCGCGGGTCACCAGGTCTTGCCAGTTGCGCGACAGGGAATAGAGATCCACCTGATCGGCATTCTTCAGCACGGGGGTGATCAGGCCACCATCGGGCATGGCCACGGCCACGGCGATGTTGATGTCGCTGCGGTAAGCGATCGCGTCAGGGGCATAGGCCGCGTTCACCACCGGGTGCTTGCGCAGGCTGAGGGCCACGGCCTTGGCCAGCAGGGCGGTCATGGTCACGCCCTTGGACTTCACTTGTTTGTAAAGTGCGTCCAGCTTGTCGGTGGTGATTGAGTAGCCCACGCGGAAGGTGGGAACGCTCAGGCTGACCATCATGTTGTTGACCACGGCCTTTTGCAGGGTGGTCATGGCCACGGCTTGACCGGGCATGGGTGGCAAGGGTGCAGCAGCAGCGGCCGCCGGAGCGGGAGCAGCGGCGGGCACGGCCACGGGTGCGGCGATCGGGGCAGGGGCAGCGGCCGGGGTGCGACCGGCGGCCCGTTCCACGTCTTCAGCCACGATCCGACCGTTGGGGCCCGAACCGGTCAGGCCACTCAGGTCAACTTTCAGTTCTTTGGCCAGTTTCTTGGCACGGGGCGAGGCGATCGTGCGGCCGCTGGGGCTGGCTGCGGGGGCGCTGGCTCCATTGCTGGGGACAGCGGCCACGGCCACCGGGGTGGCAACGGGTGTGGCGGCTGGGGCCGAAGCGGCGGCCGGGGCAGCGCTGGCTGCGCCACCGGACAGGCCGGCCGCTTGGGCCTTGGCGGCTTCAATTTCCGCTTCGGTTTCGGCAATCAGGGCGATCGTGGAACCCACAGGGGCGGAACCACCGGCATCAACAACGATCGCGGCCATGTAGCCCTCGTTAAAGGATTCCACGTCCATGTCTGCCTTGTCGGACTCGACGATGAGGATCGTTTCGCCTTTGGCTACTTTGTCGCCCGGCGCTTTTTCCCACGAGACGATTTTGCCTTCGGTCATCGTGGAGCTAAGGGCAGGCATGAAGACTTCGTGAATCATGGGCCGATCGTACCGGGGAACGCTAGGACTTGAATGGTTGGGCTGCAATTCGCCAAAGTCAGATTTTACCGTCTGTTGGGGACGGTGGTGGCGTTGGTTGGCGATCGAGCCGTCGGAGTCAGGGATCGATCGTGTCACGCCGGGTGCTCACCGGTCGGTGGCCCCGGAAGCGCCCTAGTTGCGGAGGTCAGCAGATTTCAGATATTCCGTGTTCACGCCCGATTCACGGGTGAGGGCAATTTTGCCGGTGCGGGCCAGCTCGCGAACGCCAAATTTTTCCAGCAATTGCAGAATGGCTACCATCTTGCCCGGGTCGCCCACCACCTCGATCGTGAGGGAGTCGTCAGACACATCCACCACCCGCGCCCGAAAAATTTGCGCCAGTTCAATAATTTCCGATCGGGCACTGCTCGGCGCATTCACCTTCACCAACATCAACTCCCGTTCCACACAGGGCACTTCGGTGATGTCTTGGACTTTGATCACGTTGATCAGTTTGTAGAGCTGTTTAACGATTTGCTCAATGATCCGGTCATCGCCGGACACGATCATCGTGATTCGCGATACGCCCCCTTGCTCGGCAGGGCCGACGGCCAGGCTTTCGATGTTATATCCCCGGCGGGCAAAAAGACCCGCGATGCGCGTCAAAACGCCGGCTTCGTCCTCGACAAGTACAGAAAGGGTGTGTTTCATGGTTCGGTGAAAGGCTGATGGCCAGAGCGGGCGATCGATCGGGTGCATCCCAAAGGTGAATCACACCCAATTAAGGTGAATCGCACCCAATGCTGATCCCAATTCCCAATCGCATTCCAAATCTTGCGACAGCCTTTCAGTTTAGGCGATTTGGCGGTCTTCCGATTGCCCAACTCAGGTAACCAACCCAGGGACGGCAGAAGGCGCGATCGGGGCTAATCAGCGGTAATTCAGCAGCAATTCGACGACAATTCAGCAGGGCCAAGCGATCGCCCAGGGATCGATCGAGCTTGGCAATTCCGGGGGCGACGGGGACTCAGGGGGGTGTTAGAATTTTTTTGAGAACCATTCTCAAACTAATCTTCGACATTTCCGTGAGCCACCACCATTGTGCGGCGCTGTTGAGGCGCGGTGGTGGCTGGCGGTTTTGTTGGCCTTCCTAGGTTGGAACCCATCGCCTCCATGCTGCAAGTTCGATCGCTGTGTGTTCGCTATCGCGGACTCTCGGTTCTGGACGATGTTTCGCTTGACCTCGCGCCCGGTGAATTGGTGGGGCTGATTGGCCCCAACGGCGCGGGCAAAAGCACCCTGATCAAGGCCCTGCTGGGCCTTGTGCCGATCGAATCGGGCATGATTACCTTTCGGGGTGTGTCCTTGCGGCGACTGCGCCATCGCGTGGCCTACGTGCCCCAACGGTCACAAATCGACTGGGACTATCCAATTACGGTGCAACGGGTGGTGATGATGGCCTTTGCCAAGGCGGCGGGTTGGTGGCGATCGCCCGGCCCAGCAGCCCGGGCCGCAGCTCGATCGGCCATGGAGCAAGTGAATATTTGGGATTTGCGCGATCGCCCGATCGGCTCCCTTTCCGGCGGGCAACAGCAACGGGTTTTTTTGGCTCGGGCCCTGGCCCAAAAGGCAGAATTTTTTCTGTTGGATGAACCTTTTACCGGTGTGGACAAGCAAACGGAACTGGTGTTGTTGAATCTGTTTGCCGAACTCCGCGCCCAAGGCCATTTGGTGTTAGTTTGCTCTCACGAGTGGGGCAGCTCTCTGGAACGATACGATCGACTGCTGTTGCTGAATCGATCGCTCCTGGCGAACGATCGGCCCCAGGCCGTGATGACCCTGGATAATATCCGGCGAGCCTATGGCGAAAATATGCAAACGACCGATCGCCACAGTCCCTTTGAATCGGTTTTAGCCTGTTAGCAAATCCCGTGAGACTATCCTGATTGGAGGTCTAAATTTGATTCACCCGAATGCTGAGGGCTAATTTTGGACTGGTTGCTTGATCCTTTGCAGTATGAGTTTGTGCGCAATGCGATCGCGATCGGGATGATCGTGGGCGTAATTTGTCCCGTGGTGGGCAGTTATCTCATTGTGCTGCGGATGTCTCTGCTGGGTGATGTGATTGCCCATGCGGTGATGCCCGGTTTGGCGATCGCCGACGCGCTGCGCATTGATTTATCGATCGGGGCGTTCATTTCCGGCATGTGCAGCACCTTCGTCATTGCCTGGATTCGACAGCAATCGCGGGTGCGGGTTGATGCGGCCATGACCCTAACCTTCTCCACCTTTTTTGGCTTAGGAATTGCCCTGATTTCACTGCTCAAAACGCAGCTCGATTTGGAAGGATTTCTCTTTGGCGATATTTTGAATGTCACCCAAGGAGACTTGCTCCATGGGGTAATTGTGGCGGTGATTTTATTAGTTTTAATTAAGCTGCACTATAAAGAATTACTGTTTTATACCTTTGACCCCTTGGGAGCCGAAGCGGCCGGATTACCCACCACTTGGATTCACTACAGCCTGATGGCCGGAGTGACCTTAGCGATCGTGACGAGCTTGAAGGTGGTGGGGGTGATTATGGCGATCGCAATGCTGGTGGGCCCGGCCATCACAGCCTATTTGTTGGTCAAAGAGCTGCACATGATGATGTTAGTGGGTGCTGGCTTAGGGGTGTTGGCCGCGATCGGGGGCATGTACAGCAGTTTCTATTGGGATTTGCCCTCGGGCGCGGCGATCGCCCTGGTGATTTTTGGGTTGTTTTTGATGGCCCTGTTGTTTAGCCCGAGCCAGGGAATTTTGACCCGTCCCCGCCCCAAGGCGACCCGTCCGCGATCGGGCAAGGTTGCGGAATCGGCAGATCCCAAACCGACCGCAGACCTGGACTAACAGCCAATCTGAGCCAGCGAATCTCAGTGAGTTTCAGTGAATCTCAACTAGCGAATGGTTTGCGCGGGTGGCCCTTGGTTGGGAGAGGTGGGGAATTGGGGCGTTGCGGAAGGAGTGGGGGTGTTGCGTCTGGGGGCCCAAGCACCACATTCAGTTAGGAGGGCGCTGGGTTGGTCGCTGTAGGCACTCATACAGTCGATCGTGATCCTCGATCGATTGGCGGAGTTGTAGCGACTGGCCGGAACACCGGTGCTGGTGGCGGCGGAGCCACTGCCACGATTGGGGTTGCTGCTGGGGCCGCTGGCGGAATTGGGTTGGCTGGGCGGCGGCCCGCTGGAGTTGCCGCTGCCGGGCGAGGGCGTAATCGGTTCTTCGAGGTTGGGAGCCTGGGCGTTGGGGTTGCGGCAACGGGCCAAGGCATAGGGATCATTTCCCGCGCGGCGCATACAGTCCAACAGACCGGGACTTTGGGCCTGGGCGGTAGGCGTGCCCAAGGTCACAAGGGCCAACAGCCCGATCGCCCCTACACCCCTGGTGATCACGGTGGTGATCGCGAGTTGCCACTGAGAAACCATCAGTCGATCGAACACCATTGGCTCAAACCTCCAGGTAGTCGCACAGCCGATCCAGGGTTAAGGATGTTTCCAAAAGGTCGGCCATTCGATCGTACAACTGTTGCCGATGTTGTTGCCAGGATTGGGGGTTGGGGCGATGGGTGGTGATGCCGGCCAAGCGGGTCAGGGTTTGGCGCACCGCCGCCGACTCAAACAGACCATGGACATAGGTTCCCCAAACGCAGCCTTGGGCCGATCGGGCCCCTTCCGGTTCCGGTGGTTGCCCGATCGGCTCCAGGGTCAACAATGGATCGCAAGGGGCGATCGGGCGGGTTTGGCCCATGTGAATTTCATAGGCTTGCCAGCGATCGAGCTGCGGAATGTCGTGCTGTGAGGTTGCACCGGCCTGGCTGGGCCAATGGGCTGTCACTTGGCGCACGGTTTTTTGTGGAAAATAATCCGTTTCCACCGGCAGCAGCCCCAACCCCGTCATCTCGCCCGCAGCCCCCGCAATGCCCGTGCGATCGACCAGCGATCGGCCCAACATTTGATAGCCCCCACAAATGCCCACCACCGGCACACCCTGGGCGGCAGCCCGTTGAATGGCCGCTGCCAGGCCCGTTTCCTGGAGCCAAGCCAAATCCCGCAGGGTGTTTTTGCTGCCCGGCAACACGATCGCCCGGGCGGTGGCCAACTCGGCCGGCCGGGTCACCCAGCGCACCGCCACCCCTTGATCGATCGACCAAGGTTGGCTGTCTTGGGAATTGGACAAAAACGGAAACCGAACCCAGGCAATCACAGGGTGATCGCATTCCATGGGGGCCTCTTCGGCCGATCGACAGAGGCTATCTTCGCTTTCCGGTTGCAACTCCGCCGCGTAGGGCAAGGTTCCCAAGTAGGGCAAGTGGGGCAAATGCTGCTGAAAATAGCGATCGGCATCGGCAAATAGCCGCAAATCGCCCCGAAACTTATTCACCACTAAGCCCAATCCCAGAGCCTGAGCCGATCGGGGCATCAGTTGGTAGGTTCCCACCGCTTGGGCGAAAATGCCGCCTCGTTCAATGTCGCCCACCAACAGCCAGCGCCCTTGGAGATGCTCGATCGGGCGCAAATTCACCAAATCCCGGTGCATCAAGTTCAATTCCACCGGGCTGCCCGCCCCCTCCAGCACCAACACATCACAGCGATCGCGCCAGTCCGCCAGGGTTTGCGCCACCACCTCCCACAGGCGATCGATATGTTGGTAATAGTCCGCCGCCGCAATATGTTCCCCGGCCTGGCCCAACAGCACCAACTGCGATCGGCTATTGCCCGAAGGCTTCAGCAAAATGGGATTCATCTCCGCCACGGGCCGCAACCCGCAAGCCTCCGCCTGGGCCGCCTGGGCCCGCCCAATTTCGCCCCCTTCCAGGGTCACGAAGGAATTATTAGACATGTTTTGGGCCTTGAACGGCGCAACCCGCAGACCTTGCCGCCGCAACCAAGCGCAGAGGGCCGTGGTTACCCAACTTTTGCCCGCGTTGGAGGAGGTTCCTAAAACTGCGATCGACTTCATGGGTTCTGATTCGGGTCGAAATGCTGAGGGAAAAGGTCAAAACCCTTGCCCCTCAGCACTCTAGCGCTGGATTGGCGATTAAACAAAATCCTTCGCCTTGGTTGAAAGGGCAGATCCCAAATTGCCCGCCAACACCACCTCGTAGTTGTAGCTGCTGTTGGCCGACAACGCGCCACCGCCCACCCGTTGGGTCATGGAGGTTTTGTCGGGCCGGCGAGGGGCATAGGTGGAATCGGCCTGAACAATCACAGTCCCACCCGAGAACCGCAACCCCTTGACCGTTAAGGAATTGGTTCGATCGTCCGCAACACTGACCGTGCGCCGATCGTTGCGAGCCGTCAGGTAGGTGGCGTTTTGGATGTTGCCCGTGGCCAGGTCAACCTTGGCCAGAATGCTGACCCGGCTGCCACCGCCTCCGCCGGGACTGCCATCCGTGTAGCCGCGCAGCCAACCACTGCCCGTGAATCGGCTGTAGCCATTGCCCGGCTGAGTGCCCGTGGAGGTAAAGACGGCGTAGAGGTTGGAACCATCCCAAGCCAAGCCCGTGCCCGTGCCGTCATCGTTGGTGGTTTCGTAGTCCGTGCGCACCCATCGTCTGACCCCGTTATTAAAGCTCACCAGGATCGGATCCTTGTTGGCGGAGGTCACTTGGCGATAGCCGATGTAGACGGTGGTGGTGCCGATCGTGACTTTGGGGCCGTTTTTCGCGGCGATCGCGGCTTCCGAGTCGTTGATCCCGAAGGTAACGGCGTTTTTCACCGAAGATTGCACACCGTTGCGAGGCACATTGACCGATCGGGGCAGGTCTGGGGCGATCGCGGCGGCCTCCTCCTGAGGTGCTCCGGTCAGGGGATCCAGCGGGCGATCGGGGGCATCGGTTCCCGATCGACGACCAAGACGACCAAAATGATCCAAATCCTGATTGAAATCGCCACCCGTTCCACCGCGCCTCAGGTTGCGATTTTGTCCCCAGGAATTCAACCAAAAATCATCACTGATCTGACCCAAACCGATCTGACCCAAATTAACCTGATCATTCACTCCAGCATCAACCGAAGAATGTTCAGGCAAATCAACTCCAGAAAGAAGCTGCTTTGTACTGAGAAATTCGGAAACGTGATCAATGTTTTTGATCTCAGAGTTTTTGATCTCAGAATTTTGGGTCTTGATCGCGTGATGGGTGCTGAAGCCGCCTCCGGAATTATGAGCATGGGTGGGCGGAAAGTAGGATGCAACCCAACTGGAACCCATCGTCCAACGTGGCTCAATGCCTTGGCCCAGAACAGCCGTTGCCGAATTGGCCAAGCTTCCTCCCTCAAAATCAGTAGATGCCATCAAGAACTCCAGACGATCGTGAGCGGGCCCTGGCATCCTAGGCCTCAAATGAAATCTTTGGCCCGCGTGGACAGGGCAGATCCCAAATTGGCTGAGAGTACCACTTCGTAGTTGTAGCCCGTGCTGGCGGGCAGCGCACCATTGCCAACACTTTGGGTCATGGCTGTTTTGTCGGGACGACGCGGCGCATAGGCCGAATCCGCTTGCACCAGCACATTGCCGCCCGTGAAACTGAGGCCCCGCACAAACAGGGAGTTGGTGGTGTCGTCACCGAGGGTGGCGGTTCCCTTGTCATTGCGGGCCGTCAGGTAAGTGGCGTTTTGGATGTTGCCTGTGGTGGGGTCAACCTTGGCCAAAATTCCCACTTTGCCGCCGCCGCCGCCGCTGGGGCTGCCGTCTGTGTAGCCCGTGAGCCAGCCACTGCCCGTGAAGCGACTGAGGTTATTCCCCGGTTGGTTGCCGGTGGAGGTGAAGACGGCATAGAGATTGGAGCCATCCCAAGCCAAGCCCGTGCCTGTTCCATCATCGACCGTGGTTTCGTAGTCGGTGCGTACCCAATTGCGCACGCCGTTGGTGAAGCTGACCAAGATCGGATCTTGATTGAGGGCCGACACCTGTTGATAGCCGATATAGATGTTGGTGTTGCCGAGGGTGATTTTGGGGCCATTTTTAGCGGCGATCGCGGCTTCCGAATCACTGGGGCTGAAGGCAACGGCGCTGGCCACGGAGGATTGCACCGGGCCGCTGGTGGGCGTGGTGGTCGCGCTGGGGCCGCTGGCGGCGCTGTCGATGATGCTGATGGTGGCGGCGTTGATGCTGCCCAGTTGTCCGCCCGTGGGATTGCTGAGGTTGAGTTGGAAAGTTTCCGTTGGCTCGGCCAGGCTGTCGTTCAGGATCGGGATCGTGAGGTTGGCGACGCTCTGGCCGGCGGCGAAGGTGAGCTGGCCGTTGATGGCGCTGTAGTCGAGACCAGCCAGGGCGGTTCCGTTGCTGGTGGCGTAGGTCACCGACAGGGGTTGGGACAGGTCGCCAGTCCGTCGCACGGGGATGGCGAGGGAGCCGCCGGTTTCGTTGATGCTGTAGCTGTTGCCATCCAGGGAAACGGTGGGGCCGGTGGGGTTCGTGCTGCTGCTGCCGCCGCTGCCGTCGCGGATGATGAGGGTGGCGGTGGCTCGATCGAGCTGGGCCCCCACGGGATTCGACAACAGCAGGGCCACGGTTTCATCGGTTTCCGTGAGGCGATCGTCTGTTAGGGGAATTGAGATGGTTTTGCGGGTTTCGCCGGGAGCAAAGGCGATCGCGCTGTTTACGGGGGTGAAGTCTTGGTTGGGGGTGGCCGTGCCGCTGCCGGTGCTGAAGGTGACCTGGGCGGCGGTTTGCAGGTTGCCGGAGCGCTCAATGGTAATCACGGCGCTGCGATCTTGCTCGTTGCCCACAAAGCCGCTGCCCAGGAAGCGCAGGATCGCGGTGTTGGCATTCAGGCTTTCTTGGGAGATCACGTTGCTGGCGCTGAAGCTATTGGGGTTGATGCCCTTGAGAACGGCCAGATAGCGGCCCGTTGCCCGATCGCGGACGATCGTGTCACCGCTGTTAACACCAATGCCGGCCGTGAAGTCCAAATCTTCAAACCGTTGACCGCTGGGCACGACCAGCCGATCGGCTCCTTCCTGCAAAAAATCCAAAATTACATCGGCCGAGGCGATCGAGCTGCCACCCGCCACCGCACTGATCAAAAACAGATCAGCCCCAGCGCCACCGGCCAGGGTGTCGGCTCCCAAATCCCCCGACAGCAGATCATCACCCAGGTCGCCCAGCAGTTGATCATCACCCGCACCGCCCCAGAGGGTATCGGCTTCCTTGCCGCCGCGCAGTCGATCGTTGCCCTCATTGCCAAAAATCAAATCGCGGCCACGGTTGCCAGCCAATTGGTCATCGCCCGCTAGCCCCTGGATTTGATCATCACCACTCCAACCCAACAGCAAATCGCGACCAGCGCCCCCCGTGAGCGAATCGGCGGACTCGCTGCCAAAGTTGAAGCGGTTGAACCCGCCGCCCGGTTCGCGCCGTTCCCGAAATCCCGATCGCGCAAAATGTTCCAGACCCGAAGTGAGTTGACCCCGCCCGATTGCCCCTTGCACATCGGGATTTTGGGCTAAATAGTTTGCTTCGTTGTAAAGCGGCAACACCGCTTGCAAAATTTCATAATCACCGCTGGGGCTGCGGCCTTCGCTGAAACCATGCTGTGAAAAATGTGCAAAGCCCGATCGCAGCAAATTACCGCTCACCGCAAGGCTCACATCGGGATTTCGGGCTAAATAATCCGCTTCACGATAGGCAAAACTCGCCACCTCAAAACCGGTGAAATCCATAGATCGGCTCCGTCTAGCAAAACTGACTCGCAGGGAAGGGTAGGAGCTGTCATCGCATTCACTGAATCCCTGATGCCGGTGCGATCGACCGTGGGCCCTGACCGCTGAAACCGGTTTTTCACTAAGGCTCCAGTTTTTGGCCTCCTGCCCTCGGATCAGGACAGGATCAAGATTGCGAGGATTTGATGACAGACCCTAACGTTTCTTTTCAAAAGTTTTCCTGAGAAACCGGAATTGCGCTCCGAAGCCAAACTAGGTGAGCCTTTTGGAAATCAAAGGAACTGCAAAAATGATTCCAAAGAGAATTTATCAAGAATGTCTAGAAAACTAAGATGACTACTTGCAAATTTCATCATTAATTTCATCGATCAATAACAAAAATGGGTTGAGATTCTATCGCTTTTTCGAGATGTTTTTGAGGCATCGTTGACCCATTTCTGATCAATCAATTTTCTGATCAATCAATTTTTGACCAACCTTAATGGAGCAGGGGCACGCCGATCGACATGCCCGATCGTTCTGGATTCAAATGCGAAATTGACGATGGGCAACCACTCGGCCCACTTCAACGCTGCTCAAAGACCATGATCACTGATGGTGAGGGTAGCGGTTGCCAAATCCAGCTCAGCTCCAACGGGATTGGACAGCAGCAGCATCACGGTTTCGTTGGGTTCCGTGCGCCGATCGTCTGTTAATGGGATGGTGATTGTTTTGCGGGTTTCGTCGGCCCCAAAGGCGATCGAGCCGGTGATGGGGGCGAAGTCTTGGTTGGGGGTGGCCGTGCCGCCGCTGGTGCTGAAGCTCACGCTCACGTCCGTTGCCGTGTTCACCGATCGCTCTAGGGTAATGGTCGCCTTGCCGTCCAGCTCAACGCCCAGAAAATTACCCTTGCTGAACCGAATCACGGCCGGGGTTGGAGCCAAGCTGTCTTGGGACACCACATTGCTAGCGTTGAAGCTGCTGGGGCTGATTCCCTTCAGGATCACCCAGTTTCGGCCCGTCGCCCGATCGCGCACGATCGTATCGCCACTGTTGTTTCCCGTTCCGGCGATGAAGTCCAAATTTTCAAACCGTTGACCGCTGGGCAGCACCAACTGATCTGCCTCGCTGGTTCGGAAATCCAAAATCAAATCCGCTTGGTCGATCGTGCCCCCATCCATCGCCATCCCAATCAAAAAGCGATCGGCCCCCAAGCCGCCAGTCATCGTATCAAGACCCAATTCGCCCGCGAGCCAATCGTCTCCCAAATCCCCCAGTAACTGATCGTTGCCGCTGCCGCCCCACAGGCTATCTGCCCCTTGTCCCCCTTGGATCCAATCATGGCCATCATCGCCCCATAGCTGATCGCGGCCTTGGTTGCCCAGCAGGCGATCGTCCCCATCCAAGCCGTGTAATTCGTCATCACCACCCCAGCCTTGAATCCAGTCCCGTCCAATGCCCCCAAGAACCAAATCGGCGCTTCCAGTGGTTAGCTCCACACGATAAAAACCATCATTGGCGCTGCGGCGTTCCCGGGTTCCTGGGGCGATCGGGGGGATTAATTCACCGTTGGATGGGGAGACAGGCGTGGTGGCCAGAATTGCAGAATTGACGACTAAATTGCTCGCTGCCGCATTGAGCAAGAAATCTGCTGTTGAAGCCGCTGCTGAAACCGTTTTGGAAACAGGGTTTTCGCTTCTAGAAACCTGGTTGACTGGGAAATTGTTGGATGCCAAGTGCCAGAAGCTGAATTTTGGGAAACTTGGGTTCGAGGAGCGGCTGATTTCAAACGTTTGCGCCCCAGGATTTGATTCTCGACAAGCAAAATTTGCCACACCAAACTCGCTAAAGTTCATGGGAAAACTCCGTCAGTCGTGGCTGATTTTTAGGGAATATAATTTTTTCTTCAGGAATTCAAAGCAAGAACCGGATCTGATAGATAGTTTTCTTTTGTAAAGATCAGGTATTAAATCGAACTCATGAAAATTATTTCCAATAAAAGAAGTCTATATTCCAATGAGTTTTGATTATGCAAAAATCATTGATAACTTATAGAAAAGTGCAATTGATTCAATTGAATTCAATCAGTAGCTTGGGTTAATCTTGGAACCTTGCAATTAGATCAGACCCCTGGCCTCGATTGAAAATAATTGAATCAATGGTGGCTTTGGCGCAAAGTTGGAGCCTCGCAGCAGCCTTGAGCAATCTTTGGGTCAAATTTTTTACCCACGGTGTGTCAAATCGGTTGCTTTGACTTACGGAAGGGGTATTGATAGCCGGATAGACAAACGCCAAGGAGCGATCAGCCTTTGGGGCGATCGAGCTGATCGAGCTGGCAATGAATTGGCTCCTGAAAGCGGGGCACGAGGGTCAGGGCCAAGATTCGATCCTGGATGCGCTGTAGCCCTAGTTGCTCGATCGCCCTTTGCCCGATCGCCCCCGGTAGCCCCATCAGCCCCATCTTGAGCAAGATTTGCGCCACCAAGGGCCATTGCTTCAAGACCCCACGATGGCACTGCAACACTTGCCAGGCAAAGCGGGCGGCGGTTTTGGCGCGGCGCGGTTGGGCAGGGCCGTCCAACGCCTTAAAGAGCAAATATTTGTAGCGGTTACCCCAAATGATCGCCCGATGGGGGGTGAGCTGGTTGGGCGATCGGGCGATCGCCGTTTGCAAAATTTGCCGGCTGACGCGCTCCTGTCGCCACACGTTTTCCGATGAGGAGGTGGGCCGTTGGCGATAGAACACATGGCATTCGGGCACTTGGGCCGCTGGAAACTGCCAAGCCAATCGCAGCCACAAATCCCAATCTTCTGAGGGAACCAAGTCTGGCTGAAAACCGCCCACTTGGTTCAAGGCCGATCGACTCACCAGCACATTAGACCCGCTGGAAACAAAATCCGTGACCAACAGGGGCCCGTAGATCCAACCGCTGAAGGGGCTGGTAACCGGCTGCCCGATCGCCCGGCCCGAATCATCGGTGAGTTGAGTCCAACTGTAAACCCAACCGGCGGCGGGGTTGGCCGCCAGGGCCGCCAGTTGGGCCCGCAACTTGTCGGGATGCCAGCGATCGTCCGCATCAATGAACCCAATCCAGTTCCCCCGCGCCCGATCGATCCCACGATTCCGAGCGATCGCCTGTCCCCCGTTGGCAAAGGCATAAACCCGAATTCGGCCATCGGCGGCCGCCATCGACTCAGCCAAGGCCCGGGAGCGATCGTGGCTGCCGTCGTCAATAATCAACAGTTCCCAATCGGGTTCCGTTTGGGCAAAAATCGAGGCCACCGTATCCGCCAGGGTGTCTGCCCCATTGAACACCGGCAGCACGATCGACACTTGCGGCCGGTGGCTGTCCTCGGTGCTGCTGGTTTCGGTGCTGCTGGTTTCGGTGCTGCTGGTTTCGGGTTTGGTGGCTTCCGTGGCCATGATCTAGGGGCTACCTAAGCGCTGCGAAGGGCCACGATCGGATCCAGCTTGGCCGCCTGTTGGGCTGGAATTACGCCAAAAAAGAGACCAATCCCGCCCGAGACACCCACAGCCACCCCGATCGCGGTGCTGGAGGGGGCCGCTTCCAAGTCCGTGACCACGCTCACCAAGGCCAAGCCGCCCACGCCAACGGCCGTCCCGATCGCCCCGCCCAAACTGGCCAAAATCGTCGCTTCAATCACAAACTGCATCAAAATATCCCGTTGGGAAGCCCCGATCGCCTTGCGCAGCCCAATTTCTTGGGTGCGTTCCGCCACCGACACCAGCATGATGTTTGTGATGCCAATGCCGCCCACCAGCAGGGAAATACTGGCGATCGCCACCAACATCACCTGCAACGTGCCGGTGATCGCCCCTAGGGTGTTTTGCAAGTCCTGCTGGTTACGAACGGTGAAATCATCCTCGCCCACAATTTTGTGTCGTCGGCGCAGCAGGTTTTCAATCTGGAATTGGGCGGCTCGCATCACCGTTTCATCCCGCGCCGACAGGGAAATATAACTAACACTGGTTCCATAGGGCGATCGACGACCCACCAACTGGTTCGCCATGGTGCGCAGTGGCAGAAATACAGTCATGTCCATATCCATACCGAAGCTGGATCCCTTGGGCTGCATCACCCCAATCACCTCTGCCCGCAGGTTGCGAACGCGCACAGACTGCCCGATCGGGTCTTGGCCGTTGAACAATTGCCGCGCCACCTCAGACCCCAGTACCACCACCCGCTGCACCCGTTGGCCATCGAGCTTGGTGATGAACCGGCCCCGATCAACCTGGAAATCTCGCACTTCGGTATAGTCCGGCGTGGTGCCAATGACGGTGACGCTGGCGTTGCGGCCCCGGTAGCTCACCACCTCGTTCCCGGTCAGCTCCGGAGCCACGGCCACCACGGTGGGCACTTCCGTAGAAATGGCCTCCGCATCTTCCAACACCAGGGTTTGTGGGGGCCAAAGGGGCCGACGATCGGCCTCCGGGCTGCCGGGGCGAATAAACAATGTATTGGGGCCCAAGGATTGCACCTCGGCGGTCACAAACCGTTGGGCCCCCTCGCCCACCCCGATCGTGGCAATCACCGAAGCATTACCAATCACAATCCCCAGCATGGTGAGGCTGCTGCGCAATTTGTTGGCGGCCAAGGTGGCGATCGCCATTTTGAGGCTTTCCCAGAGGTTCATCGGTAAGGGCGATCGTCCGGGCGATCAACGAGGGGACTGGAATTTGCTTTGGACTTTGCTTTCAGAGTTAATCCTAGCGAACTCCCAAAACCCTGCGGCGATCACTGAGCCTAGTAGCGCGGCTGTTTTAGTTCGATCGGTCAGGTCAAATGATGGTTGCTGTTAGGCGATCGGTAGGCAGCGAAGGTATTAATCTCCTGATCACCACGACTGACTCCGCAACGTTGACCCACGCCCTACGAGTTGCGATCAAAGTCCCGTAAATGAGGTCATATCCCGCAGTGACAGGATAACGTCCGCAGTGTCGGAGTTAGACTGCGCATCCTTGACAACACTCTGCTGAAGAGAGTTATCCTGTACATGCGATCTAATACATAGTTAGGCGGCAACTTGCCTGATGATTTAGTAGCTAGCTTCTTTTGACAAAGATCTTACTCTTATAAATTAATATCCAAACAAGGAGGCAAGAAATGAGTGTCAACATTAAATTTGTGCTGCCCAGTGGAGAGACTTTTCTACTTAGTGGAGAAGAGGGGGAGTCACTCCTGCAATTAAAACAATCCTATCCTAGTGAACTTAACGATTTGGAATGTGCTTGCGAAGGTTCACTTGCTTGCTCAACTTGTCATGTCATAGTAGACAAAATTCACTATCCCATGACAGGAGAAATCTCGGACGAAGAAAATGACATGCTTGACTTGGCTCCTAAAGTAACTGCGACATCTCGTCTTGGTTGCCAAGTGAAACTGACAAAACAGTTAGAGGGAGCAATCTTTACAATACCTAGCAATAACCGTAATACCAGTCTCTCTAGTCGTTAGCTGGCTCCGCAGAACGTTCCTGCACTCGTTCTTCAAGGTTTCTTATTTTCTCGAAAACGCCCAGAATATCGGTTGCTGAGGCAGTGCTTCCAATCTTGGTTGTGTTGGCGAGAGCGCCCAGAGGGTGAGTTGGAAAGGCATCAGCAAAGGTAGCCCCTTGCGGTATCTGATTCCAAAAACGCTCAGCGCGATCGCTGATCTTGTAGTGCGCGTTTCTTTGCCGCTACCCGATCGGTAGGCAGCGAAGGTATTAATCTCCTGATCACCACGACTACCTCCGCAACGTTGACCCACGCCCTACGAGTTGCGGTCAACGTCCCGTAAATGAGAGCATATTCCGCAGCGACAGGACAACGCCCATAATGCCGGAGTTAGACCGCTAGACTCTGGGCTAGAAAATCAAGTATTTCAACTTAAATGATGGAAAGATTTCAGGACACAGGAGAGACAGTTCAATCATTTCAAGATCAAGTTCTTGTGCGCTGTCCTCATTGTGCTTCATGTGCTGTTGTGCGCTGCACCACTCCTGAAAATTTCCGATTTTCTCCTCGCAGGTTTTCCTGCAAAGCCTGTGGTTCCTACAAGGATTGGGCTGAAAGTACAATTTCAAGAACTTGGAAAAATGAGCCACCAGTAGATGATTATTTTCATTACCCTTTATGGTTGCAAGCACCTTGTTGCGGTCAAACGCTTTGGGCTTACAATTTTGAACACTTAGATTTTATTGAAGCATTTGTCAGCGCAAGATTGCGAGAAAGCCAACGCGACGAAAATGATCTTTGGTCGAATCGCAGCTTATTTTCACGCTTGCCGAAATGGATTCAATCAGCTAAGAACCGAGAAGCTATTTTAAAAGTTATCAATAAAATTCGTCAATCAAATGAGGGCGCTTTTCAGTAATACCTCCTAATACAGCCCTTACTTCGATTACTAAGCACAGTCGCTTGTAGGGTGGGCAGTGCCCACCAAACCGTTGCTTCATGGCATGTGCGATATGACGTGCCAATTATTTTAGGTAAAGGCTGTAAGATGATTGTCCTCAAGTTATTGACGAAGCGGCATGATCTAGGAATTCTAGTGCGGCAGGCTGTCGAAAATTGATTTATAAGAAACGTGACGAGGATTAAAGTCGCTGACCAGAAACGTTGGGTTTCGCAAAGTCAATGAATAAAAAATATGGCAAACTAAAGCTATCTTTGAGGAAAATTCATGAAAGCAATTGTATGTGTAAAGTATGGATCTCCTGATGCTATGCAGCTTAAAGAAGTAGAGAAACCAACTCCTAAAGCAAACGAGGTGCTAATTAAAATCTATGCAACAACAGTAACGTCAGCAGACATTCGCATCCGAAAGGCTGACCCATTCCCTGTAAGATTTTTCTACGGTTTCGCAAGACCTAAAAACAACACGATCCTCGGGTCGGAGCTGGCCGGAGAAATCGAAGCAGTTGGTGAAAATGTAAAACAATTCAAAGCAGGTGACCAAGTATTTGCTGGTGCAGGAACCAGCCTCGGTGCAAATGCTGAGTATATTTGTTTGCCTGAAGCAGGAGCGGTGGCGATCAAGCCTACCAATATGACCTATGAGGAAGCTGCTGCCATTCCTTTTGGTGCAACAACTGCATTGATTTTCCTAAGAGATAAGGGAAAGATTCAGAGTGGGCAGGAAGTTTTGATCTATGGCGCTTCTGGAGCAGTAGGGATGGCTGCCGTACAGCTTGCCAAATTCTTTGGCGCACAAGTGACTGGAGTGTGTAGTACAGCGAAGTTAGAATTGGTGAAATCTCTCGGATCTGACAACGTTATTGACTATACGAAAGAGGATTTCACTCAAAATGGTAAAACCTACGATATTATTTTTGACACAAGTGGCAAAAGTCCATTTTCAGGCTGTCTCAGCTCGCTAAAAAATAATGGCATCTATCTTAGAGCTGTTCATATCAATCTATTGCCGATACTTCGAGGGCTGTGGACTTCAATTACCAGCAGCAAGAAAGTCATAGGTGGGGTAGCGATCGAGCGTAAAGCAGATCTAATTTTCCTGAAAGAGTTAATTGAAATGGGCAGAATGAAATCAGTCATCGACAGGCGTTATTCACTGGAACAGACTGCCGAAGCGCACAGGTATGTTGAACAAGGACATAAGAAAGGGAATGTTGTCATTACTGTGGCGCAAAGCAACAAAACCTAACAACGCGCTGCACCAGAATGTTTAATCGGGTCTATTGATTTGCAAAACCTGTTTGTGCTGGGTGAGCGCAATCGTTGGGCGAACAAGAATCTGTGAAGATAGTCATCAATTGTCGCACTGGAAGCTTTTTATATTTTGGGAGAATTTGGTGCAACCAAAGTTGACAGATAGGCTTGTGTTGAGGTCGTTCTCAGAGAGAGATGCCGAGGGATTGTTCCGCTACCTGTCGAGAAAGCAAGTGAATTGCTTCGCTTCAGACAAAATTGAGACAATGGATCAGGCAATGAAGGTTGTGGAGGAACGACAGAGAACTGATAAGTTCATTGCTGTCTGCCTGAAAGAAACTGATGAACTGATCGGAGACCTATTTCTCCAGAAAGAGGAGCCAGACACTTACAGTGTGGGTTGGAATTTTAACGCGGACTATCAGGGAAAAGGATATGCTCTTGAGAGCGCTAAGGCGCTGCTAGACTATCTTTTTAAGGATAGAGGTGCAAGAAGAATTTACGCTTATGTGGAAGAAGATAATATTCGCTCTCAGAAGGTCTGTGAACGCCTGGGCATGAGAAAGGAAGGATGTTTCAAGGAATTCATCACGTTCATCAATAACGATGACGGAACGCCGAGATACGAGAATACAATGCAATTTGCAATTTTAAGCAAAGAATGGGATTCAACGAAAGACATCGATATGGAGAAGAAATAGCCGCCCAACATTGACTTTAACTTGATGATTTTGGAACAAAATTGCAAGTTAAATCAGGGTTAGACTAAAAAAGGTTCTGAGTATTCTTGAGGAAGAATATAATTTTGGCTTGAGTGTTCTCCTGAGAAGCTGTAATCCTAGCGATCGCCTGCCCTAGTTGCCGCCGCGATCGCACCCGATCGACTGTGCTCGACTCACCGCACTGACTGCCCGCCCTGTCTATCCCATGACCTTCTTTAATCTGCGCCCCGACTGGCAACTGCGCGATCGCGAAGCAACGGATCCAGCCCTGTTTCTCAATCGCCGCCGATTTTTGCAATCCCTCGCCGGGTTCAGCATTGCCGGTGGTGTTCTGTCGCTGACGGGTTGCCAAAATACACCGACTGGCGAGCTGGAAGCGGCCCCACCCCCCGGCCCCACCACCATGCGATCGCCCTTCGTTGGGGTGCAGCGCAATTCCCAATTTGCCGATCCGCAGCGAGCCGTCACGCCCCAAGACTTGGCCGGCCGCTACAACAATTTCTATGAATTTGGCGGCACAAAGGACATTGCCCAACGGGCCCAACGGTTGCCCACCAATCCCTGGACCGTGGAAGTGTCGGGATTGGTCAAGCAGCCTAAAACTTGGGCGATCGAGGATTTAATCAAAGCCTTTGAGATTGAAGAACGCATCTATCGGTTTCGCTGCGTCGAAGCTTGGGCGATGGTTGTGCCTTGGCTCGGGTTTCCGATGCGCAAACTGATCGAAGCCGTCGATCCTTTGCCCGATGCCAAATTTGTCCGCTTCACCTCCTACTACAACAAAGACATCGCGATCGGGCCGGCCTGGGCCTATCGCGACCTCCCTTGGCCCTACACCGAAGGCCTCACGCTGGCGGAAATGGCTAACGACCTCGCCTTTTTCGCGGTGGGTAACTATGGGCAAATTTTGCCGAAGCAGCATGGCGCACCAATTCGGGCTGTCCTGCCTTGGAAATATGGCTTTAAAGGGGCTAAGTCGATCGTCAAAATTGAGTTTTTGCCCCGGCAGCCCCTGACCTTTTGGAACACTCTGGCTCCTGATGAATACGGCTTTGAGGCCAATGTGGATCCCCTGGTTCCCCACCCCCGCTGGTCGCAGGCCACGGAGCGGTTATTGGGATCGGGCCCGCCGCTCGCCTGGAAAACGGTTCCCACCCGTCCCTACAACGGCTATGGACAATGGGTTTCTGGTCTTTATGCGTAGGTTAATTATTGCAATGATCATCAAGCTGTAACGATCGCCTCGACCGCTGAATTCTCCACAAGCCACAATGGCCAAAGTTCAGGATTTACCGGCCAGCAGAGGAGGCGATCCAATGCCGATCGACTTTCAAAGAGCTTTGGTGATGCGATTTTGGCAGTTGGCCCGCTGCCGACCCGTTGCGGGGTATGCCATGTATTTGGATGTATTGGAGGGGCGATCGGTCTTGGCCATTGATTGCCGGGCCCAGAGTGCGGCCCACAAGCTTTGGGAACAGCGGGCCCAACTTAATCAAGCGGCCTGTCAGCTTGGCATTGAGCGCTTGGTGTTGCGGGTGCGGGGTGAAATTTGGCGATCGCCCTGGCAAGCCACGGCTACGGATTCCTAATCAATTGCCCTTATTAATTGCCCTTGATCCCAAGGTGAATTTCTGACAATTGGTGAACCGTGCCGCATGAATCGCTGATTGCTGAAGAATTAGCTCATATTGCTGAAAAATTAGCTCAAAATTTCGATTTTGCCAGCTAATTCCGTCGGCTGAAAGGTCTCATAGAGCAACAGCAATTGACGCACTATCCGCCCGATCGGGAGGGCCAGCGGACTATAAACCACGCCCCCATGATCTTTTTGCGATCCGGCAAACTTCACCAGCGTCACTTCCGCTGTCACGAAAACCAATTGGTGGCGATAGGCAAACAAAAGCTGGGTGGCATCGCTCTGGTTCTGGAGCTTCACCTCTGTGGGCCGGGTGGCCCGCACCCCATAGCCGCGCAGGGCTGCGCTGACGGCGGGATCAAGGCTGTCGTCTAGGTAAAATCCCAAGCGTGGTTGGCTCACGGGTTGCGGGGGTGTCAAGAGCATCTCAGGATTGGATATAGCCTGAAGCGCGATCGATTGCAATTTCCTGAAACTTTCCGCACCCTTTCGCAGCCGCTCCGGAGCGATCGCCACAACGCTCAGGGATGAGGTGGGCTACCGGCTCGATCGGCACTCAATCACTTGACCAAAAAACGCTCAGTTAAAGACGCACTCAGCCCTAATCTCCGCGTAGCTCACTGAGGCGCTCCTGAAGGACGGAGACTTGGCTTCGCTGAAATCCGGCAACGAAGGCCAGGTCTTCGTGAATGGCCAAGTCCATTTCACTGCGGTGGTCAAAGTAATAGGCCATGGCTGCATAGAGGGCCGCCAGGGGCAGTTGATAGCGCCCAGCGATTTCCTCGATCGATTGGCCAAGTCGTAGATGCATCAGGGCCACATCGGTCACGGTAATCCGGGTTCCGGCCAGCCGCGGACGACCGCCCCGAATCCCCGGTGTGGTTTCAATATGGCGTGACAAGCTTTTACTCATCGAACTGGGCTGTGCAAGAGTACCCATTTTGACGTGTATTTTCTGACATGTATGTTTTGACATGTACTGGCGGCGCATCGAGGTTGAACTTGGCTCAAATTTTGAGAGGCTGTTCCGATGCGGCCCCGTCGCGATTGTCACACTTTGGTCAGCTTTTGGGCCGCCAATGACATGGCCAGGAGTATGGCCAAAATCCGGGTGATTGGATTGCTGGTTCAAGCCTTGATTTTAAGAGAGCGCGGGGATCTTTGCCGGTCAGGGTCAAGCCCTTAATTCGGAGGGCAAACTAGCGAGACTAGCGGGGCAAATCACTGCCGTTCAGTGGCTCCGTAGGAGACTGTGCCAGTTGATTCAAGGCATCAGCTAAATCTTGGGTCAGGGTGGGGGCGGCCACCTTAGCCGGGCGATCGAGATATTGTGCCAACGGGAGCGATCGCCCAATCATCACCCGCACACCACAACGCCAACCCACCTCCGGCGAACCATACTCCACATGAATCGGCACGATATGCACACCCGAATGGCTGCGTTCCGCCTGGATTGCCATCCGCGCCAAACCGGGTTTGAGGGGGTGCAGGTGGCCATCGCGGAAAATGTCGCCTTCCGGGAAAATCACCAGGGCCTTGCCCGTTTCCAGCACTTTGATGCCATGGCGAACGCTGGCAATGCTGGGGTTGGTGGTGTCTACGGGAAATCCACCCATGCGCTGAATAAACCAGCCTTGGAGGCCTCGGGAGGCTTCGTTGGCCGAAACCATGAAGTGCAAATCGGCGGGGCAAATGGGCCGGCCAATGGCGCAGGGAACCACCAAGGCATCCCAGCGCGATCGATGGGTGGGGGCAAATAGGAGCGATCGAGCGTTTTGGGGCAGGTTTTCCAAGCCCTCGATCGTCACGGAACCAAAATAGGTTGGCAACACAACCCGTCGGGCCAGGGGATAGAGCACCCGCGCGAGCCAAGGCAACACACAGGAGCGAATCGACCCAGAATCAACCACATGATCCATGGCTTGATGAGTCGTGGCTTGATGAGTCGGGGTTTGGCAATCCTGGGTTGGGTGAGTCGGGGCTTGAGTTATGGCTTGATGGGTTGGCCCCGGCGCTGCTGGGGGTGCGGACTGCTGTCCGCCGGGAGAATCTGCCCGATCGCCGTTGTTGGAGGAAAGATTGCGTTCCGCATTCAGCGGGTCGTCTAGCTGCATCACTGTCCCCCGCGCCGTCCCTGGCACCGAATCACTCACCATCGACATGGTGACGGTGCTGCTGGCCGGTCTGGATGGCCCTTGGACAGTCGGGGCGTTCGGCACAACCTCAGTAGAAGCAGAGTTTAGACGCATCATGGGCAGCTAGAGTTCCCCGACCGGTTGGATATTCTTCATGGTTTCTGAGGCTAACAATACCAGGTTGATTCTGCTGGCCAGTTCATGCACCGTCTGGACAAGAGCCGGGGCGGGGATCGGTGGCTGGGGGCCGGCGTTCTCGCCACCACAAGCCTTGGGCGAACTGGCGCAGACCCGCAGTGATCGCAGCTTTGTTGACCAGGTACGTTGATGGGTGGATTGCTTTTTGTAACAAATCCTTAATAATCATTCTATGGGATCTCACCCCTATGGAATTTCACCCCGATCGCGATTACCAGCTCATGGCCGCCAGGTTTCTACTCAATTTCTGCAAAATCTCTGCGAAATGCCTGCGAAATCTTGGCTCAATCCCGCGCTCCTGTTGGTTCAATCTTTCTGAATTAAGTTTTTTGCGCGGGTCTGGACTGGTCTTGAGTTGATTCCCAAGTTGATTCCCGAGCTGATCCCCAAGTTGATTCCCAGCCAAGCTTGCGCAAACCCTGAGCCTGTTGGGCTTTTTCGGAGCGCTGTCTGAATCTTTTGCTAAATCCTTTGCCAAAACCCTATGTACGAAGCTACTGCCCGATCGAACGATCGCCCTGTCATGACTCCCAAGGGCGATCGACCCCAGCCCGCCCTTTTCAAAACCTTTTGGGCCGATGCCCTATCCGTATTTTGGGGCGACTGGCTGAAATTGCGGGTGCGGGTTGGGCAGGTGGCCGCTTCGGGGCTGGTGTCCCCGCTGATTTATATCCTGGCTTTCGGGTTGGGGTTGGGAACCTCCCTTGATGCCGTGGCCAAGCCTTCCGCAGGCGATAGCTATTTGGAATTTATCTTGCCGGGGATGGTGGCCCTGTCTTCCATGGCCATTAGCTTTGGGGGCACAACATTTTCAATTTGCGGCGATCGCCTGTTTACCAAGACCTTTGAGGAAATGCTGCTTGTGCCGGTGCATCCCTTGGCTATGCACCTGGGACGGATGATGGCGGGCATTGTGCGCGGCCTGCTGACGGCTGGTTCGGTGATTTTGGTGGCGGTGTTGTTTACGGGCAAGGTTTGGAGCTTTTTAAATCCGCTCTTTTTGCTGTTGCTGGTGCTCAACTGTGCTGTGTTTGCGGGCTTGGGGGTGATTGTGGGCCTTTCGGTGCAGTCCCTGGAAATGGTGGGGCTGTACAACAATTTTCTGATTGTGCCCATGTCCTTTTTGGGGGCCACGTTTTTTGACCCGGCCAAGTTGCCGCCGCTGCTGAAACCGATCGTCTATTGCCTGCCCTTGACCTACACCAGCATTGGCCTGCGATCGGCTGCTTACCTTCCCCTGAGCGAGTTTCCCTGGTACAGCATCCCAATTTTGCTGGCGGTGGCCACGGTGTTGGCGTTTTTGGGGGCCCAGCGGTTTTCTCAGCAGCAAGATTAGCGACTGTCCGCATGGTTAATGGGTTGCGATTGCTGGGAATCGGTTGCCATGGTTTCGCAGCAGTCGATCGCGCTTGGGTTTCGATCGATCTTGATTGGTAGCACCTCAGTGGCGATCGGTCGTAATTGGCTGAGCCGTTATGGGTTCGCCGGAACCGCCAGAAGCCATACCCGGTCAACGGGGATCAAGATCGCAACATCAGGCGATCGCGATCGCAGACTCTAACGGGTTTGCGGCCGAAACTTAAGGCTAGAGCGCTTCATAGTCTCTAACCCTGTACTCTCGCAACTCTTGACCCAGTGCTTGGGTTGGGTGCGCCCGGTGCTTCCATTCCTCAACACAGGACAGCTCAGAAACTGGACAACGTGATCCTGAGCCTGAGCCAGGGCCCCGAAACAGAGAGTCAGAAAACCGCTGGATGGTGATTCAGCCCCGCCTCGATCGCAGTGTGAACCCTGTTAATTGCCGCCGAAACCAAGGCGCGATCGAGACCGATCAGAATCAGGCACTTGTTGCCAATCCAATCCAGCCGTTGACGACGGTGGCTAGGAGGTAAAAAGCTATGCAACGTCAGGGATTAGAAGGTCTGGTTCGGTTTTTGCAAGAAGATTTGCAGTTGAGTGCCGCAGATTTGGCGCTGGCCCTCAAGCACCCCGACAGTGGCAACAATTTGCCAACGATTTTGTGGCAATACGGGGCAATTACCACGCAACAGCTTGATCGGGTGTTCGATTGGCTGGAACGGTGGATGTCGCCCGAAGGAATTTAACGGCTGGCGGTGCGCGGTTGTGAACATGCGGTTGGGGCAATTGGGCCCAGCTCGGAGCCGCGCAAAGTAGCTCCGAGCCAAGCCAAAGCCGATGCAAAGCCGATTCAGAGCAAATTCAGGGCCAAAGGTTCAAAAGAGCGTTGGGCGATCGCGCCAAGGCGGTTCGGTTCTGACGACCCCCAGTTGCTCATTTGCTTGTTAGATTGTGCTTGTTCATCGGAGACCATGCGCACCGTCCACCCGCGAGGTTTGAATCGTGGCCCCAGAACTGAACCCCATGTCTAACTTTTGGAAAAGCGAGCCAACCACCGATCGCGAACCGAGCGAATCGTTGATGCGATACATCCAATCCCTCAATCCGGAAACGATCGCCCACCTGTCGCGGCCGGCTTCCCCGGAAACGATTCGGATGATGGAGCACAACATCGTGGGTTTGCTGGGCGTGTTGCCCGGCGAGCAGTTTGATGTGTCCATCACCACCAACCGCGAACATTTGGGGCGGCTGTTGGCTTCGGCCATGATGAGTGGCTACTTTTTGCGGAATGCTGAGCAACGGATGAGTTTTGAAAAGTCCTTGCAAAACTGGTCGGGTGATTTGGCTGGCGACGCGCCGACGGCAGATTAGGCCCGATTCGGTTCAGTAGCCGGTTGTTCCATTGACTTTGGGTGATTTTGCGCTCTTCAATTGCTGAAACCTTAGAACCGCTGCCGGTTTCGGCGGCGGTTTTACAGCGATCGCTCCTGGATTGGTACGATCGCCACGGCCGCGACTTGCCTTGGCGAACCCCCCCGGACGTGTTGGATCCTTACCGGGTTTGGGTTTCGGAAATTGCCCTGCAACAAACCCAAGTCAAAACCGTTTTGCCCTACTACCAACGGTGGTTCGATCGATTTCCCACGATCGCTGATTTGGCGCAGGCCGATTTGCAAGCGGTGCTGAAAGCCTGGGAAGGCCTGGGCTACTACAGCCGGGCCCGCAATCTGCACCGGGCTGCCCAGTTGGTGATGGAACGGCATGGGGGACAATTTCCCCGCACCCTGGCCGAGGCGCTCGCCCTGCCTGGCATTGGCCGCACCACGGCCGGCGGCATCCTAAGTTCTGCCTTTAATTTGCCCTTGCCCATTTTGGACGGCAACGTGAAGCGAGTGTTGGCGCGGTTGATTGCGCTGCCCGTTGCGCCAGCCAAAGCGCTCGATCGCCTCTGGGCCGCCTCCGAAGCGGTGGTCTCGTTCGATCGCCCCCGAGACCTCAACCAAGCCCTCATGGATTTGGGGGCCACGGTTTGCACCGCCCGAAAACCGGCCTGTTTGGTTTGTCCGTGGATGGCATACTGTCAGGCGTACCAAACCAACCAGCAGCAGCAAATTCCCGTGAGCGAACCGAAAGCACCGATTCCCCACAAAGTGATTGGCGTGGCCGTGATCCGCAATCCCCAGGGGCAAATCTTGATCGATCGCCGGCCCGCCGAAGGGCTATTGGGCGGCCTATGGGAATTTCCGGGCGGCAAAGTGGAACCCAATGAGTCGATCGCCGACTGCATCCGCCGGGAAATTCAAGAAGAATTAGGCATTGAAATTGCCGTCGGTGAAGAACTGATTGTGGTGGATCATGCCTACACCCACTTCAAAGTGTCGCTGCATGTGCATCTTTGCGAGCATCTGCAAGGGGAACCCCAGGCGATCGCGTGTGATGAAGTGCGTTGGGTCACCCTTGCCGAAATTGATCAATTTCCCTTCCCCAAGGCCAACACCACCATCATCGAAGCCCTGAAACAGCGCTTTCCTGATGCCTAGAGAAGATTGCTCCAAAAAAATCAGGCTCTAAAAACAAGGGCACACGATCGTGCGCCCTGCTTGATCTGAACCGATGAAAACCAGTTCACGAGATCTCTTGCATCCATCAGCCCCCCTTGGGAGAAGGGGTTGGGGGATGAGGGCTGTTAGCTGATTCGCGCAAGAGGTCTATTGAGTAGCTCTAGATTGAGTAACTTTCAGGGATTTTCATTGCCCGGGCCAACTCAGCCGCCACCAAAGGCCGCGAGAATTCCGGCGGCGGCAACTCGCCCCGACGCAGCATTTCGCGCACCTTCGTGCCCGACAGGTGAATCCGCTCGTCCGGTTCGCTGGGGCTGGTCTTGGTGGTGGCCATGCTTTGGGTGCGCTTGCAGTAGAACGCGTGTTCGAACTTCAGCGGCATGATTCCTAACTCACCCGGCGCAAACTCATCGAAAATGTACTGCGCATCGTAGGTTCCGTAATAGTCACCCACGCCCGCATGGTCACGACCCACGATGAAATGCGTGCAGCCATAGTTCTTGCGAATGAGGGCATGGAAAATGGCTTCCCGGGGGCCCGCATAGCGCATGGCGCAAGGGTTGATGGCCAAAATCACCCGGCCACGGGGGAAATAGTGCTCCAGCATGATTTCATAGCAACGCATCCGCACATCGGCGGCAATGTCATCGCTTTTGGTCACTCCCACCAGGGGATGCAGGAACAGGCCATCGGTGATTTCCAAGGCGCACTTGATGATGTATTCGTGGGCGCGGTGGATTGGGTTGCGGGTTTGGAAAGCTACGATCGACTTCCAACCCTTGTCGCGGAAAGCATGGCGCGAGTCGATCGGGTCGATTTGATAGAGCGGAAAGCGAGAATCCGGCTCGCGCTCCAGCAACCAAACGGGCCCAGCTAAATAAGTCGCCCCTTGGCCATAAACCACCGCCACACCGGGGTGTTTCTCTTCATTGGTGCGATAGACGTTGAGGGCTTCCCGGGTTTTGTCGTAGTGATATTTCTCTGTCAGCTCCAGCACGCCAATGAAGTGACCGGTGGGATCGTCTAGGCGCACCAATTGCCCTTCGCTGAGGGTGTTGGCCTGCTCATCGGTCACGGGCAGGGTCACGGGAATGGCCCAGGGCAGCCCGTTGGCCAAGCGCATGTCGTCAACCACGGTCTTGTAGTCCGCTTGGCCCATGAAGCCATCGATCGGGCTGAACGCACCAATGGCGATCGCGATCAGGTCACAGACGGCGCGATCGTCCAGGGAAATGCGCGGCAGGTGGTCGGCCTTGCTCAGGAATTCGGCCTTTTGCTCAGGGCTGGCAATGCGGTTAATCAGCGTGCCGCCGTGAGGGGCGATCGCGTCGGCTATACGGGTCATGGAACTCGGGGTGAGGTTGCTTCAAGACAATAATCAGTAAAAATTCAACACTAAAATGGTCGCCTTGTGGCCGGCTAGGGGATAGCCAGGGATTTTTATCTCCAACCACTTTTTAGTTAAAAAGAGAGATTGCGAGCAACAAAAACCAACGAGGGCGATTTGATTTTTGGGGTGTTGCCCTACGATGATGGGTAGGTGGATGATCCATGGTTTGGCGCATTGGGTTTGGACTGAATTTTCATTTGAGGTGGTGATTGTGCAGGGAGATATTAATCAAAATACTAATCAGGAAGTTAATCAGGAAGTTCATCAGGACACCAATCAGGAATCTGGTCAGGGAACTCATCAAGAAGCCATGAGTGAATTTCCGGAATTTTTACCTGAAGCAGTGGCCAATTTAACGGAATCAGAGTCGATCGACTTTGTGCGTCAAATTCAGCGCCAAACGATCCAGACTTCCTGGCCCTATCCCTATAGTGTATTGCCGATCGAAACCAGTTTTGTCACGGGTCAACCGCCAGAATCACGCGATCGATTGCCCGATGCGCCGCCTATTTTGCTAGTTCATGGCTTTGACAGTTCACTGCTGGAATATCGTCGATTGTTCCCACGCCTAGTTCAGCAATCTGCCACTTGGGCTGTGGACTTGTTGGGGTTTGGGTTCACCGATCGCCCTGAAAAGTTGGAATTTACCGCTGAAGCAATTCGCACCCATTTATATTGCTTTTGGCAGCAAATCATTGGGCGGCCGATGGTGTTGGTGGGGGCTTCCATGGGGGGTGCAGCCGTGATGGATTTTGCCCTCTCCTATCCGGAGGCGGTGCAGAAAGTGGTGTTGCTGGATAGTGCTGGATTTGTGGGCAAACCGATCGCCAGTCGGTTTTTGATTCCGCCCTTGGGACAATGGGCCACGCAATTTTTGGCGAATAAAAAGGTGCGATCGGGCATTGGGCGCAAGGCCTACGCCGACCCCGATCGTTGTGCCACCGAAGAGGCCTATCGTTGCGGTGCGTTGCATTTGGGAATGCCCCGATGGAGTGAGGCGCTCATTTCCTTCACTCGCAACGGTGGTTACACCATTACGGGTGATCGCATTGCCCAACTGCCCCAAGAAACCCTGATTTTGTGGGGCGATCGAGATCAAATTTTGCCCAAAGCCACGGCCCAAAAATTCCAAGCAGCGCTGCCCAAAAGTCAATTTATTTGGGTGGAAAATTGCGGCCATGTGCCCCACTTAGAACAGCCTGATCGCACAGCCCAAGCGATTCAAAATTTCTTGGAAACATAGGGTCTGTGAATCACTTCAATAATGGGATCAATCAGGGATCAGTTTCGGCTTTTCAGATGTTTCCCCATCGCAATTCTCAGTAGTAGTCCGTAGGGTGGGCACTGCCCACCGAATCGTTGCTTCATGGCATCTGCGATATGGTGTGCCAATTATTTGAGATAAAGGCCGTATCCTCGCGGTTCAGATTGACGGGCCCAAAAAAGGGAGATCGCCCTCAGACGATCGCCCCATGCGAGATGAATTGAACCCAGCTTCCTAGCGGATATATTCCTTCAAGATGCTGTTGCGGTTCGGGTGGCGCAACTTCCGCAGGGCCTTCGCTTCAATTTGGCGAATTCGCTCGCGGGTCACGTTGAAAATTTGCCCAATTTCTTCCAGGGTTTTCATCCGACCGTCATCCAAGCCGTAGCGCAACCGCAGCACATCACGCTCGCGGGCGCTGAGCGTATCGAGCACGCTTTCTAGATCTTCCCGCAGCAGGTTCTTGGAAACGCGATCTTCCGGCGTTTCGCCGTCAGATTCAATGAAATCGCCCAGGCGCGAATCTTCTTCCTTGCCGATCGGGGTTTCCAGCGAAATCGGCAACTGAGCCGACTTGGCAATGAACCGTAGCTTCTCGATCGTCATTTCCATCCGCGTTGCAATCTCTTCTTCCGTGGGTTTGCGACCCATTTCTTGAGACAGCAACTTGGTGGTTTTCTTAATCCGCGAAATGGTTTCGTACAAATGCACCGGTAGGCGAATTGTCCGAGATTGGTCAGCGATCGCCCGGGTGATTGCCTGCCGAATCCACCAAGTGGCATAGGTGGAGAATTTGTAGCCCTTTTCGTGGTCAAACTTTTCGGCGGCGCGAATCAGACCCAAGCTACCTTCTTGGATCAAATCCTGGAACGACAGGCCGCGGTTCATGTATTTCTTGGCGATCGAAACCACCAAGCGCAGGTTCGACTGCACCATTTTGTCCTTGGCACGCCGACCCACATACAGCCGCTTCCGGAATTCCGGCAAGCCCATATTCAACGCTTCGGCCCACTCCCGATCGTTCGGTGCGCGATCGAGTTGATCCAGCAGCTTTTCATGAACCCGTTCGATTTCTAGCAGGTCAGCAATTTTACGGGCCAGTTCAATTTCTTCGTCGGCGCGCAGCAAGCGAATCCGACCAATTTCTTGAAGATATAGCCGAATTGAATCTTCGGTGTAGTGCTTTTTCTTAGCAGCCGTACGGCGACGAGATGCGGCCGCTTTGCCAGGCTGCTCTTCGTCTTCCTCGTCGAGTTCGGCAGACGGGTCATCATACTCATCAATATCGACCTCATCTTCGTCCTCTGTGGTGAGTAGCTCTAGTTCGACCTCTACATCATCCACAGCATCAGTCAATACATTCATTTCTTCGAGTACGGTTTTGGCCTGGGTCATGCCGAGTCCTCTCGCTCCTTTCAACGAAGTAGGGTAGATATGCAGTGATCGGTGGGAAGTTGGAAACTGCGACGGTTGCGGAAACAGGCACTGAAGGGCTGGCAACGCCGCAGTCTGGGCTGGATTTTTTGCCGAGATCCAGATTAGCCCCAGATTTTTGAAATGTCCCAATAAACTGTAGCCTGTCTTACGAAATTTTGCCGGGACGATCGAAAATTTGCTGGCAATTAACTCCAAAAATCACAACAAACAGGCAAGAAACGGGCACGAAACAACTGATTTGACGCTGATTTGCCGCCCATGACCGATCTGGTGTCGGCTGAAGTGGGCAATTTGGCTAGGGTTTAAGTTATGAGTTATTGATATTTCCCTGGATAAGCGGCAAATGTTGTCAGCAGAGGAACGGTCTTTTTTCCTCGCGATCGCCCCGGTCATTGTCGCTGAAATACTTCCAGCGATTTTGTCTCCCTAGACAGGCTCGATTGGGGCTGATTTACAGACCTCCAAGGTGACGCTTCCGCGTTCTCATGTGCCTTCCTCTGTTGTAACACGCTCTTTTCTAAATCACAGGGCTATTGATTTCATTTGGTTTTCATTTTTCAAATTTTCATGTTTGGGATTTGAATTGGCTCATCCTTCAGGGCGTGAAGAACAGTTCTGTGGATTGGGTGATTGGTCAGTCGATCGCGCGGTCATCAACCCAGGATTGAGCAAGTATTCAATGATTATTTATTCATTGGGCATTTGTTTGGGCATTTGTTTGGGCATTTGATCGATCGCCCGATCGATCTCGCGAGCCGTTGGTTTTGGGGAAGCCGGGTTGAGAGCATCTTGCTTGATCGAATCCCACAGCCGATCGACCGTCACAAACCGCCACCCCCGATCGCGCAGGGCCGGAATCAGTTGCGCCACGGTTTTGACCACATCCCGCCCGCCACAGGGCCCATCGTGCAACACAATCAGCGAACCGTTTTGCACCTGATCCAAAACCCGCCGCTGCACCACCGCCGGCCCAGGATGTGTCCAATCTTCCGGCACAACGCTCCACATGACCGGTCGATATCCCCAACTGCGCCACTGAGCCAAGGCCCCGGGCAAAAATAGCCCGTTGGGTGGCCGCACATCTCGCACATGGTGTTGCACCCAAGCCGGATCAAGCTGACAGGCCTGGGCGATCGCCCGTTGGGTGCGTTTTAAATCCCGTTGCAGTTCGTCTGCGCTGAGGCGGGGAAACGATCGGTGATGGTAGCCATGGAGGCCCAGCCAGTGGCCCGCATCCCAAACTTGTTTGGCAACGGCAGGGGCCCGATCGACCCAACAGCCCAACCAAAAAAAGCTAGCGGTCACCTGTTCTTGATCCAACAGGCGCAACAGGGCTGGCGTATATTCCGGGTGGGGCCCGTCGTCAAAGCTGAGAGCAATTTCCCGGCGATCGGGATTGCCGGCCCACAGACCCAAGGGAAAGCTGGCCGCCAAGGCTGGATAGAGGCGTGGATAGAGCCAAGCAAATTGCATTGCTGAATGGGCCAGCTAAATTAGCAAACTAGGTTGGCGAGCTAAATTGGCGATCTCGCCGGACGGGGGCGAGGGGTTGTGCCGCCTGAACGTTACGGGTTCGTAGGATTGGTGTTTGAAGGATTCGCGTTCGTAGGATTGGCATTGGGCAGCGCCTCGGCCGGTTGCAAAAGCCGCAGCGTGTTGAGGGCCCGTTCGTAGCCCTCGCGATCACCCCGACGGGCAAATAACCGGGCCGCCTGTTGCAAGTTATCCACGGCCTCTTGCAAATTGCCTACGGCCGCTTGGGCGATCGCCCGATTGTGAAAGGCTTCCGCATCGTCCGCCGCGATCGCCAGGGCGCGATCGTAGTCCTCAATGGCCCGGAAATAGGCCTGCTGTTGCACCAGCAAGTTAGCCCGATTGAAATAGGCGTTGGCGTATTGGGGATCCAGCTCGATCGCCCGGTTATAGTCCGCCATGGCCGCCAAGGAATTGTCCAGGGCCGCGTAGGCCGTCGCCCGATCGTTATAGGCCTCTACCAAAGCCGGATTCAGCCGCAGGGATTCTGAAAAAGCCTCGATCGCCTGCTGAAGCTTGCCCGCAGCCGCCAAGGTGGTTCCCCTGGCATAGGCCGCTTGGGCCTGTTGGCTGCGGGCTGCATTGGGCTGGGCTGGTTTGGGTTGTGCCGGGCCCGGTGGCGCATTGCGGGCTGGTTGGGGCGATCGGGAGCGGGTCGGGTTGGTCGGTTGGGGACGGCGCGGCTGGGATGGCCCTTGGGCCTGAGCTGCCGGCGCGATCAACAATCCAAGCAGCCCGATCGCCCCCAAAAGTGCCCAAAATCGCCGCCCCTGTCCGTTGAATGGCTTCCAGCCGAACTGAGACCGATCGAACCCAGACCGAGCAAACCCAAACCGATCAGACTGAGACTGATCGAACCCAGATCGATCAACCCCAGGCCGATCTTTCTGATCGCCCGGAAATTGCCCGAGAACCGGTGGAGTCAAGCGTTGTGGATCCTTAAGCCTCATCCGTCGGTTGAGAGTTAGAAGAAGGGTTAGACGAATCTCCCGGCGAAGCATCAAACAACGCATCCAGACGGCTGCGGGCATCTTCAACCGTGATTGACTTCATCACCAACAGGGGTTCACGAATCGGCTGCCCCCGATCGTCCAACATTTCCGGGTGCAACGAGATGGGTGGTTGGGCCGGAGCCACCGCCCGCGCTGAATGATCCACTCGATCGGCCGTGCGGCCCGCCTCAGTTCCCAGTGTGAAGAGATTGCGGACTAAATTCCCGATCGCCAAGAATGCCAACACTGCAAAGGCCAGGATATACAACACCTGTAGCACGGCCGTCGTCTCCCTAACGGATGATCTCTAAATAAATAGTCTCTAACATGATCTGAGAAGGCGATTACCCCGCCGAACCCGAAGGATTCTGTTCAGCCCGGAACCGCATTGCCACATGCCAGCATTCCTGAACTAGGTTGTGCCAAGGCATGAGGGTTGACGTTTCAACACCCACCTGGGCCCCCATGGCCTCAAAGAGCAACTGAGTGCTGCTCACTTCCTGTTGGGCCTGCTTGACCCTTGCCAGCAAGCTTTCCTGTTGCTCATCGCTCAGAAACGACAAGCGCTCCGATTCCAGCAAGGTGCGCGATCGCCCAAACCAATATTGAAAATCTTCAAGCAGCGGCTGCAAGACGGTCTTCAGCAGATTGGGATCGGGAGGGGTAGGAGCCGACATAGGCAAAGTAGAAACTAACCAATCTACATACAAGCTTAACGCTATTCATCTTTCGTAACATTTTTTTGAAAGATTTCGCATCAGCTCTTGCCGCGCCAAGGGCAAAACCATGATTCAGGACTAGGGCCGATCATCATTTCCGGGGATCACGCGAAAACGGTTGACTGTCCATGCCCTAACTGTCCTAAACAAGGGGCTGAAGCCCCTTGCCCCCACGACTCGTCACGGTGGAATCAGGGTTTCGGGCAATTGGACAACCAACCCTAAAGCCCCAAATCAAACAGGCGAGCAATCCGCTTGCGCACCCACTGCACCGGGTTGCTGTCATCTTCATCGGCCGCAATCAAACCCAAGGCCCGAAGCTGGGCCTGTCGATCGCGCAATTCCTCTTGGCGCACGGACAGTTCCCGCACAATCACCTCCGCAATCGGGGGATGCTTTCGCAACAACTCCGTGAACCCCCGCTGATTAATGGCAAACAGCAAGGTTTCCTCATTGGCGCTCACCGTTGCCGTGCGCGGAATGCCCAGCATCAGCGCCAACTCCCCAAAAAAGCTCCCCGCCTCCAAATCCGTCAGGTGCTTATCCAACTCCGCCACAAACACCTTCACCGATCCCGACAGCACAATGTAAAAACTATTGCCCGGATCCCCTTCCCGAAACAGTAGCTCATCTGGTTTGAGGCGCTGACGATAACCGCACTCAATCACCCGCCGCAGATCCAAATCATTCAAATGCGAAAAGTAGTGAACCCGTTTCAGGGATTCCGTCAGCAGGCTCGATCGCGTTTCGCTGGAAATTTGGCGTTGGGCCAAGGGTGCAGGGGATATAGCAGCCGTTGGATCACTGCCGCGCCCGAGGGGATAGAGCACTTCCGGGTTCCGAAGCCACAAATCCCGTTGAGGGAAGGGAATTTCAATGCCCTGTTGATGAAATCGATACTCGATCGCGCAGTTGAGGGCATGGCGAGCATCAAACTCCCGTTCATAGCCCCGAATCCAAACCCGCAGATCAAAGTCCAGCCCATGATCGCCCAACCCCAGCAAAATCACCGTGGGAGCCGGATCATCCAGCACCATGGACTCGGAATAGGCCACATCCAACAGCAATTCCGTCACCACCAACGGGTCACTGCTGTAGGCCGCGCTGACTTTGATATGCAGCCTTGCGGCCAGGTCGTTGTAGTGCCAATTAATGACCCGTTTTTCCACTAAATCGCTGTTGGGAACGATCACATGGGCCCCATCCAGGGTGCGAATCACGGCCGATCGCAGGGCCACCTCCACCACATGACCCGCCAGCCCATCGAATTCAATGAAATCCCCCACCTTCAGCTTGCGCTCCAACAACAGGTTCAAGCCGCCCACAAAGTTTTTGGTGATGTTTTGCAGGCCCAAACCCACGCCCACCCCCAAAGCGCCGGCCGGCACAGCGAGGGAATTGAGATTAAATCCGGCACTTTGTAAGAGCGCAACGAAAATCAAAACGCCGATGCCGTAGCTAACAATGCCGGCGATCGGGCCGCGATTGCCCTCATCAATGCGGAGTTTGGCAAGCAGGCGGTTTTGCAGAAATCCCTTAATGATTTGCGCACCGCCATAAACCAGGGCGCTGTAGAGCACCAGTTGCAGTAAAAACCCGAGCGAAATAACCGTTTCGCCCAATTGAAACAGGGGCGTTTGCAGCAAATCCAGAAGGCCTTGCTGAAGGGGTTTGAACCAGTTCATGTTAGGGAGAGGTGAGCAACCTAGAGGCTGAAATCAAGCCAGACTAGCCGTTATTTGACCGCATTACTGTAGTTGAGTTGCTCGGGTGAGGAATTGATGCTGAAGCAAAAATAATGTGATTTTTCAGCCGGGAACCGGTGATTTTTAAGCTTGAGGGGCAGTGGTGTTCGATTCTGAGGCTGTGGCCTGGGCCCGATCGCCCAGGGATTGCAGCCATTGGCCCAGGGCCGGAGACTTGGATGTGAATTGCACCAAAACGTGATCCGGGCGATCGGGACTGGGGAGCACTTTGACGTAAACTTCGCGGTTTTCCGGGCCTGGGGGCAAGGTATCTGGGGCCGAGGCTTCCGCCAGGTTCAGCTTGAGATTCGTTAGGGGCTTGGTTAAGGCCTGGGGGTTCGGGGCCGGGGCCTTGCTGGCCGGGTTGATTGCCCCTTGGATTTTCAGCCAACCGCCTTTGGTAGACAGCTCCACCAAGGCAACGGCCCAAGCCTGACTGCTGACATGTTTGCCATCCAGGGGCTGGGCGGTGAATTGGAGGGGGGCGATCGGGTAGTAGGTTTCCTGGGCCCGTTCCAGGGTGAGGTGATAGGGCGCACCCACGCCACCCACGTCATAGATGGTGATTGGTTCAGGAACACCCTTGGGCTGTACCTGTTGGGTGGCGGCGATTTTGACGTAATCGGAGCCGCCAGCTTCTTCAAGGGCCGATTCGGTAATCAAAATTTGCCCCCCGATCGTGTAGGACTCAATGCGATAGGTCAGGTTGACTTGGGCCCCCACCACGCCGTATTTGGCTCGTTTGTAGGAACCGATGTTGCCGACCACCACTTCGCCCGTGTTGATGCCAATGCCCATTTCCAAGGGTTGGTAGCCCATTTCGCGCATTTTGGCGTTCACGCCGCCCATGGCTTGCTGCATGGCGATCGCACAGGCGATCGCCCGTTTGCCATCGTCCGATCGGGTGGTGGGGGCCCCAAACAGCACCAAAATCCCATCCCCCATAAACTCATCGATCGTGCCCTGAAAGTCCGTGATCGCATCGGCCATGGCTTCCAGGTAGAGGTTAATGATTTCGATCACCCTTTCTGGGGGCAACCGTTCGGCGGTGGCCGTGAACCCTCGCAAATCGGAGGTCAAGATGGTGATTTTGCGCCGCTCCCCGCCCATTTTCAGGCCCTCGGGATCTTCCAGCAGATTGGCGACGACTTCATTGTTCAGGTATCGGCCAAAGGTGTTGCGGATCTGGCCGGCGGTGCGGGCCAGGTAAAGGGCCACCATGGTCGCTCCCACCAACCAAGACAACAGGGGCGGCACAAAGGGAACC
This sequence comes from Limnothrix sp. FACHB-1083, assembly GCF_014696485.1. Classification (NCBI taxonomy): domain Bacteria; kingdom Bacillati; phylum Cyanobacteriota; class Cyanophyceae; order Pseudanabaenales; family Pseudanabaenaceae; genus Limnothrix; species Limnothrix sp. FACHB-1083. The sequence goes on along the minus strand of NZ_JACJQD010000002.1, from coordinate 80,798 downwards.
CACAGGCCTTGGATCATGGCTCCTTGGCAAATTCCCCACAACAGCAACACCAGACCGCCGGAACCTCCAATGCCCCAAATGGCAATCCAGCGGCGCGAGTCTGGCAGTCGTAATAACCAGGCCAGGGTGGAACCAATGGCGGCCCAGCCCACAATCCACAACCACTCGATCGGCTCCTGCCAGGTGGTGAGGAGGGGGCGATTGTCGAGGGCGGCGGCAATCACTTCGCTGGTGAAGTGGGCATGGATTTCAACCCCGGCCATTCTTTGGGGCAGTTCTAGGGGTTTGCCGCTGTAGGGCGTGAGGAATAGATCGCGGCCGCTTTCGCTGATGTTGCCAATGAGTACCACCCGATCGCGGGCCCAGTTGGTGGGGAGTTTGCCATCCACCAAATCCCGCAAGGAAACGATTTCAAAGGAGCCACTCCCGCCGCGATAGTTCAGCAGCAGTTGATTGCCCGCATCGTTGGCCCGAATATAGCCGCCGTCATGGCTCCGAAACCGCCGAAAAATGGCGTTTTTGAGCTGAAAGGCTCCGGGTTCGGCGGCCACGGTTTCGGGCGCAATGTTTTCTGGATCCAGATAAAGCAGGGCCAGGTAAAGACCCAAACCGTAGATTTTGTTGTTTTCGGTGTCTTGGGTATCAATCAAAACCCGCCGCACTTTGCCATCCGCATCCACCACAAAATCATTAGTGCCCACTTGCCCTCTGGCGGCCAGGGCGGGGGGCGCGGCAACCCGATCGGCGGCGGTTTCCCCCCGCACCTTGGCAATGCCCACCAGGTAATCCGTGTTGTTAAACAGGCGCACCAGGTTGGCGTGACCCGGTTCCTGGGGCAAGTCGCGGTAAATATCCAGCCCGATCGCCCGGGGGCCCATGGCCTTTAACCGTTCGATCGCCTGGGCATAGACCCCATCGGGCAGGGTTGTGGTGCCAAACCGTTGCAAGTCGGCATCGGTGATCCCCACAATTGCCACGCGCCGATCGGGAGCCTCGGCCGGCCGGGCTTGGAGCATTTGGTCATAGGCCAACCATTCCAGCCCTTGCAGGAGGCCAACCTCCCGCATTCCCAAAACGAAGCCGGTGGCCGTGGGAACCGCCAGCAGCACGCCCCGCCACTGCCAAACCCACCGTTTGAGCATTTTGGCCCAGGATTTCATGACTACCGATTAACCATAGAACCGGATGGGGGAAGCGGCATGGGCAACCTAATTCAGGCTAATTCAGGAGTCGAGCGCTGGCGAGGCTTTGCAGTCCCACCGATTCCAACAGGCTTTGCCATTGATCCGGTTGGGTGGTTTGGAGGGCAATGGCCGTGGCCAACGTGTCGTACCACAGGCGTGCTTCTGCCAGGACTTGGGCCCGTTGGAAGGGATCGCGGGCCGCACTGAGACGGCGGTTAACGCTGTCCGGCAGGGCCACGAGTTTCACTTCCCCGATCGCGGCCACATCGCTGGCTCGATCGCTGGGGTCACAAACAATCGAAAAAGCCCAATTGTAGGTTTTGCCCGTTTGCAGCGCCTTGCCAGGACTGAGGAGGGAAATTTTTAAAATCCCTGCCTGACCGGTGAGCGGCACGGCTTGGCGATCGATCAAATTGCCGTCTTGATCGGCCACCACCAACTCTGCGGTTTTGACCACCGTGGAGGGCACGTAAACAAAAACTGTTGGGTTGGCGCTGGTGGCTTGGCCTGACTGGTTTTGGGGCAACAACAGGGTCAAGTTGGGCCCCGTGGCTGCAATACATTCACCGCCTCGAGTGCCGCCGCCAGTGGTGCGGTTGGGGCCGCCGCGATCCTCCGTTTGGGGAAACCGCAGCCCGGAGCGAGGTGCCCCAAAGCGAGTGCCACCCCCGATCGTGCGGTTGGGGCCGCCCCGGTTTTCGGTGTTGGGGAAAGCGGGCCCTGCGATCGAGGCGGCCTGGGCAGGGGCCAGGGAGAGGGCAATGCCACCGCATAGCAGCATGGCAACTGCGCTTCGGGTTGCCAATGGGTTCCGAGTGGGCGTTTTATTCTGAGGGTCGCTCATGACTGGTTCTCCAGCGTGTGTTGCACTGGCTTGCACCTGCATTGCCTGACGGGTTGATTACACCCTGCGATAGGAGTTTTGGACGAGAGAATGAGTGCCACAGGTTCCAAGGGCAAGGTTGGCAACGGTGAGATCGACGGGGAGCCAGCGCCCTGAAATGGGCTGACTGCCCTGGATCTCGCCGCTTCTGGGCAATGGAAATGGAATCTTAGTAATGGCTGATTCCAATCTTAGCTGGCTGTTTTCAGTTTGCCCCTAGCCACCAATCTGGGACATGGTGCGGGCGTAGCGTCCGGTGGTTCCTGATTCGCGATTTTTGAAGTTGATCTCTGGTTTGGCTTGGATCAGGTGGCTAACTTGGGCCCGCAAGTCCTGGAGGTCAACGCCCGATCGCAGTTGGCTTTTGAGGTCAATTTGCCCCGACTCATTCAGCAAACAGGGGCGCAACCAGCCATCGGCCGAAAGGCGCATTCGATTGCAGCGATCGCAGAAGCATTCAGACATTTGGCTAATGAAGCCGATCGTGCCCTTGGCCCCCGGAATTTGGAACACATCGGCGGGGCCATTGCCGGTGACCCAACCCGTGGTCAGGCCCCAGCGCGATCGAATCCGTTGGCGCAACTGTTCTGAATCAATCCAACCCCGATCGGCAAACAGATCCTGATTCCCGATCGGCATGAACTCAATGAACCGCACATGCCACTGGCGATCGAGCGTCAGGGCGGCCAAGGCTTCCACCTCTTGGTCATTGATGCCCGGGATCACCACCACATTCAGCTTCAGCGGATCGAAGCCCACCCGGTGAGCCGCTTGGATTCCATCCCAAACCTGTTGCCAGCGCGATCGCCCCCGATTCCCAATAATGACATCGAAGGTTTCTGGAATTAGGGAATCCAAGCTGATATTAATCCGTCGTAATCCTGCGTCGTAGAGCGGTTGGGCCAAATCCTTCAGCAAAAAGGCATTGGTGGTGAGGGACAGGTCTAGGGTTTCTGGAAACTGCGCGATCGCCTGGGTAATTTCCACCACCCCCGGCCGCAACAGGGGTTCTCCCCCCGTGAGTCGAAAGCGCCGAAACCCCGCCGGCATCAGCACTTCCCGCAACAACAGCAGCAACTCCCCATCGGTCAGCAAATCCTGTTGCAACGCAAACTGCAAATCTGTTCCCTCGGGCATACAGTACTGGCAGCGGAAGTTGCAGCGGTCAATCAAACTGATGCGCAGATAATCAATCGTTTCAGCGGCCATAAGTGCCCAACCCAGTTCCTGACGAACTTGTTCGTGGCGATGTGGCCAATCATTATTCAGGATCTCGACCAAAATCCGTGCTTTTTCTTGACGGGTTCGTTCATACCTAATGGGTTATCCTTAACCGGTTTACTTGGTTCATTCATCCGCCCCATGGGTTATCATCGGGGCATTCAACGGCCATCTAGGTTGGTACACTTCTTTTGGCTCGTTAGCCCCTCAGGGCTGGCTGTGCCCGCGCTGTCCGCCGTGGACTGAGCCGCCGCCGATCGCCCGCCCGCTTCATTCGGTTTGGTCGATCGCGCTTGGTGTCTTCGTTGCCAGCCAACGATTCGCCAGCTCAGGGCCTTCCATTCAGCCGCCGCAATTTATAAATTTTTGAGTCCAATCCTGAGTCCAATCTTTCGGACTTTGCGGATTTTTCGGATCAACCAGTTTTCATAACCTAGCGTCGGGCCGCAGCACTCTGCCTTGGCAGTCACGGTAACTGACTGGCCTAGCCCGATCGCCCCTATTGATTTCTTCATCAAAAAAATGGCCGCTGGCAGCGAGGCTGTCCGATATGCTATTCCGTCTACCTTCTCGCTGACGACCCGTGACTACCGAAACCCTATCGCCCACCGTCGCTGCGCCTGACTCCCGAGTCAATCGCCAGTTCATCGCCATTTTGGACTTTGGCTCCCAATATTCCGAACTGATTGCCCGTCGGATTCGCGAAACCCAGGTTTATTCCGAAGTTCTGTCCTATCGCACCTCCGCAGAACAACTGCGGCAACTTAGCCCCAAGGGCATCATTCTGTCTGGCGGCCCCAGTTCCGTCTATGCCGATGGTGCGCCCCTGTGCGACCCGGAACTCTGGAACCTGGGCGTTCCTGTGCTGGGCGTTTGCTACGGAATGCAGTTGATGGTGCAGCAGTTGGGCGGCCTCGTGGAAGCAGCCGATCGGGGCGAATATGGCAAAGCGGCCCTGTTTGTGGATGATCCCACCGACTTGCTCACCAACGTGGAAGACGGTTCCACCATGTGGATGAGCCACGGCGATTCTTGCACCCAGTTGCCCAGCGGGTTTGAGGTTTTGGCCCACACGGACAACACCCCCTGCGCCGCGATCGCCGATCACCAACGCAAACTCTACGGCGTGCAATTCCACCCGGAAGTGGTGCATTCCGTTGGAGGGGCGGCCCTAATTCGCAACTTTGTTTATCACATCTGCCATTGCCAACCCACCTGGACCACGGAAGCCTTTGTGGAAGAGTCCGTGCGCGAAGTGCGGGCCCGCGTGGGCGATAAGCGGGTGCTGTTGGCCCTGTCGGGCGGGGTTGATTCTTCCACCTTGGCCTTTTTGCTGCACAAGGCGATCGGGGACAACCTCACCTGCATGTTCATTGACCAGGGCTTTATGCGCAAAGGCGAGCCAGAGCGACTGTTGAAGCTGTTCCAAGAGGAATTTCACATTCCCGTGGAATATGTCAACGCCCGTCGCCGCTTCATCAATGCTGTGGATGGAGTTTCCGATCCTGAGCAGAAGCGCAAAATCATTGGCCATGAATTCATTGCCGTCTTTGAAGAAGAATCCACCCGCTTGGGCCCCTTCGATTACCTGGCGCAGGGAACCCTGTACCCCGATGTGATTGAGTCGGCGGACACCAACATGGATCCCAAAACCGGCGAGCGCGTTGCCGTGAAAATCAAGAGCCACCACAACGTGGGCGGGTTGCCAGACAACTTGCGCTTCAAACTGGTGGAACCGCTGCGGAAGCTGTTCAAAGATGAAGTACGCAAGGTGGGCCGGGCCCTCGGCTTGCCCGAAGAGATCGTGAAGCGGCAGCCCTTCCCCGGGCCGGGCTTGGCTATTCGGATCTTGGGCGAAATCACCGATGAGCGGCTGGATATTCTGCGGGATGCGGATTTGATTGTGCGGCAAGAAATTAACCGCGCTGGCCTTTACAACGACGTTTGGCAGGCGTTTGCGGTGTTGTTGCCCGTGCGTAGTGTGGGGGTGATGGGCGATAAGCGCACCTATGCCTACCCGATCGTGCTGCGGATGGTGACCAGCGAAGACGGCATGACCGCCGATTGGGCCCGGGTTCCCTACGATTTGCTGGAGACCATTTCCAACCGGATTGTGAATGAGGTGGAAGGGGTCAACCGGGTGGTCTATGATGTGACCTCCAAGCCGCCGGGCACGATCGAGTGGGAATAGGGCTGATTAGGGGTTAGCTCGATCGACCTTGATTAATCTCGATTGACCTCGATTCACGGAGCTTGATCGAGATCCCTTGAGGTCGATCGAACCAGGTGCTCTCCAAAGCAAACCCTTCAGCTTAACGAAATTTCCCCAATTAAACCGATCGCCCTCTGATTTCCCCGCTCAATTCGTTGATGCGGGGACGGTTATCCTGTGGAAAACTAAACATTTTCTGTGGAAAACTCGGCCGCTCTTGTGGAAAACTCAGGATTTTTAACCAATTATTAAATCTTCTTTAAACTTCCTTATGGGTGAGTGAGTCCATGCTGTAGGTCAACTGATCACTCTGATAACCATTGGGTTCCACGTGGATGGTCATGCGCACGGGATGGTAGTGATCGCAAAGGGCTGACTCCACCGCTTCCGTGATGTCGTGGGCCCGGCGCACGTCCTCCGCCTCCACCACCAAATGCATTTCCATAAAGACTTGCCGCCCCAATACGCCCCGTGAGGCGATGTCGTGGCAGTTGACCACACCCGGCACGCTCATCACCAGGCTGTGAATTTCTTCGGGGGGAACAGCCATGGCATCAATCAGCCAAGGCAGGTTTGATCGCAACACGTCCCAGCCACTCTTGAACACCAACAGCGCCACGGGGAACGCCAGGGCCACATCCAGCCAGCGCTGTCCCCACCAAACGCCCAATAACCCCCCAATCACGGTCATCGTGATCCATACGTCACCCATGGTGTGGCGAGCGTCGGCTAGCAGAATGTTGCTGTGGAGCTTTTGGCCCCAATGGCGTTCGTAGAGGGCCACCAAAATATTGATCCCCAACACCAGCACGGTCAGCCCGATCGCCGGGCCGGAGACGTTCACGGCCTCGCCCTGGCCGGTTAATCGCTCGATCGCCCCTTGCGTAATTTCAAAGCAAGCCACTCCCAAAAACGCAGCGATCCCCAAGGCTCCCAGGGCTTCGTATTTCTGGTGACCGTAGGGATGTTCCCGATCGGGGCGAGGATCGGCGAGCTGGCTAGTAACCAACCCCAGCACGTTGCTGGCGCTGTCTGTCACGCTGTGCAGAGCATCGGCCAACAGGCTCAGGGAACCGGTGGCCCAACCCACGAGGGCTTTGATGACCAACACCAAAAGATTCAGCAGCAGCGTCAGCCACAGGATATACCGAATCTTTCGCTGACGTTTATCGGGGCTAAGGAAACTGGCAGAGGCAGACATGGTGTTAGGCGGTGGTCAAGCCAAGGGACCGCGAGGGAGGTTGAAAAAGGATCGATGCTTTTGGGCATCACTTTTGCGTATTGCTTCTGGGCATTACTTCTGGGCATTGCTTCTGGGCATCAAGACTCATCAGAGTGACTGGATACATCGAGGGTGGGGCGATCGGGAGCAGATTCAACATCCAACTTTTTCGCCCGTTGTTCTTGGAACTGTTGCCAAATGCCAGCAGACCAAAACGACACCAGGGCGATCGCAAACCAGTTCACGCGATCGTTAGAAGCGCCCAGGGCCACCGCTGGCCAAACGTAGGGAGCAACGAATTGCAACAGGGCGATCGTGCCAAACAAACCCCAGCCCAATTGGCCATAGCGTTGCCAAATCCAGATGCCTGCGAGGGCCGCTAGGATGGGCATCCAACCATAAAGGAACTGCAAACCAGCATCGAGCGTTTCCATGAGCCTTGTCAGTGATTGGAAAGATGGGGTGTTTGGCAACTTGTTGGTTGGCAACTTGTTGGTTGGCAACTTGTTGGTTAGTAACTAGTCTATTGTCAGCTAGTTCATCGGTAACTCATTCACAAGTGCAAACTCAGAATAAATCACCATCAATTCAGCACCAGTTCAGGGTGAATTAACTGATATGAATTAACTGATTTGCCAACCAATTATCTTGCTGGTGAATGAATTTGGCTGATTAACTAGAAGATTAACTAGAAAACCAACCAGAAGATTAACTAGAAAACCAACCAGACAACCAAAAGCCAACCAGAAAACTAGCCCGAAAACTGGTAGGCAAACTGTGTTTTAGTAATCGCCTTTGGGTCATACCAGTCGGTGAGGGCTTGGAGTCCATCAAACAGTTTTTTGGCCCGGAGAGCGCTGCGGGCGGAGAAGTTTTCCGCGTCTTCTCCGTAAGCAAAAGAAAACTCAACCACTGAAGGCTGCTTTTGGCGCTCGGGGTCTACATACCAGGCGGTGAGGGCCACTTCTGCGTCCTGTTTGCCAAAGTCAATGATTGCCCCGCGTTGCACAAACTCTTTGGCAACAAACTGATTCACAACGGTCAAGGGTTTGCTGGCCGATAGCTCCAGGGAATCAACCCCCGGGAAGTTGGTGGCCAAGTCCCCGATCGTTGTCCAATTTGCTGATTCCACAACGGCACTCGTGGAATGGGAAAACTGACTGCGGAAGGGGGGAACAATGTCCTCTTCAAATTTGGTTTCGCCCTTGAGCGTGGGGGTGGAAACATCTGCACCCCAGGCAATGTAGCGATCGGGCGATCGATACTTCAGCATCACCTTCGTGCGGGCGGGTTTGCCGGCCTTCAGTTCCACCCGACGGCGCACGATGTAGCCGGTGTCGAGCAGGTCATGTTCTGGTGTGTCCAAAAACACCACTTCCCGCTTCACCAATTCGCTGAGTTCGCCTGTCACCTTCAAACCCAAACCTTCTGCGAGGTTGCGCACAACTAACCAAAATCGATCGACTCCAGCCGCCCGATCGGTAAATTGATTAGCCTGCAAAATCACTTTGTATTCACGAGATGCAACACAAGACATGGGCAAGCCTTCTAGAAAGTAGCGTTCTGGGGAGGGGAAGCGTTGGGGCGATCGGGGCCATCAGGGAAATTACCTATGGATTGATCGCCCATCAGAATCGGTGCTGATCAATACCTGAGATGGCTAAAAATACCTCGGTGATCACTCAGACTACCGTTCCTTATCCTTCATAACCCAAATTCTTTGAAAAGAAAAACTCAAGTTCATGAACTGTCACTCAGAATTGCTCAATCCTGGCTGCATAACTGCTAATCATTGCCGTTTGCTGGTAACCATGATTGCGATTCATTCGTGACAGCAACATTGCAAGCATGAACCAGCGATCATCGACTCATGACTAGCGCCTTGATCGCCAGCCATTTGCTAGTGATTAACTTGCCAATGATTTGCCAATGATCTATTCATTATTTGCCATTGGCCAACCCGCTTGTTTGCCATTCATTGCTAATTACTGAAAATAGACATGGCCTCGGCCTCATCCGTTTCGCTTTGAGATTGGGGCTTACGACCTAAGAGCCAATAGGTGGTCATCATGCCGCGTCCTTTGACTTCCAGTTCACCGCGCGGCTCTAAGAGGAATTCTTGGCGCAAAATTTCGTAAACCGCTTCGGTAACCTGAATTTTGCCGGGTTCCCCCTGGGTTTCCATGCGGCTGGCCACGTTCACCGTGTCGCCCCACAGGTCGTAGGCAAATTTCTTGATGCCAATCACCCCGGCCACCACGGAGCCGGTGTTGATCCCAATCCGAATTTGGAAAGGCTTGCCACTGGGGGTGGTGAATTTGGAAATGGCCGCTTGCATGTCCAAGGCCAGTTGGGCCACGGCTTGCACATGGTCGGGCTTGGGGACGGGCAAGCCGCCGACGGCCATGTATTCATCCCCGACGGTTTTGATTTTTTCGAGGTCGTGGTTTTCGGCCAGTTGGTCAAAGGTGGAGAAGATTTGATTGAGGAGGTTCACCAGCTCGATCGGGCGCATTTGGGCAGAAACGGGCGTGAAACCAACCAAATCGGCAAACAGAATAGTTGCTTCGGCATATTGTTCCGCCAAGGATCCTTCGCCCTGTTTGAGGCGCTCGGCGATCGCCTTGGGCAAAATGTTCAGCAACAGGCGATCGGACTTTTCTTGCTCCATCACCAGGGCTTCTTCCGCCTGTTTGCGCTCGGTGATGTTTTGGATCGTGCCTTCGTAATACAGCAGTCGCCCATCCCCATCGAACACTGTGCGGGCATTTTCGGAAACCCAAAAGGTATCGCCATCGCGATCGAACACTTGCGACTCAAAGTTATAGATCGTGCCTCGATCGGCAATGACCGTGAGGAAGCTGCCCCATCGTTCTGGATCTACATAGAATCGGCGGGTGCGGTTTAAGCCCAAGGGGCCGAGCATTTCCTCGATCGAGTCAAAGCCAAACATCTTGGCCAAGGATTGGTTACCCCCCAAAAACTGACCATGGGGGGCGCACTGAAAAATCCCTTCCACTGCGTTTTCCACGATGCTGCGGTAGTTTTCTTCGGCCCGTTGCAAGGCCTCTTCCATTTGCTTGCGATCGGTCACATCCCGGGCCATCGCCAGGAAAATTTTCTGGCCTTGGGATTCGCGCATTCCCACCCGGGTTTCCACGGGCAAAGTGCGGCCGCTCTTGCAGCGATACATGCCTTCCACGGTCACGGGTTGCCCCGGTTTCATCATGGCCCAGATTCGATCGTGCTGATCCAAGGAAGCCAGGGTGTCGATCGCCCGCACATTCATTTGCAGCAACTCCGCCTTGGAGTAGCCCAACACGGTGCAAACCTGTTGGTTCGCATCCAAAATTTGCCCATGCACGTCATGCACCAACATCAGATCGCCGCTGGCCTGTTCCGTCAGCATTCGGAATTGAGCTTGGCTTTCACTGAGGGCCTGTTCCGCCTGTTTGCGCTGGGTGATGTTGTCCGTAATGCAGAGCAGATAGGCCACGCCTCCGTTGGGATCAAACAGCGGCACTTTCACCGTGCGCAACACCAGGGATTCATTGGGCCCAGTCACCTGCTCTTCGGGAATTTCCAGCTCGCGCCGTTCTTCCACGGCCTGCACGTCCTGCTCCAGGATGGTGGTGGCTCGCTTAATGGGAAACAAGTCATCGGCGTTTTTGCCCAATGCCCGATCGCGCGGAATACCGAAGAGCTTTTCACTGGCTCGATTCCAGAGCACAAACCGGAAATTCTGCCGCACATCCTTGACATAAACCGCCAACGGAATATGTTCAATAATGCCGTCGATGAAGCGCTTGGCCCGCAGCACCTCGGCAATCAGCCGCTTGCGCTCGGTGATGTCTCGAATCGCCAGAACGGCACTGGTTTGGTTGTGGTTGGGTGCGCCGTCGGGATCCGGCAGCGTCACATTAGACCAAGCAATTTCCAGGGAATAGCGATCGCCCGCTGAGTTGTGAAATTCATAAGCTGTGTTGCCCGAACCGATTTCCAACGCCCGGGTGACCGGATGCAGAGGTGCGGGCAGTTGTTTGCCACGATGGATCAGAGGCAAGCAGTCAATTAAATCTTGGCCAATGACTTGCTCATGGGACTGCTGGACTAACCGCTCAAAGGCAGGATTACACCATTGCACCTTGCCCGCTGGATCCGTCCAAACGAGGGCATCGCGTACGGAGCCAAGAACCGTTTCCAGCTTCTCCAGGGTCGATCGCAACTCATCGCGGGACACCTCCAACAGCGCCAAGGCCCGCCGCCGCTCCATTTCCTCCAGGCGCTGTTGAGAATAGCGCAGGTCTTCTTCTAGGCCTTTGTAGTCCGTGATGTCATGGACCACCAACAGGGCGCATTCCATCCCGTGGAGGTAGAGCAACTCCGCCGACAGCAGCACCGTGCGGATATCTCGGCCCTTGGTGCGGACTGGAATTTCCTGGTTGCGGATGCTGCTGCCCCGTTGCAGGGCCTGCATCACGGCCAGGCGATCTTCCGCTCGCAGCCAGATGTTGAATTCCATGCTGGCAAAGCCCATCATTTCCTCGAAGCTATAGCCAAAAATGTCGAGGAAACTGTCGTTGAAGTCCAAAACGCAACTGTTATCCAGTTGCATCAGACAAATGCCGCTGGGGCTGGCGTAAAAGATTTTGGAAAACTTGGTTTCGGAAAGGCTGAGGGCGCTGGTGCGTTCACGGATGCGTTCTTGGAGGGTGTCCCGATCGCGCTCAAAGGCCGCCATGGCCGCCCGCAACTCCCGCATCATCAGCCGCACTTGGCGGGCGGCTTCATCTAGCTCTCGCAGACCCGTGGGTTCAATGGGTCCCGTAATGTGACCGCTGGCCATGGTTTGGGCTGTTTGGGCAAACCGAGCCAATGGTTGCTCAATCAGCCGCAGCAACAACCAGGCCACACCCAGGGCACAGCCCAGGGACAGGAAAAGAACGGCGACGGTGAGGGCATTGCTGCCCGGATCGCTGAGGCTATCGATCGGGGCGGCCACCAACACCACCCAGTTAGGTAAATTCGGATTCTTCAGGGGTTGGGCCCAAAGGCGATAGGTTTGGTTGCCCAGGCGAATTGTGGTCGATCGCTCCCCATCCCACTGTTCCAAGGGGCCGCTGGCCTGCTGCCAACGCTCCAGCAACAGGGGCCAGCGATTGCGGGCTGGCGGCTGACCGGCCTGGGTCGATCGCTCACTCAGGGCCAACAGTTGCCCCGATCGATCCACCACCGCCACATCCACATCCCCCAACTGGGCCAGTTCCACCCCCAACGGTTGCAAAGACACCGCCGACACCGACACCCCCAAGCGCCGGCCATCGGCTCCCACCACCGGCTCCGCGATCGCTGCGATCGGGGTTGCCGTCTGTTCGCTCAGGGGCCACAGAAACCAAGTGGGCCGGCCCGCCAAGGTGGCTGCCCGAAACCAAGCCTCCCGCTCGATCGCAAAATCGCCCTGGCTGCGCAGCAGACCCGATCGATCCCCTTGGCTATTGGTGTTGTAAATCGCCAGTCCTTGATTCGGCTTCGGCGGCACAGCCCACAGCAGCAAAGATCCCGTGTCTGTGCGCTCCACCGCCGTCAGGGCCCCATTGTCTCGGCCAAAAGCCGCAAATCGCAAGGCTCGCGATCGCTGGGACTGTTGCCACAGCCAACGCTCCAGGTCTTGGGGACTTTGGGCCCACTGGCCCCAGCGGGCCCCATCACCCAAGGATTGATTAAGCTGAATTGCACCCTGCAAGTGGCTCACCAGTCGATCGCTAGCCCGGGCCCCCAACACCTGCTGCCATCGTTGGGCCGTGCGATCGCTTAAATCGCGCACCTGCCAGCCATAGATCCCCTGGCTAATCACCAACGCCACCCCCACCGGCAGCACCACCCCCAGCCCCAGCAGCCAACGCAACGACAACCGCCTTGGGCTGCCGCCGATGCCATCGCCTGTCTGTCCTCCCACCAAACCCATTCGCTTCGTTCCTTTGTGGCCGTTGGGCAACCCGATCGCGCGGCCCCAACCCCTTTTATCAGGCTTTGGTCAGCCCATCAGCCTCGCTGCGTCCAGTTTGTCCTGCGCTCATGTCCTAGCTTAATCAACAAAATCATCAATCCAATATCACCACCTCGATCACCACCTCAATCGCCACTTCGATCTCCACCCCGATCGACATTCCGATCGACAAAAAAGGAGGATGTCCCCATGGAACATCCCCACCATTATCTTCAAATTGTTTCAGATCCCCGGATTTCAACGAAAAGGATCCAGAAATTGAGTTTCCAAACCTGCTTCGAGGCGGGTTTCTATCTGTTTCCTCAGCCTAGTCTCGAACCAGCTTCGAGGCCAGAATTCAGAACGCTTACAGACCCACACCCACCAGCGTCTTTTGGGTCAAACGCTCATAGGCCGCCCGCATCTTCAGACCCGTCAGCACTTGGAACAGACCCGAACCATTGTTCGAACCGGGGTAGTCACGGTGCTTCAGCAACAGCTCCGTCATTTCGCCGTAGTACTTCGCAGAGGTGTTGCTCAGGTGGCTTTCTACGTAGATCATCTCTTCGAGATTCTCGAACTGACCATCCACTTCCAGCACCGAAACTTGGTTGCCGTAGTAGGTGTCAGGCCCATAGAACAGCTTCATGCCGGGGTAAGAGCAGGTCAGCTTGCGGCCGCAGGGAGTCCAGTGGATCGTGGAGCCTTCATCAAACAGATACACCGGCTCGAATCCTTCAACACCCGTGCGCTGCATCATCCGCACCCGCAGGATCTTGCGCTCTTCGTCGTTGGCAATCAACTGCGTTGGCAGAATTTGCAGCACCACATCGGCGTGGGTCTTTTGCGGGTCAATGTAGGCTTCAAAGTCCGGACGACGGGCCTCGATCGCGGTCAGCACGTCCTCATAGGTGTGACCCCGTTCAGCCATGTCGCGTTGAATCTTCCAAGCGATTTTCACCTCATCGCTGATATCGAGGTAGACGCTAAAGTCCAACAGACTGCGAACGCGCTCGTCATAGAGCGGGTGCAAGCCCTCAATCACCACAATGTGGTTGGGGTGTACCACTTCCGGCGGATCGATCAGGCCGGTTTCGTGGTTGTAGATGGGCTTATTGATGGTTTCGCCATTCTTAAGGGCTTTGATCTGCTCATACATCAGATCAAAGTTATTGGCTCTCGGATCCAGAGCCGTCACACCCGCTTCCTTACGTTGCTTGCGGTCTAGACTGTGGTAATCGTCCAGACAGATCACGGTCATTAACTCTGCGCCGAACAAGTCTTCTAGGCGACGCAAAAAGGTCGATTTACCGCACCCGGAATCGCCGGCCACACCAATTAAGACGACGCGATCTGGCTTGCTGGTCATAAGTTTCCTCTATATCACTAGACACTTTGGCTGGGATGTGTGGCGTGCTCGGCAGCGAACAACGCCTAAGAAAATCCCTGCAATTATCGCAGTCAATTGATGCACGATCAAAGCGACTCGATCAAAATCATGCACGACATCGGGTCTGCGCTCTATTTGGCATGAACCCCAAGGGCATGAATTACACCGAGAACCGTTGCTTTGGGAAATGAATCGGCCATTGATGATCTCCAAAGGAGAGGGCAGCAAGTGCTGATTCGAGACCCCAATGAAGCGGCCATTGACCTGTCGCGATCGCTGCAACCAGCGATGTGCAGGGCCGGGGCCGATCGAATATTTCGTCAATTGCTGGGTGACCGTTGCGAAGTTACCGTTGCGAAATAACGAAACCGCGATCGGTCATCAACGCATTACCGGAAGCAGGGCATTGCCGAAAGGCATTACCGGAAGCCGGTTACTAGGGGATTGGTGACCAAAGGATTAATGGAAACCAGTGCTCCCCAAGCAACTTCCGCAAGCGTTAACCGCAACGTTGCGATCGCACAAGTTGTTTAACGAGCACGTTGTCTAAAATTAATAGTTCGTTAAGTATTTTTACCAAGCGAACCGTCAGTAGCGTATCAGACTGATATCGTTCGTGCAAGTTTAGGTTAATGGGGGTCTTGCCTGGCCGATCGCCCCATTCTTTACCTGGCCAGCGAGCTGCCATTGCCCCCGCAAGCGCAACCGTTTCTCGAATCCCAGCGAAGGCCTTGCATCAGAGGGGCTAAAATCTTTGCAGATCGAAACCCACTCCTAAACGTTGATTAGAGTCATAGCAAGTCATGTATAGTCCCAGTGCAGCCGGGAGCGCCAGCAACACAACTGCCGGAAACCGCGTATTTCGTTACGAAGTAACCGGGTTACGTCAAAGCAGTGAATCCGATAAAAACGGTTACGCGATTCGCAAGAGTGGCAGCGTGTTCTTTAACGTGCCCTACAGCCGCATGAATGATTTCATGCGTCGCATCGCTCGGCTCGGGGGCAAAATCGTCAACATTGTGGCGGTGACCGTGGATTCGGGCCATGATGGCTTGACCCCAGCCGCTCCGGTGGCCGCCGCCGCCGCTCCGGAACCGACCCCGAGTGCTCCGGCCGAGCCGCCCGCCGCCGTCAGCCATGAGCATATTTTCCCCACTAATGTACCGGTCAACACCTACAAGCCCAAAAATCCCTTCACGGGCAAGGTGATTTCCAATGAAGGTCTGGTGCGCGAAGGTGGCGAAGGGGTGGTGCAACACATCACCTTTGACCTGAGCGGCGGCAACCTGCGCTACTTGGAAGGCCAAAGCATCGGCATTATCCCGCCCGGAACGGACAAGAACGGCAAACCCAACAAGCTGCGTTTGTACTCGATCGCCTCGACGCAGCATGGTGACTTGCTCGATGACAAAACGGTTTCCCTCTGTGTTCGCCAATTGGTTTACACCAACGATGCGGGCGAGCGGGTTGAAGGGGTTTGCTCCACCTTCCTGTGCAACGTGAAGCCCGGCGATGACGTGACCATCACGGGGCCCGTGGGCAAGGAAATGCTGTTGCCCGTGGATCCGAATGCCAACATCATCATGATGGGGACTGGAACCGGGATTGCACCGTTCCGCGCCTTCCTGTGGCGGATGTTTAAGGAAAACAACCCGGATTACCAATTCAAGGGCCTCGCTTGGCTGTTCTTTGGTGTGGCTTATACCGGCAACATCCTGTACAAGGACGATCTGGAAAAAATGCAGGCGGAAAACCCTGACCACTGCCGGATTACCTACGCCATTTCCCGGGAACAGAAGAACGCCCAAGGCGGCAAGATGTACATCCAAGACCGCATTAAGGAAAATGCGGATGAGCTGTGGGCGTTGGTGCAACAACCCAATACCCATGTTTACATCTGCGGTCTGCGCGGGATGGAGCCGGGCATTGATGAGGGGATGTCGGCGGCCGCGTCTAAGTTTGGCGTGAACTGGGCGGATTATCAGAAGCAGATGCGCAAGGAAGAGCGCTGGCACGTGGAAACCTACTAAACCTTGAGGATTCAGCTCCTACCCCGGTTTTGGGCTGGAATGGCTGAGTTGGTTTAGGGATTGCCACGAAATTGAGGGGGCCGTTGCGATCGCAACGGCCCCTTTGTATTGAGTATTGAGTTTGTATTGGGTATTGAGTTTGTATTGGGTATTGAGTTTGATTGGCTTTGGGTTGAATGGGTGTTGAATGGCGAGTGCAAGCTCTACCAATTGTCGTCCCAGTCATCATCGGGGGCCGATCGATCCCAATCGTTGACCTGAGGGGCGGCGGATTGGGGGGCGGGGGGAGTCAGAACGCGATATTCCGCATCGGTGACGGAGCGCGATCGCTCGGCGGGCGGTGGCAATTCTGATTCTGGCTTTGAAGATTCTGTGCCTTGGGCCGTTGCGGCGCGATCGGCCTTGGGCGTTGCTGCCGATGTTGCTGGCTTTTCGGGCACTTCTACTTTTGGCGCTTCTGCTGCTGGTTCTTCTAAATTATCCTCGTCCCGTTGATAGCGAATGGAGTAGCTGGTTCCTTCGCGGCGGGTGGCAGCGGGGCGAGCGGGCGCTTCAAGGGGCTTAGGTTCTGGTTTTGAGCTGGTGGCCTGAGGGGCTTGGGGGCGAGCCGGGGCCGGGTCGGGGTCAAAGGGGCGATCGATCCGATTGGTCGATCGGGGACGATCCTGAGGCGGCGATGGGTTCGATCGGGGTGGACTCGGCTGGGTTCGGTTGCTGTCGGGAGCCGCTTCTGACCATTCATCCCACTCTGGATCGTGATTCCAACCCTTCTGCGGGCGATCGGGCACAGTCCAATCGGCTAATTCCTGCTCCAGTTCGGCGGCGGTGGCGGAAGGGCGCGGTTCCGCTTGCAAGGAAAACAGGCGCGATCGCCAAGAGGCGTTGCCCGGTTGACCTTTCGCTTGGCCCTCGTTGGCCGATTCCCCGCTGCCCCACTCGTCCTCCAACTCATCGCCTAAGGGCTGATTAATCAAACGCTGACGGGGCGATCGAGACTGCTCGGATTCAGGGGCTGGCCGTCGATCGATCACCGGACGGCGAGGCGGCCGGCCCAATTGAACCAACAGGCCAATCAGGCCCATCGTTGCGGCCCCCGCAGCCACCGCCCCCGCCAGCCACCACCCCAACGGCAAAGCCACCATCGGCCGGCCAAACACCACCAAAGGCAGCAGGGGCAAGGGGTTTTGAGCTGCTAACAACAGCAACCCCACCACCAACAGTAGCAATCCCAACAGGCGCGCCATTACCCGCTCTCTCTCCTTCTCCGGACGACCTTAGCTGTTTCGTGACCTGGCCGTTCAACCAACCTAGCTTGGATTGGGGCCGATGGGAGTGCTTCCGCTGGAGGAGGGATGCGGAGCGGTCTGGCCTTGGGCTGGTAATTGGGAATGCCTGAAAAATGAGAATGGCTGCAAAAAGTTCAACAAGGGGGTTTAGCCCGGCAAGTCTTCGGGCGTTTCGTTGCCCCCTTGCCAGCGCCGGAGAGGCACACAGTCGATCGCCAGGCGATCGAGTGCCCTGGCCACCACAAAATCCACCAAGTCCTCAATCGATTGCGGTTGGTGATACCAAGCGGGGATGGCCGGCACGATCGCCGCGCCAGCCTCGGCCAACTGGGTCAGGTTCCGCAAGTGAATCAAGCTCCAAGGGGTTTCCCGAGGGACTAACACCAGCGGTCGCCCCTCCTTTAGTTGCACATCGGCGGCCCGCTCCAGGAGATCGCTGCTTAAACCCGCTGCCAATTTGCCCACGGTGCTCATGCTGCAAGGCATCACCACCATGCCCAACGTGCGATAGGAACCGCTGGCAATGGTCGCCCCCACGTTGCCGAAACGATGGCAGATGAGCTGCCCTCCGGTGGGCACGCCGGCCTGCGATCGCCAAAAAGCTTCCTGGGTCAAGGGTTCAAGGGGCATCTGCACTTGGTTTTCTGACTGCCAAACCATGTGGGCCGCCTTGGAAGCTACCAGTTCGATCGCGTAGCCCGCTGTTAACAGCCACTTCAGGGCCCGCACCGCATAGATCAAGCCCGAAGCTCCCGAAACTCCCAAAATCAACGGTCGCTGATCCGCTCGATCGCGCGATTGAGATTGATCAAGATTTGGGGAGATGTTGGGGCTAAGTTCTGTGTGCTCAACGCTGCCGGTCATCGGCCGGGCCGCCATTTCACAGAACAACCGATCGCCTCCGTGAAGGCAATCGCGATCGGCTGTTCATCCAAAAAACTGGTGATCGCATCCCGCAAATAAGCCTGCGTGACAACGGATGGATCCTGGGGGCTGTCATCCACCGCGCCAATGTAGCGCATCACGCTGTTGGCATCCACCAAAAAAGCCTGGGGCGTTTTCTTGGCCCCGAAGCAGTCCGCCACATCCTGGGTGGGATCCCACAGGTAGGGAAAATTCAGCCCCCGCTCCCGAGCAAAGACCTTCATCGCATCAAAGCTATCTTCGGGGAACTGATTGGCATCATTGGCATTGATCCCGATGAGCGTTACGCCCTGTGGCTCAAATTCCGCTTGCAGAGCCTTCAGCCGATCGAGATACATCCCCACGTAGGGGCAGTGATTGCACATGAAAATCACCACCGCCGCTTTGTATTGACCGAGATAGGTCGCAAAGTGGTGTACTTTGCCATCGGCCCCAGGAATTTCAAAATCGGGGGCGTATTTTCCGATACGTTCCATAAGCATGGGGGTAAGCCAGTTGCGCCGCGCTCAGACGGCTAGTTTGCTGGGGGTCTCAGCGAAGGGGTGCCACTTCGCCGAGAGCCGTCTATCCGGAAGCACACTTCCATTGATTCTACGAGGATTCGGCCAGATTCGTGCGCTGGAATCATTTAACCTCAAGAACCCTAAGCCGTTTGCGCCAGGATGGGAATTGATGAACTTGCGATCTGTGGTCGATCGCGGGGTGTGCAATATTAAAGCGACCTTGAAGCGGGGTGCGATCGGCTGTCGTCGTTGAGATTCCGGCTTGGCTCAGGATTGACTACGAATTTGCCCTAGATTCACCTGCCATGCGGGCGCAATCGGTTGGTTTCTAGTTCCGAAATCAGCGGCTCAGTAAGGCTCAGGATGGGCAAGCCTTGGCAAGTCATGGATCGGCCATGCCATGCAAGCTCTCTGCAAGATCTCAATTTCGGATTGCGAGATTTCAGTAAGGGGTTGCAAGTCAGGATGGGATGGACAATTCGTCGGAATTTGTCAGGATTTGCCGGGCGATCGGGTGCTTTGTAAAACATCTGCGTGAAATTACGTAATTAATTCGCAAGTCTTGGCATTAAATCGCACTCCGCAAGAATCGGGCCAAGGGATGCGGAAAACAGAAACCGATCGCGAATGGCTCGGAAAATTGGGGCGATCGGGGTTTGGGCAGCACCTGAGGCCATGCTTGAGACCAAAATTTGGAGAAAGCAGTGGGGAAAGGCAGCGGCAAAAGGCCATTGGGAAACCCGTTGGGAAACTGGCACAATACCGAATTGGAGTTCTGAATTCCTGGCATGGCTTGCTCCCGGTTGGTTGGCTGGTTGTTGGCTGAGCCATGGATTCATGATCCAACGCACCCTATTGCACCTTTGCCACTGCCATGACCATTGCGATCGACTTTGGAACCAGCAACACGGTGGTGACCTATCTCAACCCCGTAACCGGCAATCCCGAAACCCTGGATCTCAGTGGACTTTCGGTGCGACAGTCTCCCAACCCGCCGCTCATTCCCAGCCTGTTGTATGTGGCCCAGGCGGCCGAAGGTCAGGTGGTGGCCGGCCAGGCGGTGCGCGACCGGGGGCTGGATCAATTGGCCGATGGGCGCTTATTTCGGGGATTCAAGCGGGGGATCGGAACCGCCGTCCAAGGATTTGTGCCCGAGTTAGACGGGCGATCGGTGGATTTTGAGCAGGCGGGGCAGTGGTTTTTAGATGCCATCGCCCGCGCCCTGACAGAGCAGCAGTTTTTGGGCGGTGCAGGGGCTGGGTCACAACTGATTTTGACCGTGCCGGTGGATAGTTTTGAGCAATACCGCAATTGGTTAACCCGGGCGATTGCCCAGTCGGCCTTGGGGCAAATTGAACAGGTGCGTTTGCTGGATGAGCCAACGGCGGCGGCTTTGGGCTATGGCGCAGGCGATCGGGACTTGGTGTTGGTGGTGGACTTTGGTGGCGGCACGTTGGATCTGTCCCTGGTGCGGCTCGATCGCCCCAGTGCCACTAGTGCTGGCCGGCCCTTGGGGTTTTTGTTGAAGTGGGGGAACCGTGCCATCGAGGATTCCCAACAAACCGTGAAAACCGCCAGGGTTTTGGCCAAAGCAGGCTTAAACTTGGGCGGATCCGATTTGGATAACTGGATTGTGGACTATTGGAGTCAACAGCAATCTGCGGTGGATTTGCCAGGCAATGCCTTGGGTAATTCCTCGGGCAATCTCGCGGGTCATTCTTTCCAGAAAACGCCAATTTTGCTGCGATTGGCGGAACGGGTCAAAATTGCCCTTTCGCATCAGGAAACAGCCCAGGAAGTCTATTTTGATGACGCGACGTTTAATAGTCTAGAACTAAGCCTTTCACGCACGGAATTGGAAACCATTTTGCGCGATCGGGGTCTGTTTCAACAACTCGATCGCGCGTTAGATCAAATTTTTCAGCAAGCCATTCGCCAGGGACTAGAACCCCAGTCGATCGAAGCGGTGTTATTAGTAGGTGGCACTAGCCAAATTCCTGCCATTCAGTCCTGGATTCGCAACTATTTCCCTGCCGAAAAAGTCGCCACCGATCGCCCCTTTGAAGCGATCGCCCAAGGAGCCTTGAAACTGGCCAGCGGCTTAGAAGTGCGCGATTTTCTCTATCACGGCTACGGAATTCGCTATTGGAACCAACGGGAGAAACGCCACAGTTGGCATCCCATCATCCCCAAAGGTCAGCCTTATCCCACCGCCAAGCCCGTTGAATTGCTCTTGGGAGCTTCCATTGAAAATCAGCCCCAAATTGAACTGATCCTTGGAGAGTTGGGCGACGAAGAACAGCGCACCGAAATCTTTTTTGATGGCGATCGATTGGTCACCAAAACCATCGGTGGCCAAGCCTCAGTGCAACCGCTAAATGATCGGGATGGCGCGCGCAGTTTGGCTCAATTGGATCCGCCTGGAATGCCTGGAATTGACCGAATTCGGGTGGCCTTTGAAGTGGATGCCGATCGCACCTTGCGAGTCACCGTTGAAGACCTGCTGAGCGATCGCACCCTGCTTAACCAATGCCCGATCGCCCAACTAAGTTAAGTTCTGGTAAGTCCCGCCATTTCTGAACTTGCTGTTAATCCCTATTCATCCCTGAACCAGCGCCATGGGCTGCCCAAGGGGTGTTTCGCCAGCTCGCAGCTCCCCCAACTGACAGGCCACATTGGGGCACGATGTGCAAGGGTTGGCGAGTATTGACTCGTATTCGTTAGCATGAGCAAGATAAAACATTCAACTTCAGTCTTGGCTGCATTGGGCTTCATTGGGTGCTATTGGATGCAATAGAACTCCGATGTGGTCTAAGCCCCCATGCTGAATTCACCTGAGTTCGGGATAGTTTGAAACCTCGCAACTTCTAATGGGTAAGCTAGATCCCAAAAGGCCGTTAGCAAACCATTAGGTACTTGGGGTGGGTAAGGGTAACTTCAGAAGTTCCAACCCCAACCCAAGATCAACAACAATTGACGGTTTCTGCCTATCCCTTGCTCACGTTGTAACTGTTGACTGGTCTCCCAATTTTGATCGCCCTGATCCCGATCGTGCGTCCTCGATTTTGGGTTGGGGAACCGAAATTGCCATGGCTAAACCTAGGGTGTCTTTAGGGCTTTCCCGGGGTCTGGTTGTGTCATTTTTTACAATCAATTTCCGACTATTGTTTCGATTGTTGTCGCCGCTTGATCCAGCCAACCTGACTTAGTTGAGGGAAATTTGACCTGAAAGTCGCTGAAGCAGGATGAAAGATTCAACAAACTCCACCTGCAACCCGACTGATATCAACCACTAGCGCTTTAGGTCTTAGGAATTTGGGGGGTTAGAAATTTTTCAGCATCGATCACCACTAGTCCTTGGCCCATGGATCCCAATCCCAGTGCGCTCATCACCCATCGGAGCTAGTTGTCTCTTGGTGCATATCATTCCTGTCCATTGACCGCGATCGCTTTCGAAACGCGATCGATTGCCAAAAATAGTGCTATTCAGGAGTTTGAGTTAGGGGGTAACCAACAGCGCTCTGGAGTGCTGAAGCGGGGTGAATCGCCCCCCTAGTTGCATCACTCCAGTGCAGCAGAATCCAGTCGTGCTGAGTGAGGATCACCTGTCAGAATGCGCAATTCGATCACCGCCCGCACCGATGCCAATGTTGCGGCCAGTTACCCATCACTCTCATCCAGTCCTCTCTCCCACCCGATCGCATCGCCAGACATGGAGTCCAGCCGCAAACACTACTCACTGTTGATCGTTGACGACACTCCCGACAACGTGGATCTGTTGCGGCGCTACCTGATGCGCTTCAAGAAATTTCGCATTCAAAGTGTTGAAAACGGTCAACTGGCCCTTGAATATCTGCAAAATGTGCCACCTAAGGATCATCCTGACCTGATTTTGATGGATGTGGTGATGCCAAAGCTGAACGGGTTTGAGACCTATCGCGCTTTGCAAACCCTTTACCCTGACTGGGATGTGCCCGTGATCTTTATGACGGGCCTTTCGGACTTGTCCAGCAAGCTCGAAGGGTTGGAACTAGGCGCAGTGGACTACATTATCAAGCCCTTCCAAAAAGAAGAAGTCTTGGCCCGCATTGAGCTGCAATTGCGGCTTTTGGACTTGACCCGGCAGTTACGCGCCAAGAATGAAGAACTGGAGCGGGAGGTGGCGGAGCGGCAGCGGGTGGAAGCCACGCTGTTGACGGTGAATTTGGAACTGGAGCGCTTGGCCACCAGCGACGGCCTGACGCAGGTGGCAAACCGTCGCTGCTTTGACACCACGATTAATCGCGAGTGGCAACGTCTGGCCCAGGATCATCGCCCAATGTCGTTGGTGCTCTGTGATGTGGACTATTTCAAGCGCTTCAACGACCATTACGGTCATCAAGCGGGCGACGATTGTTTGATTCAAGTGGCCCGCACCTTGCAGGATGGCACACGCCGGGCGACGGATTTGGTGGCTCGCTATGGGGGGGAAGAGTTCGCGATTCTGTTGCCAGACACGGACTTGACGATGGCAGTGGAGGTGATCGATCGACTGCGACGGGCGATCGAGAATTTAAAAATTCCCCACGAGCGATCGGAAGCTAGCCCCTGGGTCACGATCAGTTTGGGCTTAGCCTGTCAGTTTCCCAAAATGGGCAATACTCCCCAAAATCTGATCGCCGCCGCCGATGCGGCCCTCTATGAGGCCAAACAGCAAGGGCGCAATACCTACTGCAAGCGCTATCTCTTGGAGAGTTAGGGCCAGCTAACCAGTTGCCAAAGGCTGGGTGCTTCGATCCCTGAGCATTCATCCCCCAAAATCAACGACTTAAAATCAGCGGCTCAGAATTTGCTGCTCAGAACTTGCTGCCCAGAATTAACCGCCCAAAATCAGCGGCTCAGAATTCGCTGCCCAGAATTAACCACCCAGAGTTAATCGCTCGCAATTTGCGATCGGTTCTGTTGCCGGTCTGTGGTAGTCTCAGGCCGGTTTTGAGCGATCCCCAGCGCCATGAACGTCACGCCGACCGAGATTCCCGATGTTTTGCTGATTGAGCCGAGGGTCTTTGGAGACGATCGCGGCTTTTTTTATGAGAGCTTCAACAGTCGCACCTTTGCTGAAAAAACCGGCCTTGATGTGGACTTTGTACAGGACAACCATTCCAAGTCCGTGAAAAACGTGCTGCGCGGCTTGCACTACCAGGTGCAACAGCCCCAGGGCAAATTGGTGCGGGCCGGAGCCGGGGCGCTGTTTGATGTGGCGGTGGATATTCGGCGCGGGTCGCCCACCTTTGGTCAATGGGTGGGCTATGAGCTGAGTGCCGAAAACAAGCGCCAACTCTGGATTCCGCCGGGATTCGCCCATGGGTTCCTCACCCTGACCGAGACGGCGGAATTGCTCTATAAGGCGACGGATTTCTATTGCCCAGCGGGCGATCGCTCGATTTTGTGGAACGATCCGCAAATCAATATTGCCTGGAACCTGGATGGCGAACCGATCCTGTCGGGCAAAGACCAGGCGGCCAAACCCTTGGCGGAAGCGGATCTGTTTGAGTACGGGCAAATCTAGGATCGCGGAACCATGCGGATTTTATTGACGGGCGCACAAGGACAGTTGGGCGAGGCCCTGCAACCGGTGTTGGGGGCGATCGGGGAGCTGACGGCGGCCGGGCGCGATCGGGTCAACCTGGCCGACACCGCCACGCTCTACGACGCGGTGATGGCGCTTCAGCCGGATTTGATCGTGAACGCCGCCGCCTACACGGCCGTGGACAAGGCGGAAACCGAAGCCGACTTGGCGATCGCCGTCAACGGCACGGCTCCCGGGATTTTGGCCCAAGCGGCTAAGGATTTGGGCGGACGGCTGATCCATGTGTCCACGGATTACGTGTTCAACGGGCAGCAGGGGCGACCCTACCGGGAAACCGACCCCACCGATCCGCTGGGCAGCTACGGGCGATCGAAGTTGGCTGGGGAAACGGCGATCTTAGCCACGGCTCCAGGCCAGAGCGCGATCGTCCGCACCGCCTGGGTCTATGGCGCGGGCAAAACCGGCAACTTTGTGAAAACGATGATTCGGCTGGCGACCGATCGCCCGGAACTGCGGGTGGTGGCGGATCAAATCGGTTCGCCCACCTGGACGCGAGACTTGGCCGGGGCGATCGGGCAGCTTGCCGGCCGCCTGGATGCCGACACCGCCGGGGTCTACCACTACACCAACAGCGGGGCCGTTAGCTGGTATGACTTTGCCGTAGCCATCATCGAAGAGGCCCGCGCCCTGGGGCTGGAACTTGCGGTGGAACGGATCGTCCCGATCGCCACGGAGGATTACCCAACCCCAGCCCAGCGCCCATCCTATTCGGTGCTGTGGGGCGGCAAGTTGGCGGCGTTGCTCGGCAGTCCGGCTCCCCATTGGCGGGCCAGCCTCCGCAAAATGCTGCCAGAACTGCTGAACCGCTAAATGGCTCCCCGAATCCCAGCCCCGTAGCCCCGTAGCCCCGTAGGTTGGGTTGAGGCACGAAACCCAACATCAGCAGACCTTGCCAAAATCACGTTGGGTTTCGCAAAGCTCTACCCAACCTACTGACTCTGTGATTGAATCCCCATTGACTCGATCAGTTATCCACAAATCAACCGCGATCGCAGCGAGTTAATAACATGAAAGCCTTGATTCTTTCGGGTGGCAAAGGAACCCGCCTGCGACCCCTGACCTATACGGGTGCAAAACAGCTCGTGCCGGTTGCCAATAAGCCAATTCTTTGGTATGGCATCGAGCGAATTGTGGCGGCAGGTATTACCGATATTGGGATTATTATTAGCCCGGAAACCGGCGACGAAGTGCGCGAAAAAACTGGCGATGGCAGTCGGTTTGGCGCAAACATTACCTATATTTTGCAAGAGCATCCATCGGGGCTAGCCCATGCAGTTTCGGTGGGGCAAGAATTCCTTGGTGACTCGCCATTCATCATGTATTTGGGCGATAACGTCATCCAAGCGGATTTGGGTCAGTTTATTGACCAATTTAAAAAGCCCGGTGTGGATTCGGTAATTATCCTGCGTGAAGTGCCCGATCCGCGTGCCTTTGGGGTGGCGGAAGTGGACGCGGCGGGGCGAGTGATTCGGTTGGTGGAAAAACCGAAAAATCCCCCCTCGAATTTGGCGATGGTGGGGATTTATTTCTTTCAGCCCGTGATTCATGAGGCGATCGCCCAAATTCAACCCTCAGCCCGGGGCGAATTGGAAATTGTGGACGCGATTCAAAAGCTGATTGACACGGGCAAAACCGTTGAGGCCTGCACCCTTGAAGGCTGGTGGTTGGACACCGGTAAAAAGGATGATTTGCTAGAAACCAACCGGATTATTCTGGACACCGATTTGCAGCCTTGGAACTATGGCGAAGTCGATGAATCGAGCAAAATTATCGGGCGGGTGGAAATTGGTAAAGGCTCAAAGGTCGTTAATTCCACGGTGCGCGGCCCGGCGGTGATTGGCGAGAATTGCACGATCGAGAATTGCTACATTGGCCCCTACAGCAGCATCAGCGATCGCGCCCATTTGGTGGATGTGGATTTGGATCACAGCGTGGTCTTGGAAGGGGCGGAAATTGTGGGCGTAACGGAGCGAATTATCGACAGCGTGATTGGTCAACGGGTGAAGCTCCATGTGGGGCCAAAACGCCCGAAAGCCCTCCGCTTCATGATCGGCGACGACTCCCACATCGAATTAACCTAACAACAACAGTAGGTTGGGTTGAGGCACGAAACCCAACACCTGCAAGCCTCGCATGGATCGCGTTGGGTTGAGCCTTGCGAAACCCAACCTACAGGATTGGTTGGCAGGGTTATGGATTTGGGGTTGGATTTTGATGGGGCGAAATGCCGATTTTTTATTTCGTGATTGTGAATTATTGGTGTGGGGAATCGATCGCCCATTTATTACGATCGCTTGCCCAAGACAGCCCCGATCAGAATTACCAAATCCTGATCGTCAATAATTCACCGGAGGATCGATCGCTTGATGCCTTCAGCGCTGAATTTGCCCATTGCACAATCCTGGAAACCGGCGAGAATTTGGGATTTGGGCGGGCCTGCAATCGGGCGATCGCCTGGGTGGCCGATCGCGATCCAGGGGCGATCGTTTGGCTGATTAATCCCGATGCTTGGCTATCGGCGGGGACGATCGCGGCGGCCCGATCGCTCCTGAGCCAGACTGATTGGGCGATTTTGGGCACGGCGATCGACCAACCCGACGGCCGGCCGGAGTTTCGGGGCGGCCGGTTCGATCGGCGATCGGGCTTAATCGAGCCGATCGCCCAAGAAGCCCTCACCGATCCCAAAATTCAGCCCACGGATTGGGTCAGCGGATGCAGCTTGTTGATTAATTTGGCGGCGTTTCGAGTTTTGCCCCAGTTCGATCGCCGCTTCTTTTTGTATTACGAAGATTTCGAGTTTTGCCGCCGCTATGCCCGCCAAGGCTACCCAGTGGCGATCGACCCGAGCTTGCGGGTGATCCATGCCACCTCCACCGTCACGGGCCGCCAACCGGAGCGAAAACTGCGCTGGTCGATCGGGGGCTATCTGTTGGCCCTGGCGATTCACGGCAGCCGTTGGGCCCTGGTCTATCGGTTGGCGCGGATTCTGATCAGCGCGATCGCTCAGTGGCCGCAGCATCCCGCCCGATCGCGCGCCAAGCTCCAAGGTGTGGCCGATGCTTGGCAAAGTTGGCGATCCACACGCAACGGCTCCCCACGGCGCTAAAGTAAAGCTCGACTTGCTTGGCCCACTTTTTCGGAAACCTATGCTGGACTTGCGCTTAACTCGATCGCTGCCGGAGCCGTTGCGCTCTTGGATGGGGCGGCTGGCGGCTTTGGACGATCGGGGGCGGGGCTGGCTGGGCCTGGCTTGGGTGCTGCTGGTTTGGGCGATCGCCCTGTTTTGGCACTCGGGCAGCGTGGGGCTGGTGGACGAAACGGAGCCGATGTTTTCGGAAGCAGCCCGCCAAATGACCGTCACCGGCGATTGGATCACGCCCTATTTCAACGGAGCGACTCGCTTCGACAAGCCCCCGTTGATCTATTGGCTGACGGCGATCGCCTACAAAATTTTGGGCGTGAATGAGTGGGCCGTGCGGTTGCCCTCGGGGTTGGCGGCCTTGGCCACGATCGGGCTGGCCTTTGCCACCCTCTGGCGCTTTTCCGTCACTGGCGAGGCGCGTCAACAAGCCCCTTGGCGACCCTGGCTAGTCGGGGCGATCGGGGCCGGGACGATCGCCTTTTCACCCCACATGATCATCTGGGGCCGGGTTGGCGTATCCGATATGTTGCTCACCGGCTGCATCAGCACTGCCCTGCTGGCCTTCTTTTGGGGCTATGCCAGCGATCGTCCCCAGGTCAAAACCCTGGCCTATGGGGGCTGCTATCTGTCCATGGCCCTCGGCGTGCTCACCAAAGGGCCGATCGGGGTGGTGCTACCGGGGCTGATTATTCTGGCTTTTGGGCTATATCTCGGAGAATTCAAGCTGCTCTGGAAAGAAGCGAAGCTGCTCTGGGGTTTGCTGCTGGTGGCGCTGCTATCCGTGCCCTGGTTTGTGCTGGTGATTTTGGCCAATGGGGATGCCTACGTTGAATCCTTCTTTGGCTACCACAACATCGATCGCTTCACCCGCGTGGTCAACCAGCATTCGGCTCCCTGGTTTTTCTATTTCATTGTGGTGGCTTGGGGCTTTGCGCCTTGGTCGGTGTATCTACCGATCGCCCTGGGGCGGCTGGAAATTTGGCGGCGCAAATGGTGGCTGCGGCGATCGCGCGTGGAACGGTTGCCCCTGTTTGCGGGCGCTTGGTTTTTGGGGGTGTTTGGCTTTTTCACGATCGCCGTGACCAAGTTGCCCAGCTACGTGGTGCCCTTGATGCCGGCCGGTGGCTTGTTGGTGGCGCTGCTGTGGCGGGACTTGCTGAGTGGAGACTTGGCCCCGCGTCGATCGATGCCCCGACCGGGATTGAGCGAACCGCCGATCGCCACGGAAGATGTGGTGTCGCCGGGATTCCACCGCACGGCGATCGCGGCGGTCATGGTGATGGGCATTTTAGCGATCGCCCTCAGTGCCCAAAACCTCTGGCTGCCGTTGATCAAGGATCCAACCATGCCCCGAATTCGGGAGGTGCTGATCGAATCCGGAGCCATTACGCGGGGGGCGATCGATTGGGCGATCGCTGCTGTCTTCGGTGCAGTGATAATTTACCGGCGACGCTATCGCTGGCTGTGGCTGATCACGTGGGTGGGTGGCGTGCTGTTTTTCGTGGGCACGATCGTGCCGGTGACCTTTGCCCTCGATTCCCAACGTCAATTGCCCCTGCGGATCCTGTCGGCGGACGTAATTCGGGTGCGGCAACCGGAGGAAGAGTTGATGATGGTGGGGTTTGCCAAACCGAGTGTGGTGTTCTACACCCAGCAAATCGTTAACTTCTCCCAACGGGCGACTCCGTTAATTGAAGGAGAGCGGGAAGCGCTCAAAATTAACCCCAACCCCAAACCGACCACGGTGTTGTTGTTGGGCGATCGCAAAAAATTGGCGGAAACCGGTTTAGACCAAGTGGGTCAACCGATCGCCGCCGCGGGTTCCTATCAATTATTCCGGGTCGATCGGCGTGCCTTCGCCAACCACCAACCGCCCACCGATCCAGACGATTAACCCGCAAGGTTCAACGAAGGTTCAACGCTAGAAAGCGCTTGATGAGGCAAGGGGGTGAAACCCCTTGTCTGACTTGGTTTTGCCCCTTGTCTAGATTTGACCTGCCTAGCTGGGGGCTGTCTGGATTGGGATTGTTGCCTAATCACCCGACGGAATCGGCACTTGCTTGATGTCGAAGGGCAGGTTCAAATCATCCGGCAACTGCTGTTGAGTCTGTTTCAGCCACTTCAGAAATTGTTTGCGCAAGCCCTTGAGGGGGCGATCGGGCGTTGCCGTGGCCGATGGGGTTTCCGATGGCGTTGGCTCAACGATCGGCTCCGGGGTCACCGGCTCGATCGACTCAAGCACAATCGGCGGTTTTTCTTCTGTTGGAGGTGCTGACTTGGGTGTAGCCACCGCTGCCGGTTCCGGTTGGGTTGCCGGTTCGATCGGCTTCGTGGCGGGAACTTCCGTTGCTGCTGGTTCCGGCTTTGTTGCCTCCGCTGGTGCAATCACATCCGGTGGAGCAGCTTCCGGCTCCGGTTCGCTCACCAATGCTGGCGAAGCAGACTCTTCGCGGTCTTCGCTCAGGGAACGGTCGATTCTCTGGGCCTCTGCTTGAGGCAGGGCTGCATCCGGTGGCTCTGGGCTAGCTGGCTCTGGGCTAGCTGGCTCGGCACTGGGTTCCGGCATTGGCTCCGGTTCCGGAGCCGCAGGCGGGTTAATGATCGCTGACTCCTCGGCCGTTTCCGGTTCTGGAGCCAGAGCGGTGGCCTCCGCCGGAGTCACAGCACTGGGCTGTGGAGCTAGGGTCTCACCCGGGTCGATCGTGTCGTTATCTGTTGCCTTCTCGTCGCCTGTGTCCTCTGGCTCGACCGCTTCCATCGACGGGGCCGCCGGTTCTGATGCTGGGGCGATCGCCTCCGGTGCTTCGGTCTTTGGCGCTTCGGTCTTTGATTCTTCAGTCACGGCCGGCAGGTCTTGCGGCAACGGCGCGATCGGCTCAGGCGCGGTCGCCGGCTTCGGTTCCGGGGCCGGTGGCTCATAGGTTGGGTCAATCAGCGCCCGAGCTTCCGACTCCGGCAACGCACCCTTCAGCAGTCGATCGATCGCGCTCGTCTGGTTGGGGTCAAACTCCACCAGCGCCACCGACTCATTAAACGCATTCTCCAGTAGCTCTCCCCGATCGTCGATCAGCTCCAACTTCACCCAGTTTTTGCCCCGACGGAATCCCTTCAAATAAATAGACTGCCAATCATCCAGCAAAAAGCTGTCGCCATTAACCGTCACCCGCACCTTCCAATCCACAATCTCATCATCATCCCGCTCCCGAGCCAGCAGATGCAGCGGTGCATTGGTCAAGTAAAAGTCCAGCAACACCGGCTCCGTACCCACCGTCCCGATCGGTTGGTTATAGGTCAGCAGTGGCCGGCCCGAGTCGGGAACCTGGGTTTGAGTTTTTGCAAACACATGGAAAGACACCTGAGCATAGGCCCCATCATTCTTAAAGCTTTCATGCCAGGGACGTTCCGCAAAGGCCCGGATTGTGTGGGTTCCCGGCGTTAAGTCGCTAATCGTAATCGGATCCGTGACATCAAAAATCTCTGCCACCGGGCGATCGTCCAACATCAGCTTTAAATGTGGCCCGGCGGCCAGCGCTTCATCCTTAAATAGCGGCAAATCCTGCACCCGCAACTGCACCGCCACCTGTGTTTGCGTCAGGGTTTCATCGGGCCTTGGCGCAATGATCTGCACCTGGGGTTGATAGCGATCCAACTCCCGATTCAATCGCTGCACGATCGATGGTGGGGCTACCTCATCAATGGCCCCCACCACCTTGCCCTGATTGGGTTTAGGCGGCGTGGCCGTCGCCAGCGGCGGTGGCTCCTTGGTGCATCCCCCGATCGGCAACAGGAGGCATCCCCAGACCAACACCACGCATCCCCAGGCCATTCGCCGCCCTAGCCCTCGACCCAGCGCCCCGAGCCACCTCATCTCGTTACCTCTTTGCAATCTTCAGTAATGGGTATAGGAACTGATATGACCTAGGCGATCCTAAGCAAACCTAGGTAATGCAGAATTTGGAAAACTTGCGAAATCTGCGAAATTTGCGATCTGAAGGCGATTTGAAATCGAGTCCAGTGTATCCGAGAACCATAGCCGGGCCGCGGTTTCCAGCCTTTACCACAAAGAACTACCCAACTCGACCTCAGATGCTTTGCAATTCTTAATCAAACTGTTTGTAAAGTTTATAAACCTAACTTTCTGGATCTTACTACTGAATAAAAAAGCTCCAATGCCTCATGGGATGAGGCTTTACGGATTTTGAAATATTGTTAACCCCCTCAAGTCCCTTGAAAACCCACGTCTATAATCTTCAAGAGAGAAGCCACCCCGGTCGTTCACTGCGAGCTAGATGCGACGGGAATTCCAGGCAATCTGGCTGTGATGCGTGTCTTGATCCCTGCTATCCAAGCCGTGATCAACACCATCGCTGACCCGCTGTACCCCCCTGTTTGGGGCGCTGCGAAGGCCAGCCGGGTGGATAGTCCTCGTTTCCTGTCTTGAGAGAGGAGAATCTCGATGACGATTAGCCCTCCAGAGCGAGAGGCAAAAGTCAAGGTCTCGGTTGATAAGAATCCGGTTCCGACTTCTTTCGAGAAGTGGGGCAAGCCGGGTCACTTTGATCGAACTTTGGCTCGGGGTCCCAAGACGACGACTTGGATCTGGAACCTCCACGCTGACGCTCACGATTTTGATAGCCATACCAGCGACTTAGAAGACGTTTCGCGCAAAATTTTTAGCGCTCACTTCGGCCACTTGGCCGTGGTTTTCGTTTGGTTGAGCGGCATGTACTTCCATGGTGCACGCTTCTCGAACTACGAAGCCTGGTTGAGCGACCCGACTCATATCAAACCCAGCGCCCAAGTGGTTTGGCCGATTGTGGGCCAAGAAATCCTCAATGGCGACGTGGGCGGTGGATTCCACGGTATTCAAATCACCTCCGGTCTCTTCCAAATGTGGCGGGCCGCCGGTTTCACCAATGGCGATCAACTCTATGTGACCGCGATCGGTGGGCTGGTGATGGCTGCCCTGATGCTGTTTGCTGGCTGGTTCCACTACCACAAAGCAGCACCCAAGCTGGAATGGTTCCAAAATGTCGAATCGGCAATGAACCACCACCTGGCAGGCTTGCTGGGCTTGGGCTGCTTGAGCTGGGCTGGTCACCAAATCCACGTTTCTCTGCCCATCAACCACCTGCTGGATTCGGGTGTGGCGCTGAAGGATATTCCGCTGCCCCATGAATTCATCCAAAACAAGGATCTGATGGCGGAGATCTACCCGAGCTTTGCTCAGGGTCTGACCCCCTTCTTCACGCTGAACTGGGGCGCTTACGCCGATTTCCTCACCTTCAAGGGCGGTTTGAACCCCGTCACTGGTGGTCTGTGGCTGTCGGATACGGCTCACCACCACTTGGCTTTGGCTGTGCTCTTCATCGTGGCTGGTCACATGTACCGCACGAACTGGGGCATTGGTCATTCCATGAAGGAAATCCTGGAAGCCCACAAGGGCCCTTACACCGGCCAAGGCCACAAGGGTCTCTACGAAATCTTCAATACCTCGTGGCATGCGCAACTGGCCGTTAACTTGGCTGTGTTGGGTTCGCTGACGATTGTGATCGCGCACCACATGTACGCGATGCCCCCTTACCCCTACATTGCGACGGATTACCCGACGCAGATCTCGCTGTTCACCCACCACATGTGGATTGGCGCGTTCTGCATCGTGGGTGCTGGCGCTCACGCGGCGATCTTCATGGTTCGTGACTACGATCCGGCGAAGAACGTTGATAACTTGCTCGATCGCGTGATTCGTCACCGCGATGCGATCATCTCGCACCTGAACTGGGTGTGCATTTTCCTGGGCTTCCACAGCTTCGGTCTGTACATCCACAACGACACGATGCGTGCTTTGGGTCGTCCCCAAGACATGTTCTCGGATACCGGTATTCAGTTGCAGCCGGTGTTTGCGCAATGGGTGCAAAACCTGCACGCCCTTGCGCCTGGTAACACGGCTCCTAATGCCTTGGAAATCGTCAGCCACGCTTTTGGCGGCGGTGTCGTGGCGGTGGGTGGCAAAGTGGCCATGATGCCGATCGCCCTGGGCACGGCTGACTTCATGGTTCACCACATCCACGCATTCACGATTCACGTGACGGCGTTGATCCTCCTGAAGGGCGTGCTGTATGCGCGTTCGTCGCGTCTGATCCCCGATAAGGCGAACTTGGGCTTCCGGTTCCCTTGCGACGGTCCGGGCCGTGGCGGTACCTGCCAAGTGTCGGGCTGGGATCACGTGTTCCTCGGTCTGTTCTGGATGTACAACTCCCTGTCGATCGTGATCTTCCACTTCTCCTGGAAGATGCAATCGGATGTGTGGGGCACGGTGAACCCTGATGGGTCGGTGGCTCATATCACGGCGGGCAACTTCGCTCAAAGCGCCATTACCATCAATGGTTGGCTGCGTGACTTCCTGTGGGCGCAAGCTTCGCAGGTGATCACCTCCTATGGTTCGGCTCTGTCGGCCTATGGTCTGCTGTTCCTGGGTGCTCACTTTGTGTGGGCGTTCAGCCTGATGTTCCTGTTCAGCGGTCGCGGCTACTGGCAAGAACTGATTGAGTCGATCGTGTGGGCGCACAACAAGCTGAAGGTGGCTCCGGCGATCCAACCCCGTGCTCTGAGCATCACTCAGGGTCGTGCGGTGGGTGTTGCTCACTACCTGCTTGGCGGCATTGTGACCACTTGGTCGTTCTTCCTGGCTCGAATTATTTCGGTCAGCGGCTAATCCCTTTAGCCCCGGATTGCATCTGAGGTCGAGACGCGACTTCGGCAACGAGGATTAAGACAAAAACAGGACTTATGGCAACCAAATTCCCAAAATTTAGCCAGGATCTCGCCGCTGATCCCACGACGCGGCGGATCTGGTACGGGATTGCCACAGCCCACGACTTTGAAAGCCACGATGGCATGACGGAAGAAAATCTTTATCAAAAGATTTTCGCGTCGCACTTCGGTCACCTGGCAATCATCTTCCTGTGGACTTCGGGCAACCTGTTCCATGTGGCCTGGCAAGGCAACTTTGAGCAGTGGGTGAAAGATCCCCTGAACGTCCGTCCGATCGCCCACGCAATTTGGGATCCGCACTTTGGCCAAGCGGCTGTGGATGCGTTCACCCAAGGTGGTGCTTCGGGCCCCGTGAACATTGCGTTCTCTGGCGTTTACCACTGGTGGTACACGATCGGGATGCGCACTGTGGGCGACCTGTACCAAGGCGCTGTGTTCCTGCTGGTGTTGGCGGCTTTGATGCTGTTTGCCGGCTGGCTGCACTTGCAACCCAAGTTCCGCCCCAGCCTCTCCTGGTTCAAGAACGCAGAATCGCGTCTGAACCACCACTTGGCGGGTCTGTTCGGCGTGTCGTCGCTGGCTTGGACGGGTCACTTGGTGCACGTGGCGATTCCTGAATCGCGCGGTGTGCATGTGGGTTGGGATAACTTCCTGTCGGTGGCTCCTCACCCGGCTGGTTTGGCTCCTTTCTTCACCGGTAACTGGGGCGTGTATGCCGAGAACCCCGATACGGCTGGCCATGTGTTTGGCACGGCTCAAGGGGCTGGCTCCGCAATCTTGACCTTCCTGGGCGGTTTCCACCCCCAAACGGAAGCCCTGTGGCTGACGGATATTGCCCACCACCACCTGGCGATCGCGGTGATCTTCATCGTCGCCGGTCACATGTACCGTACCAACTTTGGTATTGGTCACAGCATCAAGGAAATCTTGGAAGCGCACAAGCCGCCTTCGGGCAAGCTGGGCGACGCTCACAAGGGTCTGTTTGATACGCTGAACAACTCGCTGCACTTCCAACTGGCCCTGGCCCTGGCTTCGCTGGGTGTTGTGACCTCGTTGGTGGCTCAGCACATGTATTCGATGCCGTCGTATGCCTTCATTGCGAAGGACTTCACGACCCAGGCTGCCCTGTTTACTCACCACGAGTACATTGCTGGCTTCCTGATGGTGGGTGCGTTTGCCCACGGCGCAATCTTCCTGGTGCGTGATTACGATCCCGCCCAGAACAAGAACAACGTGCTCGATCGCGTGCTTCAGCACAAAGAAGCGATCATCTCGCACCTGAGCTGGGTCTCGCTGTTCCTCGGTTTCCACACTTTGGGTCTGTACGTTCACAACGATGTGGTTGTGGCGTTCGGTACGCCTGAGAAGCAAATCCTGATCGAACCCGTTTTCGCTCAATGGATTCAAGCGGCTCACGGCAAACTGCTCTACGGCTTCGATACGCTGCTGTCGAACCCCGATAGCTTGGCGGCGACGGCTTGGCCGAACCATGGCGATGTGTGGCTGCCCGGTTGGTTGGAAGCAATCAACAGCAACGCTAACTCGCTGTTCCTGACGATCGGCCCTGGCGACTTCCTGGTTCACCATGCGATCGCTCTGGGTCTGCACACCACCACCTTGATTCTGGTCAAGGGTGCTTTGGATGCCCGTGGCTCCAAGCTGATGCCCGACAAGAAGGACTTTGGTTACAGCTTCCCTTGCGACGGTCCCGGCCGTGGCGGTACTTGCGACATCTCGGCTTGGGATGCGTTCTACCTGGCCATGTTCTGGATGCTGAACACGATCGGCTGGATCACCTTCTACTGGCACTGGAAGCACCTGTGCGTGTGGCAAGGCAATGTGGCTCAATTCAATGAGTCCTCGACTTACCTGATGGGCTGGTTCCGCGATTACCTGTGGCTGAATTCGTCGCAGTTGATCAACGGCTACAACCCCTATGGCATGAATAACCTCGCTGTTTGGGCTTGGATGTTCCTGTTCGGTCACCTGATCTGGGCAACGGGCTTCATGTTCCTGATTAGCTGGCGCGGTTACTGGCAAGAATTGATCGAAACCCTGGTTTGGGCGCATGAGCGCACTCCGCTGGCGAACCTGGTTCGCTGGAAGGACAAGCCGGTGGCCCTGTCGATCGTGCAAGCTCGTTTGGTTGGTTTGGCCCACTTCACCGTTGGCTACTTCGTGACCTACGCAGCCTTCTTGATCGCCTCGACTTCGAGCAAGTTCGGCTAAATCTGATTGCCTCCTAGGTAACTAGCAAAAATCCCCCGGTCTCGCTGAGATTGGGGGATTTTGCTATGGCTCGTTCCAATAGCTCGCTTGGTATGGCGCTGCAATCTCTGGAGACCTGGGGCGATCGACTCAGGATCGCTTGATTGCTTGGATGATGCAAGTCCCCAGTGACTCAAGAAAAGACCCATGCAAAAGCGGGGCGCACAGGTTGCCCTGCCTTCGCCCCGCTTGCCATTGCAGTCCTGATTGTTTGAAAGAGGATGAAGCTTAGCGCACCGTCTCGAAGCTGTCAGCACGCGACTTGAATTGACCTAGGAAGATATCCAAAACCGATCGCTTGCGGGTCTTGATCCGCGCCGAAACCGACATCCCGGCTTGAATCTTTAACTCCAAGCCCCGATTGGTTTTCAGGGTCTGCCGTTCCAGCTCAATCCGAATGGGAAACGTATAGGTGGGACGCTCTTGGGTGGGTGCTAGGGCATCCGACCCGATCGAGACTAATTTCCCCTTGATGCTGCCAAATTCCAGTGAAGGGAACGTGTCCACACTCACCTCCACTGGCATTCCCACTTCCACGAACCCGATATCCTTGTTGGTTACATAAACCGATGCCACCAACTCGCCATCGGGCACAATGCTCAACATGGGTTCCGTGGGGCTGGCCACATAGCCCGGACCGCTAGCCTTAATATCAAAAACCGTGCCAGCAATGGGGGCGCGTAGTTCTTGATAGCGTACCGCTTGCTCTGCTTTCACCAATTGGCTTTGCACCTGGGCAAGCTGGCCGACCACGTTGGCATCCTGGCGGCGGTTATCCAGACGGGACTTCGCCAACTGGGTGTCGATATCGGCGATCGCCCGATCGTTGTCTGCAATGCGGTTTTCCAAATCCGCCGCCCAACTGGTTTGGGTGGTGCGAATTTCCGCCAACTGCGTCCCAATTTCCGCCTGCTTGGTTTGCATGGAAGCCATGAGGCGAGCTTCTTGCTCATTCAAACTGGCGATTTGCCCCTCCAGGGTTGCCACCGCATCAGCATTCGACAACACAGCCTGCTGTTGGTTCTTGAATTGCAGTCGGGCAACGGCCCCTTCTTCAACGAGGGGCTGCAAATCAGCGATGATTCCCTCATTGATATTCAGGCGTTCTTGGGCCTGTCCCAATCGAATTTGGATGGCCCGTCGTTGGGCGCGAGTGTTGGCCACATCACTGCGCAATTCGTTGATTTGCGAGTTCAGTTCCGCCACGCGCGATTGCAGTTGCGACAGTCGAGAAGCTTGGGCCGCGCGGTTTTCTGCCAAACGACCGGCTTGGCCGG
Source organism: Limnothrix sp. FACHB-1083 (assembly GCF_014696485.1). NCBI lineage: Bacteria > Bacillati > Cyanobacteriota > Cyanophyceae > Pseudanabaenales > Pseudanabaenaceae > Limnothrix > Limnothrix sp. FACHB-1083. The sequence goes on along the minus strand of NZ_JACJQD010000002.1, from coordinate 42,867 downwards.
CCGGAGCCGCGCGATCGCCCCGCAGCAGCGCCCGCAGATAGATATTTTCCGCCACTCGCACAGCTCGGTTGCGTTGCAGGTCAATAATACTAGCCTGGCCCTCGCGGGTTAAGCCCAAGCCAGCGGCCTCCGCTCGAATCAGTTGCTTTTGGCGTTCGAGAGAGTCCTGGTTGGCCTTCAGGGATTGCACATCCGCCGCCTGCCCCGTGGGGTCAAAGGTGGCGAGCAATTGGCCCTTTTCGACCCGTTCGCCGTCTTTGACCACAATTTCCCGCACCACCCCGCCGGCCGGTGCTTTGATCGGTTTTGTGGAGTCCTTGGGCTGCAACTTACCGGCCGCCGGGACGGACTGGTCAATCTGGGCCACTGCGGCCCAAGTGATGCCGCCGACCACAAAGGTCACAATCAACCAAATAAATCCACTGGCGAGCAATGCCGGCCGTTGTAGCAAGACCGGTTGCTCTTCCCGTTCGATAAAGGCCTTTAGCATTGAGTTTCACCAAATAGCAGACTGAAAGGACTGAAAGGATTGACGGGTTACAAACAAACGGGGTGAGGACGGGGGGAATCGCTAGCTAAACGACCCCTCCTGTTGTTGGAACAGGCAATAGTAGCGACCCTTCATAGCCATCAATTCCTCGTGGGTTCCCTGTTCAACCACGGCCCCCTTATCCATCAGGATGATGGAGTCTGCGTTCAGAACCGTGTTCAAGCGGTGGGTGATGAAGAACACTGTGCGGTTTCGGAACTCAACGGCCAGGTTATTACAAACCTGACGTTCTGAGTTGTAGTCCAGGGCGCTGGTGGCTTCGTCCAAAATCAGGAGTTTGGGCTGTTGCAAAACGGTACGGGCGATCGCAATCCGCTGTCGTTGTCCCCCAGAAAGCCCGGTTCCCCGTTCCCCAACTACGGTGTTGTAGCCGTTGGGCAACTGCATGATGAAGTCGTGGGCGGCGGCCACCTTGGCGGCGTGAATCACTTCCTCGGTGGTGGCATCCGGGTTGGCCAGCATGATGTTTTCTTGCACCGTGCCCGTAAACAGAAGGGTGTCTTGGAGCACCATCCCAATTTGTCGGCGCAGGGAGTAGAGTTCTACCTTGCTGATGTCGTAGCCATCAATTTGGATGTAGCCAGCGGTGGGAGCGTATAGCCGCTGGAGGAGTTTCATGAGGGTGGATTTCCCGGAACCGGATTCCCCCACAATTCCTACAAAAGTGCCCGGGGCAAAGTCGAGATTGACGTTGGCTAGCTGCAAGGGTCCCGTTTCTGCAAAGCGGAAGGAGAGATCGGAGAACTTGACGGAGCCGACCAATTCCGGCATGGGGATATTGTCGCGATCGGCATCGCTGGACTCCGGTTGGCTGTCAACAATATCCGCCAGACGTTCCACGGAAATTGAAATCTCCTGCACCTGTTGCCAAGCACCCACCAGGCTGAGGAGGGAACCCGTGACGTTTCCGGCCAGGATTTTGAAGGCGATCAATTGCCCCAGGGTGATTTGGTTGCCAATCACCAAATAGGCTCCCGCCCAAAGCAGGGCTAGGGTAGACAGGCTGTTCAGGAAGGAGGTGGCCCCCCCGATCGTGGTGCCGGTCATGATCGTTTTGAAGTTTGCCTGGATCATGCGGGCATAGCGCTCTTGCCACTGCCACAGCACCTTGGTTTCGATGTTTTGGGCCTTGACGGTTTGGGCCCCGGAAATCACTTCCACCATGTAGGAGTCCACGTCGGCGCGGCGTTCCGCTTGGCGACGAATGAGTTGGCGGATGATCGGGGCGGCAAAGACGATAATCCCGCCCAAGATGGGGACGACCGCCAGGGCTACCAAGGTGAGCAGCCAACTGTAGACCACCATCACGACGATGTAGATCACCGAGAAGATGGCGTTCAGGAAAACGGTGAGGGCTGTGCCGGTCAGGAAGTTCCGAATGCTGTCGCGCTCATTGACCCGACCCGCCAGTTCACCCACCCGACGCACGTCAAAGTAGCCCAGGGGCAGGCGCATCAGGTGACTGATGATGGCGGAACCGACGTTCATGTCGATTCGGTTCATGGCATCGACAAACAGGTAAGTCCGCAGGATGTTGAGGATCCCTTCAAAGACGGCCACACCCAACATGAAGAAGCCGAGGGCATCCATGGTTTCGATGCTGCCTTGGCCCAACACTTTGTCGATGATCACCTGGGTGATGATCGGCTGCACCAACCCGAAGGTTTGAACGAAGAAGGACGCGACGACAACTTCGATCAGGGCGCGTTTGTAAGGCAGGATCCAGGGAACGAACCAACTGAGACCGAATTTTTCCGGCAGTTCTTCTACGGGGGCTTCGAGAAGCAACACCATGCCGCTTTCGCCCCAGCTTTCTAGGAACTGCTGGGGGGTCTTGCGCATCACGCCTTCTTCGGGGGTGGCCAGGATGATGCGGGTTTCGGAAATGTCGTAGATGACGGCGAAGCTATCTTTCCAGGGGGTGAGGGCGGGTGCTTTTAGCCGATTGATCAGGACACCGGAAATTTGGATCAGTTGGGGCCGAAAGCCGATGGTTTGGGCGATCGCCCCGCAAACCTGCATGGAGATTTGCCCGGTGGCCCGCAGTTGATCTTCCAGGAGCCGCCGAATCCGATCTTTGCGGAATTGCAACCCGGGCACGAATTCATTCAGCATCTGGAAGCAGGCCAGAGTGCCGTTGACGGGCCCCCGCCCCCGCACATGGGGATAGGTGGCGGGCTGGGTTAGCAGGGCTTCTCGGGGAAGTTCGGGCGGCTTTTCGGGGGCGAAGGGAATTTCGGGAACGGGAACCGGAGCTGCCGCAACGGGAGCCGGTTCGGTGACGGGGGCGGCGTTGCCGGTGACGATATCAACCGGGGGTGGGGGCGGGGCGGCGATCGCGGCTTCGGTTTGGGGGGTGCGCTGCCGGAGCCAGTCTTGGGTAAACCCAACGACGCGGGCCGCATGGCCGCCGGTGATGGTAACGGAGCCGCTGCCGGCCCATTGCAGTCGATCGCCCGCGATCAGTTTGCCGCTGACGGTTTCCGCTTGGCCACCGCTCAGGAGCCAGACGAGTTGCGGATCAATGAGTCGCTCAAGGGTGGCCTCATCGACAATTCCTTCGGGAATGCCCATCACCTGTACTTCATCGAGCATCCGCAGGGTGATGTCTTTTAGGTTGCCGCGTCGATCGGCTTGGCGCTGTAGCTCTTGGCTGAGCAGACCGAAGAGTTCACAGATGTTGCAGCGCGACTCCCAGGCTTGACGGAAGGTGGCTTCTTCGGCCATCACGGCCAGAAAATCGGCGGCGGGGATGCTGATGCAGGTGGTTTCGGTGGAGGCGATCGCCGTTTCGCAGGCCACGCCCCGCAACAGCCCAGCCCAACCGAGAATTTCGCCAGGAGTGGCTAGTTTGAGGCTGACGGGCCGTTGCGATCGCTCGTCAAACCCCAGAACCCGCACTTGTCCTTGGAACAAAACCAAGACTTGGGCCGGCAAGGTTTGGCGATCGAGCAGTGGTTGCCCCACCCGGTAGCGCAGTAGCTGGGCCCCCTGGAGTAAGCGTTCCAAACTGGCGGAGCTGAGGCGGCTGAACGGATCGATCTCCGCCAGAAACACTTGAATGGGCTGATGGCTAGCAGCTTGAGTCATAACTCCAGGCACGGGCAAAAACAGGTCAAAGCAGTTAGGCGAGGCGATCGAGATGGGAAGCGATTGGGATTGAGAGCCAAATCAGCGCATGGGTTCAGGGCTAGCTAACGGTTGCGCAAATTATGGATCGTTTTTATGGATCATTTGCGGAGTCAGGAGCTGAATCAAAATTGGTCAAATTGGATGGGTCAAATTGACCCTGATCAAACTAACCGTAGCGGGCGATCGCCTTGGCTCATCCCGATCGCCCTCAACTTCCCGAATCGGAAGCGGCCCAAAGTAACTGGGGCGAACCGAGGGCTTGAATTTGTTCGCGCATCCAGTTTTCAAACATTTCATCGATCATTTGTCGGCGCATGGCTTCATCAAGCTGCGACGGCAAAAACTGTTCCAGCCGCACAATAATAAACCATTCCACCAGGGCGCGCGGGGGCCACAATTGACCCGGCTGGCTCACTTCCAACATGCGGGCAATGAAGGGGTGAGGTTGGTTCAGAGGCACGGGCCCCAAAATGCCATTGGTTTGAGCTTCTGGGCCTTGGGAATAGGTGCGAGCCATTTCTGCGAAGGAAGACTCGCCCTCTTCAATGCGGTAATAAATTTCCTGGGCCAGCCCTTCATCCTGCACGCGAATCAGGGAGTAGACCACCTTATCTAGGCGGCTCTTTTGACTGACAAAATAGTTTTCTACTTTGCGCCCAAATTGGGACTCTTTGAACTTTTCCAGCCGCATGGGCCGAATGGCCAGCTCTTCAAGCCCTTCAATGGAGAGGTTGTTTTCCTGCATCCAGCGGGCAATGTCTGCGTCTTCAATAATCCGATGTTGCTTCCGAAAGTTAATGACGGCCTGCTGCCGTTCTTCTTCGGTGAATTCCACATCGGCGATCGCCCGATCGATCACCAATCCGCGCAGGAATTGCGGCATCAGGTGATAGCGACTGAGCAGCGAGAGCATCTCATGCGCTTGGATAACATTCGGACCAATTTGGAAGAGACCTGCCATGGTGAATTGATTTGCAGCGATTGCAGGCAAAACGAACGAAAAGTGTAAACGAAACGTTAACAACTAACTGGTGATTGGCCAATTGATTCAGTCAGTCATCAACTAACCATTAAGCAGCGATCGGGGAACCATCACAGGGGTGGTGTGGCACTTTGGGGTGCGCATCGGTTTTGTGTTTGGGTTGCCCGGTCGGTTAAGCCGCTCATTCAATCGTGACTGAAGGGCTGGAGCATGAGTCTTCCAAAGAATACCATCGCGCCTGGAATCGAGCCGGATGGGTTGTTGCGTTGGAAAAACGGGTGCTAGATGCCTTGGGGACTGCAAAGAGAGGGCGCAAGCTTTGACTAGAATGCATCGGAACGCGGGGATGGATCAGACCACGAGTCACGAATTTGGATCACGAATTTGGATCACGAATTCAGATCACAAGGGCGGACTAAGGTTGTGGACGCAGGGCCCCCGGGGGAGGTTCCATTGATGGACGGTGGCGGCTGTAGCTTGTGTCGGGCGATCGGGCGCGATAGCCTAGGGCGGTGATCTGTTCACTCAATCGCTCGCCATCTTCCTGTTCCGATGACTTCTGAACCCGCCGCATCCCTGGCCTACAGCGACATCCACAATGCCGATTTGTTGAAACTGCTGCCCGGAGATGCCCGATCGATTGTGGAAGTGGGCTGTTTCACAGGGGCCTTGGGACAGGCCTACAAACGAATTAACCCCTTTGCCCAATACATCGGTTTAGAGCAAGATCCAGCGGCGGCCCAAATCGCGGCGGGCCGGCTCGATCGCGTCTATGTGGGCAATGCAGAAGATCCCCAACTGGGGGCAGAGATTTCCTCGGAAAGTATGGATTGCCTGGTCTATGGGGATGTGCTGGAGCATTTCATTAATCCTTGGCAAACCCTGACCCACCATGCACGCTGGCTGGCTCCCGGTGGCCAAGTGATTGCCTGCATTCCCAATATTCAATATTGGGGAGCCATTGTGGATTTGCTGTCGGGCCGTTGGGAATATGCGGATTACGGCATTTTCGATCGGGGCCATTTGCGCTTCTTCACCAAGGATTCCATTACCCAGCTTTTTCAGCAGGCGGGGTTAGAAATTGAAGAAATTCGGGGTCGCAGTCGCCCCGACGAAATGCGCGACAAATTCCAAGAGGCGATCGGGCCGCTGCTGGATCGGTTGGGGGTCGATCGGCAGCGGTTTAATCAGCAAAGTGCTTCGGTGCAATACCTGGTGCGAGCCATGCGGCCGGGCGATCGGCCCCAGCGACACTTCTTTGCCCAAACCCTGGTGATGGAAGCCAAGGTTTGCAAACGAGTGCGAGTGACCGAACCGAATGAGTTTTTAAATCGAATTCCCGGAATGCGGGCGATCGCCCAGGATCGCACCGCCACCGCCGGAGCCGTGCAAGCCCACGAAGAGCCAATTTTTATTTGGCAACGGGCAATTTTGAACCGAGAACAGGACTTGGTGCAGCAGCGCAAACTCCTGGCCCGAGGTTATCTGATCATCTTGGAAGTGGACGACGACCCCTACCGCTGGGCCCGCACCGAAAAAACCGACTTTTTTGCCTATCGCAGCGTCCACGCCATCCAAACCTCTACGGAACCCCTGGCCGCCTTCCTGCGCCAAGTGAACCCCTATGTGGCCGTGTTTCCCAATCAGTTGGCGGAATTGCCGCCACCCGCCGCCATCGATCCACAACGACCGGTCACCCTCTTTTTTGGGGCCCTAAACCGGGAAAACGATTGGAAACCGCTGATTGACGGCATTAACCGCGTACTCAATCAACGGGGCGATCGAATTCTGGTGCATGTGATTCACGATCGCCGCTTTTTTGAAGCCCTGCAAACGCCCCACAAAACCTTCCGCCCCTTCTGTCCCTATGAGGAATATGCGGAGCTGTTGCACCAAAGCGATGTGGCCCTGTTGCCCCTGGAACGCACCCGCTTCAACGGCATGAAATCAGACTTGAAGTTCATTGAGTGTGCCGCCCACAGCACCGCCGCCCTGGCCAGCCCCGTGGTCTATCAACAAACCCTGATCGATGGTCAAACGGGCCTGCTCTACTACAGCCCAGCGGACTTTGAGCAAAAACTAGCTGCCCTGGTTGACTACCCCCAATTACGCGAAACCCTGACCCAAAACGCCTATCAGTGGGTGTCCCAAAACCGGCTGATGTGCCAGCACTATCGCCAACGATATGAGTGGTATCAATCCCTGCGCGATCGCCTGCCGGAGTTGAACGCGGCCTTGCAGCGCCGAATTCCCGATCTATTTGCAGGCTGACCCCAGGGCTATTGACCTCTCGCTTGTCCCCGCCGTTTCAGTCAGCCTGGATCCTGCATTAGCGCAACTGATTCCAGGGTGAATGCTGGATTATTTGATTGGATTTTGTTAATTGAAAAGATAAATAATTCAAATTTTCTGAGATCATCTCGACAACTAGCTAAAGAGCTGAATTGAGGAATTAAAGATTCGGATTTTGATAATCTTTAAATGAATCTGAATTTGATAAAAACTTAGTTAGGAATTTCTAAATTCTTGCTATCTGTATTGACTCATTGCAATAAATTTGAAATTCAATTTATGATCGATAAATGCTCTGTATGAAAAAAATCAATCTCTAAAATACTAGATAGATCTTGATAAAAAATTGAAGATTTAAATCAAAAATATCTAATTCACTGAAAAAATAAAAATGCGTGAGAAAAACCAGATTTATCTTGAAATTAAGATCAACGAAAAATGCCCGATCAGTAGCCAAAAGGTTTCTGATCGGACACTTTAGAGAGTTTTTGAAATGAAATAAGCCAAGATTGACTTAAGACAATTAGAGCATTAACCTGAAAATTCTTCGAGTTGATCCAAGCGGAGCCAAATATTGGGGGTTGGCACTTTGCACCACTTCACCAAGGCATAGTCACCGCGCAGATCTAGCACCTCTCCTTTGCTTTCAAATAGGTAGGAAGAAAAGCGCTGATCACTGGCGGTTGCTTCGACGCTGTTTTCTAGCTTTTCGCGAATGGCACGAACAAAGGAACCTTTTTTGACGGGCATAGGAGTTAATGGCGCGATCGCACGTAATTGTTAACTGAGAACAACCGTTTTCAGGTTGATGCAGATTGTCCCATTTTAAAGCTGAGATCAGACTTTCAGTTGGGCAAAACGTTGGGTTGCCGCCACCAATGCCTTCAGAATTCCCGGCTCCGCCATGGAGTGGCCCGCGTCGGGGATGATCTGCAACTCGGCTTCCGGCCAGGCTTGGTGTAATTCCCAGGCGGAAACCACCGGGCAAACCACGTCATAGCGGCCGTGGACAATGACGGCGGGCAAATGGCGGATCCGATCGACCCGTTGCAGCAGTTGATCGGCCGGGTCAAACCAGCCCCCATGGACAAAGTAGTGGCACTCAATTCGGGCGAAGGCCTCCGCAAAAAAGGGATCGGCAAAGGCCGCCTGCAAATCCGCATCGGGAATGAGCTTGCTAGTGCTGGCTTCCCACACGGCCCAGGCTTTGGCCGCTTGTCGTCGCACCGCTGGATTTTTATCTGTCAGGCGACGGTAGTAAGCCCCCATCAGATCATGTCGCTCGGCCGGGGGAATTGGCTCTAGGTATTGGGCCCAGGCTTCGGGAAACAAGTGGCTGGCTCCCTCTTGATAAAACCAGCGCAGTTCCTGGGGCCGCAGCATGAAAATTCCCCGCAAAATCAACCCCAAACAGCGATCGGGATGGGCTTCTGCATAGGCCAGGGCGAGGGTGCTGCCCCAACTGCCCCCAAACACCACCCATTGCTCGATCGCCAAATGCTCCCGCAAACGCTCAATATCCGCCACCAAATCCCAAGTGGTGTTGTCGGTCAAGTCCGCATGGGGCTGGCTGCGGCCACAACCGCGCTGGTCAAATTGCACGATTCGCCACTGGGTCGGGTCGCAATATTGCCGATAGCTTGGTTGGCTGCCACCGCCGGGCCCGCCATGCAGAATCACGATCGGCTTGCCGGTGGGATTGCCACTTTCTTCAAAGTAGAGGGTGTGGCGATCGGAAACGGGCAGTGTCCCTTGGCGATAGGGGTCGATCGGCGGAAATAAACTCATGGCAATCCGTCATGTCAAAATCGTAATGACTATGATATTCTCGTAACAGTTCGTAATTCGTCTAAAACAGCGCAACAGGAGACTCACTCCCATGACCGAAGGTTGCCTCCGTGTGGGCCAAGTTGCCCCTGACTTCACCGCTACGGCCGTTTCTGACCAAGAGTTCAAAGAAATTAAGCTGTCGAACTACCGTGGCAAGTATGTAGTCCTATTTTTCTATCCCCTGGACTTCACTTTTGTCTGCCCCACGGAAATCACGGCCTTCAGCGATCGCTACGCTGAGTTCTCGCAACTGAACGCCGAAGTATTGGGCGTTTCGGTGGACAGCGCCTTCTCGCACCTGGCTTGGATCCAAACCGATCGCAAGTCCGGCGGTGTGGGCGATCTGAGCTACCCGTTGGTTTCGGACATCAAGAAGGAAATCAGCACCGCTTACAACGTGCTGACCGAAGAAGGCATTGCCCTGCGCGGCCTGTTCATTATTGACAAGGAAGGTGTGATTCAACACGCCACCATCAACAACCTGGCTTTCGGCCGCAGCGTGGATGAGACCTTGCGCGTGCTGCAAGCAATTCAATACGTGCAAACTCACCCCGATGAAGTGTGCCCCGCTGGTTGGCAACCGGGCGAAAAGACGATGAATCCGGATCCTGTGAAGTCGAAGGACTATTTCGCCGCCCTGTAATTGACGCAAATTTCGGCGTTTTGGCCGGAATTGGTCGGCTGATGGCCACCGTTGCGATTGCCCTCAGGCTTGGGTAATGGTGGCTCAAGCTCCTCCTTCCTAGGAACCCAACCCGATCGACTGATGAGCCAAAACCTCTCGATCGACCTGTAGGGTTGGAGATTATTTCTTGGACATCATTTCGAGGTTGGCTGAACTGACTCCTGAGAGAGGGTCGCTATCTTTTGGCAAGATGGCGACTTTTTTGTTAGTTGGGCGTTCGGGATTGGGGTTCGATCGATTCGGTAGACTTTGGGATGAATTGCCCTGCTGAATGGTCTCAAGGCTGTCCAATGAGTCGTCGCCCATCCCCATCATCTGCCGATCGCCCGGATCCTTTGCCTAAGGAGCCTTTGTCTGAGGAGGCGGAGTTTTCGGCTTTTTTAGCCCAGTTGAGCGATCGGTTAGCGGCAACGGAAACCGCCATGGGCCAGGTGCGATCGCGCCTGGAGCAGGTACGGGCCGATCGGGAGCGGCGAGCCAGTTTGGGCCATCAGGTGGAAGTGGTGCGGGCGGATTTGGCCCGGGCGCGCGATCGAGAAATTCGCAGCGAATTAACGCAAACAATCCAGACCTTGCAGCGGGAGCTGGAAGAGTTGGACTTGGCCTTGGAAAGTCGCCTCTTTGCGGACAGCGGTTTAAAGGAAGTGTTTTGGCAAGCGGTGCGGTTTGGCAGTTTGGGAGTGGTGTTGGGTTGGTTGCTCAAGCTATGGGCCGGTTAATGGCGGGTGGGGCGCTGGTGTGGGCGGTTCTGTTGGGTTTGGGGATCGATCGAGCTGATGCCGATCGGCTGATCGAGCCGCCTCAACCCCCCGTGGATGCGCAAACCCTGGATGCGCAAACCTTGCTCAAAAACTGGGAAGCGCCCTTGCCCCCGGAGCGTCGGCGGCCCCTGTGGCCCCTGACTCCGCGATCGCCGGTTTCGCTCGATCGCGCCCGGTGGGGGAGTCCTCGGTTGGAATCGCAGTTGCGGCTCTATCGGCAATATTTGGCGACCCATGGCCAGCCGCCGGATTTGTTGATTGTGGGCAGTTCCCGATCGCTCCAGGGCATTGACCCGACGGTTTTGGCCCGTTCGTTGTCAACAACCCTGCGGCGGCCCGTGCGGGTGTTTAACTTTGGCATTAACGGCGCAACGGCCCAGGTGGTGCGCTGGTTGCTGATGGATTTGTTTCCGCCGGACTGGTTGCCTCGGGTGGTGGTTTGGGGCGATGGCTCGCGGGCCTTTAACAGTGGTCGGATCGATCGCACCTTTGCCAGCATTGCGGCTTCCGAGGGCTTTCGACAACTGGCCATGGCCCGCGCCCGGGGCGGTCACCCCTGGTCTGTGGCGCGGTGGCGGGAATCTCCTTGGGGGCGATCGGTCAACGGGTTGCCATCCCTGACCCTCAACAGCAGCACCTATCCCGGCGCGGCCCTGATGCCCGGCCTGATGCCCGGTTGGCTTCAACGACAACCACCCTTGCCACTGCGCCCAGAGCCAGAACTCGATCGGCTGGGATTTTTGGCTGATTTGCGCCGTTTTGCGCCCGATCGCTACTACCAACAATTTCCGAAAGTGCCCGGTCGCTATGACGATATGTACAGCGGTTTTCAGTTGGCAGGCGGTGTTCAAGATCGAGCAGTGCGCCAGTTGATCACCTTTGCTCGATCGCGCGGCATTCGCCTGAGTTTTGTGAACTTGCCCCTCAGTCAGGATTATTTGGATCCGGCCCGGCTGACCTATGAACGGGAATTCCAGACCTATTTGGCACAACTGCGGGATCAGGGGTTAACCGTTCAAGATTGGTTGTTGCGCTGGCCCGATCGCCACGACTATTTCGCAGACCCCAGCCACATCAACCGCTATGGAGCCGCCGCGATCGCCCTGGACTTGGCCCAGGATGCCTGGCTGCGTTGGAATTTAACCCCGATCGCCGGTTGGCCCTCACCGGTTTTGAATGGAGCGCCGGATCGGGGGAACAATGGGCGATCGGGGCCACTGCGGCCAGCCCCTTAAAGGATTGGCTTTTGCGTTAGAAATCCGAATTGTCTTGGGAAATTATTGTGGGAAATTGCCCTTGGAATCAACGCTTCGATCGGGGGCGGGATCATGAACCGTGATCGGGTAGGTGAGTGGAACCCGAAGGGGAACGATCGGCTGAATGAGCCACCGAGGCGATCGGGTCTAAATCCTTATGGAGTCTTGTTTTACGTTGTTTTGTCGAGACAGTTGGCCGTGAATTAACAAACGGTCTAGTATCTAACAAACGGTGTTAGGATTGCCACAGTAATAGAAAGAATCTCCAAGGATCATCATCATTCATGCAAGAAATTGACAAGTCAATATCCTTTGATGGAAGGGATATTCGGCTGAAGATCGGTTTGCTCGCACCCCAAGCTGGTGGATCGGTACTGATTGGGTCGGGCGATACCGCAGTGTTAGTAACCGCCACCCGTTCCTCAGCGCGCGAGGGCATTGATTTTCTTCCCCTCACTGTTGATTACGAAGAACGGCTGTATGCCGCCGGTCGCATTCCGGGTAGCTTCCAACGCCGCGAAGGCCGGCCGCCCGAAAAGGCAATTTTGACCGGGCGCTTAATCGATCGCCCCCTGCGCCCTCTGTTCCCGAATTGGTTGCGCGACGATATCCAAGTGGTGGCCACCACCGTGTCCCTCGATCCCGACGTGCCGCCGGATGTGCTGGCCGTGACGGGTGCTTCGATCGCCACCTTGCTGGCCCAAATTCCCTTCCAGGGGCCGATGGCGGCGGTGCGCGTGGGTTTGGTGGGTGACGAGTTCATCATCAACCCCACCTATGCGGAAATTGAAAAGGGTGAATTGGATCTGGTGGTTGCCGGATCGCCCGATGGCGTGGTGATGGTGGAAGCGGGGGCGAATCAACTGCCCGAAGCGGACATCATCGAGGCGATCGACTTTGGCTATGAAGCCGTGCGCGACCTGATCCAAGCGCAACGGGACATCATCGCTGAATTGGGTCTAGAGCTGGTGACGGCGGAACCCCCCGCGATCGACACCACCCTCGAAGACTTCATTCGATCGCGCACCACAAGCGAAATCAAAGGCATCTTGTCGCAATTTGAGCTGGGCAAAACCCGGCGCGACGCGGCCTTAGATGCCCTGCAAGCCACCGTGGCCCAGGAAATTGCCGATCGGGCCGACGATGACGCGATCAAAGTGGCCGCCACCGCCGACCCCAAGGCCCTGCCCAAGGTCTTCAAGGCCGTCACCAAATCCCTGATGCGTCGCCAAATTGTTGAAGATGGCGTGCGCGTCGATGGGCGCAAACTGGACGAAGTGCGCCAGGTCTCTTGCCGGGCTGGGGTGTTGCCCCCGCGCGTCCATGGCAGCGGCCTGTTCCAACGGGGCTTGACCCAGGTGATGTCCGTGGTGACGCTGGGAACTCCCGGCGATGCCCAGGAACTGGACGATCTGCACCCGGACGAGCAGAAGCGCTACCTGCACCACTACAACTTCCCGCCCTACTCGGTTGGGGAAACCCGCCCGATGCGATCGCCCGGTCGCCGGGAAATCGGTCACGGGGCCTTGGCAGAACGGGCCCTGGTTCCCGTGTTGCCGCCCAAGGATGCCTTCCCCTACGTGTTGCGCGTGGTGTCGGAAGTATTGTCCTCCGATGGCTCCACCTCCATGGGGTCGGTTTGCGGCTCTACCCTGTCCCTGATGGATGCCGGTGTGCCGATCGCCAAGCCCGTCAGCGGCGCAGCGATGGGCCTAATTAAGGAAGGCGACGAAATTCGCGTCCTGACGGACATCCAAGGTCTGGAAGACTTCCTGGGTGACATGGACTTCAAGGTGGCGGGCACCGACAGCGGCATCACTGCTTTGCAAATGGACATGAAGATCACCGGGTTAGACATGGGCACGATCGCCAAGGCGATCGAACAGGCCCGCCCGGCGCGTCTGCACATCCTGGAAAAGATGATGGCGGCGATCGATCAACCGCGTGGCGACCTGTCGAAGTTTGCCCCGCGCCTGCTGACCTTCCGGATCGACCCGAGCGACATCGGCATGGTGATCGGGCCCGGCGGCAAAACGATCAAGGGCATCGTCGAAGAAACCGGCGCGAAAATCGACATCGAAGACAGCGGCTTAGTCACTGTGTCCTCGAACGATGGCGAAAAGGCCAAGCGCGCGGCCCAAATTGTCCAAAATATGACCCGCAAGATCGAAGTGGGCAGCGTGTTTGTGGGCAAAGTCACCCGCACGATCCCGATCGGGGCCTTTGTGGAATTCCTGCCCGGCAAAGAAGGCATGATCCACATTTCCCAACTGGCCGATCGGCGCGTGGGCAAAGTCGAAGACGTGGTGGCCGTGGGTGATGAGGTGATTATCAAGGTGCGCGAAATCGACAATCGCGGCCGGATTAACCTGACCCGTTTGGGCATCCACCCCGACGAAGCGGCGGCGGCCCGCGATGCGGCCGAAGCGGCGGCCACCTAAGGAACTTGGGCTGAAATCCCCCGCCCCGTCCTCTCCTATTAGTCCAGTGGCGAGAGGTATGGGGCCAATTCCATGGCTCTTGCATGAGGGCTAACCAACCTGAAACCGGAGATCGACTGTTCGATCTCCGGTTTTTTGTGGGCATTGTTCTGAATTGGTTCTGAATTGTTTGCAGAACGGCGCTCAACAATTGCAGGCGATCGAACAAAAACGCCGATCGCCCCATGCCGTCAGGCCTCTAGGCAAAAATCACTAGCGAGGTTAACCAGAATCACAGGGAATGATGATGGCGATCGCAGGACTCAGCTCCCGAAATCCTTGACCATAGCTCCTTAGCAGAACGGAGGGAATCTTCGTTGTGACGCTTCCCTCCGCTGTTACCAATCTCTCGATGCCTGACCTCATCCTTGTGGGAATGTTCCCCATGGGTGGGGTCAAGCCTCCATATTAACCAAAGAATTTGCTCAAGCCCGACTTTGCCAGCGCGTGGCCTTTTGACGGTTGGTATTCGGCTCGAATTGTGGTGAAATGCGGACATGAGCCGCCTTTTGTAGCCTTGAAATCAACTTGAAACAAAACCGAAGCCGGTTGAATCTTGGATCTTAAATCTTGAGTCTTGAGTCTTGAATCAAGATTGAATTCGTATTGAACGCCTATGGAACTCCTATGGAATTCGGATGGGATCCGCGGGTGATTGGGGTTTGGATCAGGGGTGTTTCCTTGCGGCTGGGGCGGCCCTGTTAAGCTAAGAGCATGAGAAACCCCTGGCCAAGTCGTTTATTCCCACCGGGCGATCGGGCGATCGTTGAAGACTTCTCAGATTGAGCTAACGGAGTCCTACCCTTGTCCCTGTCGGCAACGGGGCACCCTGCGGCCGATCGCACTCATGGACGCATTTGGCTGCGATCGCTGCCAGCAAATTTTTGTGGTGACCGAATCGGGCGATCAAATTGAGCAGGTGTCTTCTGGGGCAATCTACCGACGGCTGTGGCGATGGACAGGAACGCGCTGGCTCTCCGTGCGTCCACCCTTGCGTGAAAATTATTTGCCCATTACCCTTTGGGCTGGATTTGTCTTGGTGTTGGCTTGGTTGCCCCTGATTGTCAAAGGACTGGCAGGCACGGCGGCTTGGCTGTTGCCGGGATTGCTGGTGATTGGGCTACCGCTGTTGTTGTTATGGCTGGCATACCGGCGCTGAGATTATGGTTGGAAATCCCCTGGTTAATTCGGGAGCGCTGGATTTATTTGGGGCATTGGCGGCGGCGGCCCGAGGGCGATCGGCCCTGGTGGCCATGCGTGGTGGCGAGCGATCGCGGGCGCTGAAGGTGATGGCCAAGGCTTTGCGAGCCGCCCAAAACGAAATTTTGGAAGCCAACACGCTGGACTTGGAAGCCAGCCGCGAAAAGGCCAACAGCGGCTTGCCGTCCCTGTGGATTAAGTTCACGCCCGATCGACTGCAACAGGTGGCCGATATGCTCGATCGGCTGGCGGATTTGCCCGACCCCACCCGACAGGCCATTCGCGCCACCCACCAAACCCAATACCTACAAAGCTATTGCCAACTGATGCCCCTGGGGACGATCGCCCTGGTGCATGAGGGCCTGCCGGAACTGGGGGCAATCGCGGCGGGCATGGGCATCAAAACCGGCAACAGCATGATTTTGTATGGCAGCAGCGACACCAAGCACACCAACGCGGCGATCGCGGCGGCCCTCACCGATGGGCTGACGGCTGGAGAATTGCCGCCCGAATGTGTCACAGCCATTCCGCCCGATCGGGATATTTCCATGCGCGACCTGCTGGCCCAGGAGCGCTACTTGAACCTGATTGTGGCCTATGGCCGGCCAAAGCTGGTGCAACAGGCCAGTCAGTTTGCCACCGTGCCTATTCTGGGCGCAGCGATCGGCAATTGCTATCTCTACTGGGCCCTGTCCGGCGAGTTAGATGTGGTGCGTTGGGCCATTTCCGACAGCCACCAGGGCGATCCGGAAGCGGTGAACGCGATCGAAAAGGTGCTAGTTCACGAGCGCCACAATCGATCGATGCTGGGGGTGCTCTTTGGCTCCTTGCAAACGGATGGGTTTGAAGTGCGGGTCGATGCCCATTTGCAACAGGATTTTCCCGACTTGCCCTTGGCGGCCGATGATGAGTGGAATCGGCCCTATTTAACCAAAACCGTTGCGTTTCGCACCGTGGCCAGCGTGGAAGAGGCGATCGCGGTGATTCACACCCAAAGCAGCGGCCATGCGGACTGCATCGCCACCGAATCCTATCGAGAAGCCCACCAATTTGCTTCCCGCCTCGACAGCGCCTCCACCTACATCAATGCCTCACCCCGATTCCAGCGCAATCCCCGGGGTAGTGCTTCGGTGTTTTTGGGTATGTCGAATCAAAAGGGCTATCGACGCGGGGCGATCGGCCTGGACATGTTGACCACCATCAAGCAAATTGTCCAAGGGGACGGCTAATTTGGCCCCTTGGTTTGACTCGTTCAGGCTCCTTTCAACTGATTCCCAACCATGCCGGTAAGCACTCGTAAGTGGGCCGCCAAACAACAGGTGGCGATCGAAATTCTCGATCGCCTGAAAGTGCTCTATCCCGATGCCACATGCAGCCTGAATTATGAAACCCCCGTGCAATTGTTGGTGGCGACAATTCTGTCGGCCCAATGCACCGATGAGCGGGTGAACCTGGTCACACCAGCGCTGTTTGCAAGGTTTCCCGACGCGGTGGCCCTGGCCGGGGCCGATCGGGCCGAGTTGGAAGCCTTGGTGCGATCGACCGGCTTCTATCGCAACAAAGCCAAGAATATCCAGGGCGCTTGCCAAATGATCCTGGACAGATTTGGCGGCGAACTGCCCAAGCGGATGGAGGAACTGCTGTTGCTGCCGGGGGTGGCGCGTAAAACGGCGAATGTGGTGCTGGCCCACGCCTTTGGCATCAATGCGGGCGTGACGGTGGACACCCATGTGAAGCGCCTGGCCTATCGCTTGGGCATGACTGAGCATCAGGATCCGGTGCGGATTGAGCGCGATTTGATGCGGCTGTTGCCCCAACCGGACTGGGAAAATTGGTCGATTCGGCTGATTTATCACGGGCGGGCCGTTTGCGATGCCCGGAAACCGGCTTGCGATCGCTGCCAGTTGGCGGATCTGTGTCCCCAAAAGGGACTGGGTGCAACGACAACCAAGGCCAAACCCCAATCCACTGCCCGATCGACCGGCAAAACCAGCAGCAAATCTAATAGCAAAGCCAGTTCCAGCACAGCTAAGACCAAAACGCCCCCCAAACCCTAGCCTCCGTTCAGCGATCGAGTCCTTCGCTTCCGAGCTGGGGCCACAGAGCGTGTCAAATCGTTACCAGTTGCGCTCTCCAACCGATCGCCTGTCCTAGAATGAGGGCAGAAGCATTTAGGGATCGAGCGAATGGCTGCAACGGTTGCCGATGTAATGAGCCGCGATCCGATCGTCGTCCGTCGTGACACCTCCCTCGTCGAGGTCATCAAACTCCTGGCGGAACAGCGCATTAGCGGCGTGCCCGTGGTGGATGAAGCGGGGCAGTTGATTGGGGTCGTGTCGGAAAGCGATCTGATGTGGCAAGAGACCGGCGTGGATGTGCCGCCGTTCATCACCATTTTGGACAGTGTGATTTATCTCAAAAATCCCCTGCAATTTGAAAAGGAATTGCACAAGGCCTTGGGCAGTACGGTGGCCGATGTGATGAGCGATCGGGTGAAAACCACCAAGCCCGATACATTGCTGCGCGATGCCACGCGGCATTTGCTGGAAGGCAATATTCACCGAATGCCCGTGGTAGATGATGCGGGGGCGATCGTGGGCATCCTGACTCGGGGCGACATCATTCGAGCCATGGCCAACGGGCTGCAATAGGCCAGCATTGTCTGGGCTGTTGAGTGATGGCTGAGGCATGATCTTGAACCGTTTGGGCCGATCGAGCCGGATTTGTGGCCGATCGCCCAGCATCAACAGTGGTTAGGGTTCGGCGGCTGTGGCATTTTGGAAGAGGCCGCTGGAATTTGCTGATCGCTGAGGTTGAAGTTCATGACTGCCGATCGCCCCGTTGCAAATCGTTCTGACTGGCTCGATCGGGCCCTGTTGCCAGCGGGGGCGGCCTGCTTGGCCCTGGCCTATGGGCCGCTGTTGGTGCATTGGGTGCGCGGTTGGCTCACCAAAGACATCAGCATTGAGCATGAATATTTCAGCTACGGCCTGATTGGGTTGCCCTTTGCGGCCTATTTGGCATGGGAAAAGCGATCGCGCTGGCAGCGATTGGCGGATCGATCGCACCCGGTGGGCTGGGGGCTATTGGGGTTGAGCGTGGCGTTTTACCTGAGCGGCGTGGCCGATTGGGTGAACCTGTCGTTCCCGATCGCCCTCTGGGGGCTTTGTGGTGTTTGGAAAGGGGCTGCCGGTTGGCGGTTGATGGCGGCCCCCTTGGTCTTCACCACCCTGGCCACGCCCAACGAGGTTCCCTACCTCATTTCGCCCTACGTGGTGGGGTTGCAGCGGTTCATTGCCGCCATGGCTGGTTTTTTGCTGAACCAAGTGGGACTGGAAGCGCAGGTGGAGGGCATTTATCTCTACGTGCGCGATCGGGCGGTGGAAGTGGCTCCCCACTGCGCGGGCCTGAAAATGCTCCTGACCTGTTGGTATGTGGGACTGATGGCCATCTATTGGTGCGGCACGGTGCGGGGGCGATCGCCCATCGCCCTGTTTTTGGTGGGAACCACGGTCATCAGCGTGTTGATGAATGTCTTTCGGAACACGATTTTGGCCTACTTGCACGGTACGGGTCAGGATGGCCTGTTCGACTTCATGCATGAGGGAACCGGCGGCGACCTGTATTCAGCCGTGATGTTGCTGACTGTGGTGCTTTGGTTCCGAATCATTGAGCGGTTTGTGGGCGAAGGGCCGGATGCTGCCCTGGCCCCATCGCCCTCGAAGGTTGCGCCCCGACCTGACCCGATCGCGCCGGAGGATGAATCGGAAGCCGCAGAACGAGATCCCGATTTCTAGCGATCGGCTCCTGGGGCTGCAAAACCCTAGATAAACCCTAGAAAAAGGGATTCAGACCCTTGCCCCCCCGATCGGGACGTGGCGAGATCGGGAGTGGAGAGATTGGGCCTAGGACTTTGAGTTTAGGGCGTGTTAAAGGATTCGATGATCCGCAAAAACAACTCCACTCCCATGGCCAGCGCCGTTTCATCAAAATCAAAACGGGGGTGGTGATGGGGGAACGCTAAGCCCCGATCGGGATTGGCCGCCCCCACAAAGAAATAGCAGCCGGGGACTTCCTTCAGGAAAAAGGACATATCCTCACCGCCCATGGTTTGGCAGTTGGGCACAACCCCGATCGGCGTTTCAATCACCGTTTCGGCCACCCGTCGCACCCGATCGGCTGCGGCCGGATCGTTGACCGTGGCCGGATAAATCGATCGATAGTCCAGTTCGTACCGGGCCCCGTGGGCGGCGCAAATGCCCGCAATAATCGACTCCACCCGCTCCCGAATCACCCCTTCTAGGGCCGGATTGAAATAGCGCACCGTGCCGGCCAAGCGGGCCTGATCTGCGATCACGTTTTTGGCCGTGCCCGCGTGAAATTCGCCCACGGTCACCACTGCTGAATCGATCGGGTCAATGTTGCGAGCCACAATCGTTTGCAGGGCCGTGACAATTTGCGCCCCCACCAACACCGAGTCGATCGTTTGGTGGGGCATGGCTCCATGGCCGCCTTTCCCAAACAGGGTGCAAGCAAACAGTTCCACCGCCGCCATCAATGGCCCCGGCCGCACGCCTACCGTACCCAGCGGCAAGTTATTCCATAAATGCAACCCAAAGATGGCATCCACATCGGGATTGTGCAGCACCCCGGCTTCGATCATCGGCTTTGCGCCGCCGGGCCCCTCTTCGGCTGGCTGAAAAATCAGCTTGATGGTTCCGGCCAGTTGCGATCGATGGTGGGCCAAATAATAGGCCGTGCCCAGGGCGATCGCCGTGTGGCCGTCGTGGCCGCAGGCGTGCATTTTGCCCTCGTGGCGCGATCGATAGGGCACTTCGTTTTGCTCTTGCACGGGCAAGGCATCCATATCGGCCCGCAAGGCAATGGTTGGGCCCGGTTGGCTGCCTTCAATGACTGCCACAATGCCGGTTTTGGCGATGCCCGCTTGGTAATCAATACCCCACTCTCGCAGGCGATCGCACACAAAAGCGGCCGTCAGGGCCTCTTGAAATCCCAACTCTGGGTATTGATGAAACTGTCGCCGCCAAGACACCAACTGCGGCAACAAATTTCGCACATCTAACCGTAACTTCGATAGGTCAATTCCTGGAGCGGTGGGTAAGGTGGAAATCACGGAAGTTCAGATACTTTTTAGATTTTCCTTAGACCTTAGCTTAGAGTTTTTCCGTTGGGCCTTGTACGAACCGCGATCGGGAGAGCGATCGGGACAGGGGCAGAATCCAAAACAGCGCGATCGCCTTGAAAATGCGGAAAGTACTCGGTCTGGAAACCCTGAGATCTGCCATAAATCTTGATGCAATCATCCCAAGGTGACGGTCGGTGACGATCAATTGTGGACTTTCATCAACTTCCATCGCGAATTGATCCAGAACGCCCCGATCGCCCTGGCCATTGGCTAGATCGAAAAGAGAATTCAGCGCTAATCACCGGATCCCAAACCGGAGGGAGCCACCATGCTAAAACCGCCACCACCTCCCCCGATCGCCCCCAAGCAAATGAACCTGCTGCGGGTGGTTGCTGCCATGGCCTGGGCCGACGGACATTTGGCCGACGAAGAAATTGAAGTGATGCTCGATCGCTTCAGCCAACTGTTTGCCCGCGACGGCCAACAATCGATCGAACTGAAACAAGACTTGCGGGAATATTTGGTGCAAAATCTGCCCCTGGCAGAAATTGTGCCTAAGCTCACCAACGACGCTGACAAAGAATTGGCCCTGGAATTGGCCTATGAAACCATTGCCTCCAGCGCCCGCACGCCCGATGAAGCGGTGATTAATGCCGAAGAATCTGCCGCCTATGGTGAATTGGTGCGGCTGTTGGCCCTGTCGCCGGACGTGGTGAAACGGATTGAATCGAACAGCAATCAGGCCGGGGCTTCCAAGCAAGACCTAATTGAGTTCTTGGCTCAAAAGCTCGCAGAAACCGACCTGTCCTAAGGCTCGATCGGGAGCAGACCGGAAGCAACGATCCGCCGCCTGCCCCCCAGATCTGACCCAGACAAGGGGCTTAAGCCCCTTGTCCCCGCGAGGGTTGGTGCTTGATCAGTCTCCCAAAATACTGATCAGGCCTCTGCTAAGACCTTCGCCAAGATCTCAACAAAGACCTCCGCCAAGATCTCCCCCAAGACCTCAGCTAAGACGATTGCGAAAGGCGCTTCACCGCCCCGCCCGCCAGTAACTGGTGCGCCTCCGTCAGAATATTCAAGACCCGATCGGGATAGGGACTGCGGGCTAAACAGGGGCGCAAATCTAGCTCCGACAGGCGATCGCCCCGTTGCCCCGGAAACCAGTGGCCCCCATTGCCCAACAGGTTGTAGCGCATCTTGCCATAGGCCACCATGTCAAAGGCCTTCACCAAATTCCAAAGCCACACGATCGTCCGCACACTGATTTCGCCCGGCACTTCTTCCGGCTTTGGTAACCCCTGTTCCCAAGTGCGCAGCCAGGCCTTCCCTTCTCCGGGGCCAAACTCGCGATCAAACGCCTCGATCGCCGCTTGCTCC
Organism: Limnothrix sp. FACHB-1083; assembly: GCF_014696485.1. Classification (NCBI taxonomy): domain Bacteria; kingdom Bacillati; phylum Cyanobacteriota; class Cyanophyceae; order Pseudanabaenales; family Pseudanabaenaceae; genus Limnothrix; species Limnothrix sp. FACHB-1083. Next base: position 21,176 of record NZ_JACJQD010000002.1, on the reverse strand, counting down.
AACCGTCGCGTAATCATGGGCAGCAACTGACCCGGTTGATCCAAAAAGGACAGGGTTTTCAGATGCTCATCAAAATCGCTAGGCCGAGCGGCCCCCAGGCTCAGGGTATGCACCTGCGGATGGCTTAAACAAAACAAATTGTTAAACACCATCGGACTCAGGGGCTTGCAGAGTTCCACCAATTTGGGCGATGGCTCGTATAGCAGCCCCCCTTTATTGGCTGGACTGATAATAAACACGCCCATATCCAACTGGGTGGCCGCCTCGATCGCCCGCCAGTTGGTTTGGTTGATGTAATACCAATGCAAATTGACGTAATCAAATTGGTTGGACTGAATCGTCTCCATAATTACGTCCAGGGGCCCGTGGGTGGAAAATCCAATGAACCGCACTCGCCCCTCCGCCTGCCAGCGTCTGGCGCGATCGAGGCAGCCCCCCGGCCGCAACGTCCAGTCCAAATGCTCACGGGTGTTAATTCCGTGAATGCCCAGCAAGTCCACATAGTCGAGCTTGAGGTAGCCCATGGACTGTTCAAAGTCCCGCTCAAAGTCGGCCACCTGGGCAGCAGGCCCCACCTTCGTTTGCACAATCAAATCCTGGCGGGGATATTGCGGCAGCACCCAACCGAGTTGCATCTCGGAGCTGCCATAGCCCCTCGCCGTCTCAATGTGGTTAATGCCCAAAGCAAGGGCCCGCTCGATCGTGGCGGCCAAATTGGCTTGGCCCGCCGCGTCAATTTGTGTGGGTGAGAGGTCTTGCCAGGCCTGTTGGTAGCGCATTCCACCACAGGAAAACACCGGCATCGATAGCTCTGTGCGCCCAAACCGTCGATAAAGCATGGGTTTTTGGGATCTGAGGAATTGTTTTAGAAACAAGGGAATGCGTGGCAAGGTTCAATAACCCAATGCTAGACAGCCATACCCCATGCTAGACAGCGATGCTGAATGCCGCGCCGGATCGCCAGTTCAGCCATGTTGGCTGGGGCGGACTGGATCCGTGGCCCATAACGCACCGTTGAAGGGAAGCGATAGGATTAAGTCATGTTTAAAATGGCCGCCCATTTCCTAATCCCCAACCCCTTGTGTTAGGAGTCTTCCCATGGATATCACAGAACTGAATGAACTCGAAAGTTCCGTCCAAGACCTGATTTCGGCGGCAAAGGTCGAGCTAGAAGCGAAACGCCTAGAAAAGCAGCGAGACGAATACTATCAACATGCCCTTGCGGAAATCGAAGCCCGGTTGAACGCGGTGTTAGCGCAAGTGCAAACCACCCTCAAAGAGTTGCCGGCCGATGAGTTTGGCGACAGCATAACCCGCCGCAAACTCCAAGAGAAGGAAGCGGATATTTTGCAGCAACTGGCCGATGCGCCGCGCTTGGCTTCAGAAGCGGCCGATCGGCAGTTGATTTTGCAAGAAGAACGACTGATTGAGGAACGCTTACTGGATCAAACAAACCGGTGGCGCTATGAGCTAAGGGAAGACCTGCTGGACATGATTCGCGACCAGCAGGATTTTTATAGCGCAACGGACGCGGCCGTGGCGATTCGGGGTTATATGCATGACCTGAAGGCGATCGATGCCCTCACGGAAGTGCTGGAAGCCTTGATGGATCAAATTAACCAACACAGTGAAGAAGGGCCGGTGGCCAAGCGTCGGGGCAATGATGAACAGACGCTGATGTTTATTTATGAAAAGGCGATGCAGAATCGGGCGCGGGTGGAGCGCAGTCCCGATGTGCGGCCCCAAACGCGGCATCGATCGTCTGAGCGCCGTCCCAATCCCTACTCGGAGTTGGCGGGTAAGGTGGTGGTTTTTGGGGGCCACGATCGCTTGGAGTCGGCGGTGCGCAATCGCTTGCGGGAATCGAAGGTGGAATTGGTTTGGTGTACGGCTCAGGCGGGTCTGAACATGGCTCAGCAGGGGGAAAGCCACATCTCCAGCGCGGACTTGGTGATCATCGTGACCGGTTATGCCAGCCATTCCTTGACGGAAAAGGCGATTCAGTCAGCCAAGAAAATGGGCATTTCACCGGAGATGGTGAACACCACGGGGATGACCAAGCTGCTGGAGACGATCGAGTTTGGGCTGAAGGCGAAGTTGCTGGCGAAGCGCTTGGGGGGTTAGGGGCGATCGCCCCTTGGGTTCAGCGTTGGTTGGCGGGCCGGCGGCCCCGGCCGTTGCCCGGCGGTTTAGAATGGATTGCGCATCAGTTTGAAGATTTGTTGAGGAATGGCGAGGGGGTGCGATCGCCGGAGTGGGGAGGATCTAGCCCCTGCCGATGATCCAAGGAATTTCCTGCGCAATCTCCCTGGAGAGCTTTTCCCTGGAAGACGGCTCCTGAGAAATCCTGCTCGTCTTGCCTTGCTCCGGTTTTCGGCTGCTGTTTTAGCTACCTGCCAGCCCCGGTCTCTGTTCTGGTTGCTATCCAACGGTGTCAGACCCTGGGGCCGGGCGATCGCCCCTGACTCTCGCGCGGCCTATGACCCCTGCAATTGCGATTCGGAACCTACAAAAACGCTATGGCGATGTTACCGCCGTTGATCACGTATCGCTGGAGGTGAAACCCGGCGAGATTTTTGGCCTGTTGGGGCCCAACGGCGCGGGCAAAACCACCACGATTCGCTGTCTTTGTACCTTGGCCCAGCCGGACGGGGGAGAAATTTTTGTGTCGGGGGTGTCGGTGTTGCGGGAACCCCGATCGGCCCGTAAGCGGTTGGGCTATGTGGCTCAGGATGCTGCGTTGGACAAGGTGTTGACCGGGCGGGAAATGCTGGAGTTGCATGGTGCGCTCTATCACTTGCGACGCGAGGCGATCGGGCAGCGGATTGCAGCCATGGCGGATCTGCTGGGGCTGGGCGACTGGCTCGATCGCAAAACGGGAACCTATTCCGGCGGCATTCGCAAGCGCCTGGACTTGGCCACGGGGCTGCTCCACGAGCCAGATGTGCTGGTGTTGGATGAACCCACGGCGGGGCTGGATATCGAAAGCCGGATGGCCGTGTGGGAGTTTTTGCGGAAGTTGCCCCAGTGGGGGACAACGGTTTTGATCACCAGCCATTACCTGGAAGAGATTGATGCGCTGGCCGATCGGGTGGCGATTTTGGATCAGGGCCAGGTGATTGCCCTGGGCACACCGTCGGAGTTGAAGGCTCGGTTGGGGGGCGATCGCATTTCCCTGCGCATTCGGGAGTTTACCCCCGCTGCCGAGGCGGAAACGGCCCAAACCCTGCTAACGGCGCTGCCCTGTGTCAAGGATGCGATGATCAACCGGAGCCAGGGAAATACGCTGAATTTGGTGGTGGATGATCTCGATCGGGGGTTGACCCTGGTGCAGCAGGCCTTGGAACAGGCGGGGTTGCCGGTGTTTGGCATTGCCCAATCGCGCCCGAGTTTGGATGATGTTTATCTGGCGGCGACGGGCCGGACATTGCTCGATGCGGATTTGGCAGCGGGCGATCGGGATCCTAAGCTGGCCCGCAAGCAAAATATGCGCTAGGCCTCAGACCATTCCTTCCAGAGTTTCCAGTTCTCCATCTAGTTCTCCATATTCACCCTTACCCTCCAGATTCCCCTAAGCCTCATGAGCACGACTTTGCCCACGGACAGTCCCACCCGATCGCCCGCCCTGGAACCCTCGCCCCTGGCGGAATTTTGGCAAGAAACGGCGGCCCTGCTGCGACGGTTGTTAATTCAACTGCAACGGCGGCCGGTGACCTTGGTGGCCGGCACTATTCAGCCCCTGATGTGGTTGGTTTTGTTTGGGGCCCTGTTCCAAAATGTCCCGGCTGATTTGTTTGGCGATCATGTGGGCTATGGGCAGTTTTTGGGGGCAGGGACGATCGCCTTTGCGGCCTTTAGCGGGGCGCTGAATGCGGGCTTGCCGGTGATGTTCGATCGGGAATTTGGCTTTCTGAATCGGCTGTTGGTGGCTCCCTTGGTGTCGCGCTTTTCGATCATCACCGCCTCAGCCCTGTATATTGGCTTGCTGGCCTTGATCCAAACCGTGGCGATCGTGATTGCGGCGGCTGTTTTGGGGGCTGGGCTGCCGGGGGTGGCGGGGTTGGCCGTGGTCGGGGCGATCGTGCTGCTGTTGGTGGCGGGGGTCACCTCCCTCAGCTTGGGTCTGGCCTTTGCGCTGCCGGGCCACGTGGAATTAATTGCCGCCATTTTTATCACCAACTTGCCCCTGCTCTTTGCCAGCACGGCCTTGGCTCCCTTGTCATTCATGCCCGGTTGGTTGCAGTGGGTGGCGGTGTTGAATCCCTTGAGCTACGCGATCGAACCCATTCGCTATCTTTATCTGCATCCGGACTGGAGTTTTAGCAGCATTGTCATGCAAGCGCCCTTTGGATCGGTTAGTTTTGGTATGGCCCTCGGGGTTCTATTCATTTTTGATTTGGTGGCGATCGGGCTTGTGCGGCCATTGCTGCAACGGCGGATGGCATAGGGCGCTGGATCGCAGGAGCAGGCTAGACGTGGCATGGAGCAGAATCTAAAAGACAAGCTGGATTGCTTTTTAGCATCCCCCTATGGACGCACGATGCTGGGGGAATACGCTTACCTCCATGCCTCGGAATGGTTGCAACAATATTGCGAAGCGGCCGGCGCAATGGCGAACTTGCCGGATTGGTTGCTCCTCCTGTTGGAGTTGGGGCAAGAGTCGGCGGAGATTTTCGCGAGTTTGACCGATGCCGGAACCCTGGAAACCGATCGCAAAACCATGTCCCTGTTGCTGGAGCGGAGGGGGCCCCTGTTGGCCCAAACCAGCGGCCGACTGCGACAGACCTTGGAACTCCATCGCCCGGGCCTTGACCTCAGCCAGGATGCGATCGAAGACGCTAGCCTATTGGCATCAACCCATCCACCGCGATCGGGGTTGGCGGTTTCCGGCCGTCGCGACAACATCGTGAATCGCAACCACTGGGAACCGAAGGCGGACTTTTTGCCTCACAGTGAAAGGCGGGTGATTGGCGATGTGGGGGGCACCCCTCTGCTGTTGGTGGGCTACGAAAAAAACCAGTCCCGATCGCCCATGGTTGCTCGCGCCACTTCCGGCAACCCTCAACAGGATTCGCTGTTTGCGGTTCCCCTGTCCGATTTGCTGGTGCATTCTAACGAACCCGTTAATATCCCTGAATTGGAGTTAGCTGAATCATGAGCCATCCCTCGATCGCTCCCTCGATCGCCTGGTTGTCGGGATCCTCGATCGTCACCGTCTTGAGCATTCTGGCCTTGGGCAGCAACCCCGCGATCGCCCAATCCTCGGCTCTGGGTGACCCAAATGCCAATGGATCGTCCGGTGATGTGCGCCCCAATGAAGTGTTTCAAGGCTCCGGCGTTTCTGCCCAAGACTTGATTCGCAACATCATGTTGGCCCCGGGGCAAACCCTGGATGATTTCAATCAACAACAGTCGGGACGGATTGACAACGCTGCCAGTGAGTTTTTGCGCCAGCGCCAGCAGCGATTGGAACAAAACGGCCAAGGCGGTGCTAGCGTGACCCCCAGTAGCCCAACTCGCAATTAATTCGCGATGCGGTCTACAAAAACCCCGCTCGATCGAGTCGCGATCGGGCGGGGTTTTGCGGATCGAAATGCGGATCGAAATGCGGATCTGAATAACGATCGGAAATAACTGGGTGGATTGGGTCGCGCTGAATTGCTGGGCTGAATTGCTGAGCTGAATTGCTGACCTGACCCAGCCCTAAACCCTACAGCAAGTTCAAATCCGTCACGGCTCCCAGGCTGCTGGAAGAGACCAACTTGGCATATTTTGCCAACGTGCCTCGTTTGTAACGCGGTTCCGGCGGTTGCCAGTTAGCCCGGCGGGCCGCCAGCTCCTCATCGGACACATTCAGTTGCAGCTTGCGGTTCGGAGCATCGATCGTGATGCTGTCACCCTCTTGCACCAGGGCGATCGTGCCACCCACGGCCGCTTCGGGAGCCACGTGACCCACCACCATGCCATAGGTTCCACCCGAGAAGCGCCCATCGGTGATCAGCCCCACCGAGTCGCCCAAACCCGCACCGATGATCGCCGCCGTCGGAGCCAACATTTCCCGCATTCCGGGGCCGCCCTTGGGCCCTTCATAGCGAATCACCACCACATCACCGGGGTTGATTTGATTCGCCAAGATCGCCTTTAAGCAATTCTCTTCCGACTCAAACACCCTTGCCGGGCCGGTGATCACGGGATTTTTCACGCCGCTGATTTTGGCCACGGAACCTTCGCTGGCCAGGTTGCCCTTCAGAATGGCCAAGTGACCCTGTTGATAAAGGGGCTTGTCGAAGGGACGGATGACATCTTGGTCGGGGCGCGGTTCGTCGGGGATCTCCGCCAGGGTTTCCGTGATCGTCTTGCCGGTGATTGTCAAGCAATCCCCATGCAGCAGCCCCTGATTCAGCAAAATTTTCATCACTTGGGGGATGCCGCCGGCCTTGTGCAAGTCGGTGGCCACATAGCGACCGCTGGGCTTCAGGTCACAGAAAACGGGCACGCGGGCGCGGATTTCTTCAAAGTCGTCCAGGGTGAGGGGCACCCCGATCGTGTTGGCGATCGCCAGCAGGTGCAACACCGAGTTGGTGGAACCACCCACGGCCATGATCACGGAAATGGCGTTTTCAAAGGCCTTGCGGGTCAAAATTTGCTTCGGTGTGCGGCGTGCTCTGATCGCTTCGGCCAACACGCGGGCAGACTCGGCCGCGCTGGCGTTCTTCTCGTCATCCTCAGCGGCCATGGTTGAGGAGTAGGGCAGGCTCATGCCCATGGCCTCGTAGGCACTGGACATGGTGTTGGCGGTGAACATGCCCCCGCAGGAACCCGCACCGGGACAGGCGTTGTGTTCCACGGCCATCAGCCGGGCTTCGTCAATTTTGCCAGCGCTGAATTGGCCCACGGCTTCAAAGGCGCTGACGACAGTGAGATCTTCTCCGTGCAGATGGCCGGGTTTGATCGTGCCGCCATAGACAAAGATGGCGGGAATATCCAATCGGGCCATAGCGATCATGGCTCCGGGCATGTTTTTATCGCAACCGCCGATCGCCAGGATGCCATCCAGACTTTGGCCGTTGCAGACGGTTTCGATCGAGTCGGCAATTACGTCCCGCGACACCAGGGAATATTTCATCCCTTCAGTGCCCATGGAGATCCCGTCACTGATCGTGATCGTGCCGAAAATTTGGGGCATCACGCCAGCTTCACGGGCTGCGGCCATGGCGCTGTCGGCCAGGGTGGCAATGCCCATGTTGCAGGGGGTGATGGTGCTGTAGGCGCTGGCGATGCCGACGATCGGTTTGCTGAAGTCATTGTCACCAAAGCCCACTGCACGGAGCATGGCGCGGTTGGGCGATCGCTGCACACCGCTGGTGATCTGTTGGCTGCGGAAATTGTCGGACATGGGGTTTTGCTCTCTCTAGCCGATCCAGAAAAGCGATCTTTAATTGTCGCACTGGGTCTGTCGAATCAAGCTGAACAAATCTCGATCGCCTGGTTTCTTAATGGTTTGGATGGTTTGGGGGACTGGAATAGCTTGCTGAGGAGCTGTTTGGTTCCATAATTGACGCTCCCGCCGGTTGATTGCTGGTTTTGCTGCTGGCTGGGTTGTTGGCCTTGCCGCTGGCCTTGCTGTTGGTCTGGTTATCGGGTTGCTGGCTGGGTTGATGGCCCGGTTGAGAACTGGATTTGCCATTGGCCAGAACGCGATCGCCCGCGCTGGTCTCGGAGCCTGGGAGGGGGGCGGTGGTGAAGCGATCGACCGCCAATTGCAGATAGGCCGCTTCTTTTTCAATGCCAATAAAGGCGCGATCGACTCGTAGGGCTGAAAGGCCCGTTGTGCCGCTGCCGCTGAAGGGATCGAGCACCAAATCTCCCGGATTGGTGCTGGCGGAAATGATTCGATCGAGTAAATCCAGAGGCTTTTGGGTGGGATGTTTGCCTTGCAATTTCTCCGAAGCCGGTGGGGTGGGAATTGACCAAACACTCCGCATTTGTCGGCCAGAAAGCTTGAGGGGATCGCGGGGAAAATCTCCCAGCTTCATGGCTTCATAGTTAAAGACATGTTTTCCTTTTTTGCTTTTGCGGGCCCAAATTAGGGTTTCATGGCTGGCCGTAAAAAAGCGACAGGATAAATTGGGACTAGCGTTGGGTTTGTACCAACAAATCTCGTTCAAAACATGAAAATCCAAACATTGCAGTGCAAAGCCACAGGCGTAGATATTGTGATAGGTTCCTGAAATCCAAATCGTGCCATTGGGTTTCAAGATCCGCCGACATTCCTGAATCCAAGCGCGGTGAAATTCAAAATCCTGTTCAATGCCATTGCTGCGATCCCAATCGCCTTTATTGACACTGACGGCCCGGCCGCCATGACAGGTAAACCCGTTATTAGACAGGTTATAGGGCGGATCAGCAAAGATCAGATCCACACTATTGGCCGGGAACAGGGGCAAAATTTCAAGGCAATCGCCCTGGTAAAGGGTGCATCGATCGCGCTGGTAGAACGGCTGGACTGCCACAGAAGGCTCGGACATGGTTCTAGGCCAAACGACACACCAAAAGGAAGGCTGGAACGGGACAAAACCACGCCCCGATCGACATAGAAAGATCAGCTTATCGAGAAAGCAAGATTGTGGCTAGCTAAATCCGCTGCTTAAACTTAGTCGCAAACCTAATCTAAACCGTTGGTTAACTCTACTATCAACCCTAATCTAATGCAGGGAACCGTAGCTAGGTTAGCCAGAAAATAACAATCTGGCTAGGTAATTTGCCAACTTTGTTTACGGATCAATGGGCTAATCTTGACGCTGGGCCAGCGCTTGAGGGCTTTTGGGAAACGACAAATTAAGACCGATGCCGCTGTTCACGGCCTGAAAATTTTGGAACGGGAGCCAAGTTGTGGTCGGAGGGCATCCATGGCCACCGGTTGATGGGCGATCGCCCGCCGAGTGAGTAGCGATCGCCGGTTAACAGGCCGGTTCAGTTGATTGGGCCGATCGATCCGATTGGGCCGATCGATCTGATCGAGCCGAGCCAACGGATCGCACCAAAACTTCACGGGCAAATTGGGCCGCTGGGCCCGTCACGAAGGGGATGCTCGATGGTCTAACGGTTGATTAACCCCACCGATCGTCGCCTTTGCCCAAGGGTTCGTCCAGGGCCATTTGTTCGATCGCGCTGGCAATTTTTAGGGCCTTCAGGGCCTGTTCGCCGCCGATCGAGGGTTGCATCTCGCCCCGCACACAGTTCACAAAATGCTCCAATTCCGCATGGAGCGGCTCTGTGTTCCCGATCGCCACCGACTCGATCGACCCATCCAATCGATAGCAAGCCTGACTGGCGCGATCGCCCGCCGGATAGCTGGAGGTTTTGCGATGAACCAAAATTTGACGCGCCAGGAAATCCGCCTCCACCAGTGAATCCTGGCAATGGGCGGCAATCCGGCGAATTTTGCGGTGTGTCACCTTGCTGGCCGTTAGGGTAGCCACAATCCCATTGGCAAAGCCCAGGGTTGCCGTCACATAGTCCAACTGACCGGAAGCGGCCCGGCTGCCGCTGGCCGACAGACGCACCACCGAGGAGTTGGCAATTTCCAAAATCAGATCAATGTCATGGATCATCAAGTCCAACACCACCGACACATCATTGGCGCGATCGGCGTGGGGACTCATGCGATGGGCTTCGAGCGCTAACACCCGTTCCGTTTTCAGAACGTTGAAGCATTCTTGAAACGTGGGGTTAAATCGCTCAATATGTCCCACCAGCAAAATGCATTGACGTTCGGCCGCCGCATTCACCAGGGCCTCCGCTTCAATGATGCTGGCGGCGATCGGTTTTTCCATCAGCACATGCACCCCGGCCCGCAGGCAATCCATGCCCACGGTGTAGTGCAGCTTGGTGGGAACCGCGATGCAAACCGCATCCACCAAGGGCAGCATGTCTTTGTAGTCTTCAAAAAACCGAACGCGGTATTTGCTGGCCAATTCCAGCCCTCGTTCCACATTCAGATCTGAAATTCCCACCAATTCGGCATCCTTAAGCAAGCTCAGGATCCGGGCGTGGTGTTGTCCCATGTTGCCGACCCCGATCGCGCCAACGCGGATGGGATGGTGGCTCGGCCGGGCAAGGGCAGGCCGAATTTGAGCATCGAGCGATTCGCTACGGGATTGCACGCGCGTTTAACAGCAGCAGTGAAGGGGCAATGGGGCGAGGAGTGATGCCGCCAGCGTCGGCCGGCCACATCCTACCATAGGGTGGATTTTCGCAAGAATTCTTGACCCATGACCGTCGTACCGCCTGGAACTCCGGAAGCCGCCCCAACGCCCTCTGCCCGATCGCCCCAGTGCCAACCGCCCAAAGCCGTTGTGTTGCTCTCCGGTGGTTTGGACTCATCCACGGTGCTCTATCAAGCCAAGGCCGATGGGTGCGACTGCTACGCCCTGTCTTTTGATTATCAGCAGCGCCACCGTCGAGAACTGCAAGCGGCTGTGGCGATCGCCCAAGCGGCCGGCGTGGTGGCCCATCAAGTGGTGCGGTTTGACCTAACCCAATGGGGTGGCTCGGCGCTGACGGATAATCAGCTTGATTTGCCGAGCGATCGCCCCTTGGACGGCATGGCAGCAGAAATTCCAATCACCTATGTACCGGCGCGCAACACGATTTTCCTGAGCTTTGCCCTGGCCTACGCGGAGGCGATCGACGCGCAACGGGTTTATATCGGCGTGAATGCCCTGGACTATTCCGGCTATCCCGACTGCCGGCCCGACTACTTGGCGGCCATGCAATCGGTATTTCAGTTGGGCACGCGCCAGGGCCGGGAAGGCCAGCCGATCGAAATCATCGCGCCCTTGGTGGAACTCCGCAAAACGGACATCATCGAGCTGGGCAATCGGTTGGGTGTGCCTTGGGCGGATACGTGGTCTTGCTATGCGGGGGGCGATCGCTCCTGTGGCCGCTGCGATTCCTGTCGGCTGCGGCTGGCGGCCTTTGCCGAGTTGGGGCTGACCGATCCAGTGCCCTATGAGGTGCGGGGATAGATCCCATAGGGGCACACCGTCGTGTGCCCCTATGAGCGGTTAGGGTTTGACTTCCCTGATGTTGATCGGTGAAGACGTGGTGTTTATTTAGGATTGCCGCAGTTTCCTGGGTGAAAAAGTTGTGAGTAATGAGATTAGCGGTAGTCTTGCTTAGAAGCGAAATGAACCATGCGAGAGTTAGACTCCATACCCCGCCCAAGCAAGCATATTAATTACAAAAGCATGAATAAACAAAATCTACCTCGTCCACAATCTCACGAGCTACTAACAGAAAATTATTTCTCTGATGAGATTAACGGAGTTAGTTTTCGAATCTATGCATACTGTCACTGGACTTGTAAAACTTGTGAGACATCACTAACAGCTGTTTTTGTTGAGCGAGATGGTTGTTCAACATCAGATACAGACTCTGTACAATGTCCCAACTGTCAATCTGGATCAGCGCTAATCTATTCGGCAACTTGGCCAGCAGTTTTTTGTTCTGATTCTCTAATTACCCAAATCCTAGAGCGTATTAAAGTCAGCAGCAATGATAAGCGCGCACATTTGATTCATGCTCTAAAAAATATAGCTTCTAACTTACCTTAAATCCATCCTTGACTTACTCCATACCTGTGCTTGCAGCTTCCTTGATCGCCCGCTCAAATTTCTACAGACCGATCGCCCGTTCGCTGGTTTCGTCCAACGAGAAGGGATTGAAGGTGGCGTGGGGGTAGGTTTCCCGGCCGCGGTAGGGTTCGCGGTGTTCCGGGCAGAGCCACAGGTAGTGATATTCCGGGGTGAGCACCAGTTGCAGCTCGCCCTTGCCCAGGCCCGATCGCTCGAAGTCGGGTTCGCGGTCTTTGAGGAATTGGCGCAGGGCCCAGAGTTGGCGATCGTCGGCGGCGATCGGTTCCTCGGCTAGGCGATCGAACCGGCCCCGATCGCCCTCGGCCAAGTCCGGGTCGAGATCGGCGATCGACAGGTGTGGTAACTGGCCGGCTAGCTCCTTGGTAAATTCCAGGCCGGCTTTCCAGCGTTCGTTGTCGATCGCCGCCGTCAGTCCCGCCGTGGGGCCGGCCAAGGGAGCCACCACCTTCAGCAGCGTCACCAGTTTGTTCAGGTGGGGGCTGAGACTCTTGAGCCAGCGGGCCCCGTCGGTGAGTTCGTAGCGGCATTGCTCCACGGGATGGCAACAGCCGGGATGCTCACAATAGAGCTGCAATTCCAGTTTTTGACCCAACACCGCTTGCTTGAGGCTGCTGAACCGATCGCCACCAGAGCAGGGTTGAATCGTAAAAATGGTCGGACAGCAGCGATCGACTTTGCTTTGGTCGGCGGCGAATTGTTTGGTGAATTCCCGACTGGTTTGCTCGCGCAAGGATTGCAATTCCGATCGCGTTTCTGCCTGATTTTTCAGCACCGTTTCGGTGAGGGATTCAATTCGTTGCAACACCTGCTGCTCGGTGCGGCGATCGATTCCATAAAGCAAGCGATCGACCACCAAATCCTCTTCCGCGCTCGGACATTCAATCAGCGGTTTTTTGCGGGTTCGCAACTGCTGATAGTCGAATTCGTGGGTGCAGGGCTGGCCGTCGTGGCCCGGACAAAGCACCTTGGGCGTGACTTGCAACCCCGGAAACCGTTCCGCCAGCAGTTGCGTAATCCCGTCGTGCAGCAATGTACAAAAATTCTGGGGGTGGGGGCCGCGCACGGTGAGCCGTAACGATCGCTCGCCGAGGGGCAAGTCCAACAGAGCCAGATGACGCACACCGCCATCGTCGTAGGCAAACAGGGCTCCGTAGCGCCAGTGGCGATCGATGCTGAACCGCGATTGGCGGGCAATGAACCAGGTGGGAATCCCCGGCGGCACGAAGTTGAGATGGTAGCGAAAGGCGATTTGCGGCCCGTCGGCCAGCGCGTCCCAGTCGGTTTCGTAGGGCGGGGGATTGTGGGGCACGCGCTCCACCACGAGCGATCGATCCGCGTCGCGATCGTCCAGCAGCCGATAGGACAGGTCAAACCGTTCCATCAGCCGCAACAGGTGGTCGCACACATGGCGATCGAGGTCGCACCACAGCCGCTCCATGCAGCAATGGGTAAAGATGCCGCGCTTTTCTTCCACTTCTCGATCGTCAATCACGCGGCTGATGGTTTGGCTGGCCCAAGCCGGTTGCAAAATCACCAAATCACTTAAGTCCAAATCGCTGTTGGCGGGGCGATCTTGAAAAAACAAAATTTGCCCCAGCTCATGGAGCCAGCGGGCCAACACGGGGCGGCTGGTTTCGGCGACTCCGGCGGCGGCCAAGTGGCGATAAAACGCTTTGGGGCCGATGTAGGGGTCGGGCAGCTCGGCCAGGCTGTCGGCGGCGCGCAACCAAGTGGCGGGCCAGGTTTCGCCCATCAGGGGCAGCTCGGCGGCGAGCTGGGCCAAGGTGGTGCGAAGGTCATCAATGCCGTCGTTGGTGCGGTTGCTGACACGGGCGATCGCCTGGATTTGGGGGTATTTTTCCCGGAAGGCGCGATCGGGAAAGGCGGCCGCGTGTTGGTCGGTGTGGCTGGCCACCAGGACGATCGGGGCGTTGGGGGCAAGGGTGGTGATCGTGTTTAACCAATAGTCGAGCTTGCCTTCTTCATGGCCCGATCGGGCGCTCCAAACCACTACAAAAAGCGATCGCTCGCTCATAAAAAACTGGTGAGTGGCGTGATAAATCTCCTGGCCGCCAAAGTCCCAAGCATTCAGGGTCATGGTCACGTCGGCGCGGGTGGGGTGGGCGAGTTCCAAGGGGGCGATCGCCATGCCGTGGGTGGTGTCTGTGGGGACAAATGCTTGGCCACGCAGGGCATTCAGCAGGGCGGTTTTGCCTGTGCCGCCTTGACCAACAACGAGCAGTTTAGAAACCCATTTTTGCTCGTAGCCTTCAATCCGTTCATCGAGATAATCAAAGATCGCTTGCTGTCCTTGCTCGACAATTTCGGGCGGATAGGCAGAGTAGGGATTTTGATCGATCGCAACGTTGTAAACACCTTTCAAAAAAGGAACTAGCTTTAACGGAATTTCTTGAATCTGGTTTCCTTGTAAATTCAGATTGGAAAGCTGTTTTTGCCAATTTTCTGAAGGTTCCGCCTGAAGCCTTGATAGCTGATCTATCCACTCAGGAATGCTCGTCAGTTGGTTGTTGTTGAGCCAAAGTATTTTCAGGTTTTGCAGTTGGGCGATCGCCTCAGGAAAGCTCGTCAGTTGGTTGTTGGCGAGCGTGAGTATTTGTAGGCTTTGTAGTTGGGCGATCACCTCAGGAATGCTCGTTAGTTGGTTGTTGTTGAGCAAGAGTATTTGCAGTTTTTGCAGTTGGGTGATCGCCTCAGGAAAGCTCGTCAGTTGGTTGTCGCTGAGATAGAGTATTTTCAGGTTTTGCAGTTGGGTGATCGCCTCAGGAGCGCTCGTTAGTTGGTTGTTGTCGAGCGAGAGAATTTTCAGGTTTTGCAGTTGGGCAATCGCCTCAGGAATGCTCGTTAGTTGGTTTCTATCGAGATCGATTTCTTGCAGGTTTTGCAGTTGGGCGATCGCCTCAGGAATGCTCGTCAGTTGGTTGTTGTTGAGCGAGAGTGTTTGCAGGTTTTGTAGTTGGGCGATCGCCTCAGGAATGCTCGTCAGTTGGTTGTTGTTGAGCGAGAGTGTTTGCAGGTTTTGCAGTTGGGCGATCGCCTCAGGAATGCTCGTCAGTTGGTTGTCGCCAAGCCGGAGTTCTTGCAGGTTTTGCAGTTGGGCGATCGATTCGGGAAGGCTCGTTAGTTGGTTATTGGAGAGCCAGAGTGTTTGCAGGTTTTGCAGTTGGGCGATCGCCTCAGGAATGCTCGTCAGTTGGTTGTTGTAGAGCCAGAGTTCTTCTAGATGCGTTAATGCAAATAATTCAATAGGTAATTCCGTTAAGCCCAACTCGCTCAAATCCAAAGACGTTTCACCCTCAGCCAAGGCAGCAGCAATTCGTTGTTGGGCGACTTCGAGGCTCATGGGTCAGACTCTCACCGTTGTGTCTCCCCCAATTGTAGGGTGCATGGGAGCAACCTCCAATGGCGACGAAACGCCTCATTTGTACTCCCATGCACCGCAGAGCGATCGCCACCCAACCGCATGATGGTCGTTGAATGCGTGATGGGTGGCGGTACATGGGAGATGAATTGAGATTGTTATTTCCTTCCGAGCGTTCTCCCATGCACCCTACGGGTCGATCGAGCGGTGGATGGTGGAGTAGGGCCAGACCAGCCGATCGACCATTTCGCAATGATCGATAATGATCAATAGATCTGGAGTCCAGCGATCCAATTCAATGACTAAAAAACGCAAAAACTTCTCCAGATTTAACCTAAAAGAAGCCTATCAATATCTCAACTTGAAAGAACTCAAGCCCTGGGAACTCGAAAGCCAACCCCGATCGCCTAGCACATTCTTTCAAGAACGCCTCCGCCGCCTACAGGCCCATTTTGATCTACGCTACTGTGAAAAATCCAAAGAACTGATTATTGATGCATTTTGCGAAGAAGCCATTACTGATCTAGAAAATCTCAAAATTTGGAAAGGCGTTAAGCTGGAAACGGCACAAGTTACCGGCAATGTCGATTATTTAATCACAGAGCGCCGAGACTATGTAGCCGCACCTTTTTTGTGCATTGTCGAAGCCAAAAAAGACGACTTCGAGCAGGGATTAGCCCAATGCTTAGTGGAAATGAAAGCCTGCCAAGATTGCAACGGCGATCCAACCATTGAAGTGTTGGGAATTGTCACCAATGGCGACGGCTGGCGATTTTATCGGCTCGATTCGTCAGGTCAGGTTTATGAAACCGGCCTCTATTCCAATCGCAACCCGGCTGAGTTGTTGGGAGTGTTGCACCAACTGCTGAGGCAATGCGATCGACAAGTACGATAAGTCTCCCCAAATTGTAGCCCTGTAGGTTGGGTTGAGCCGCGCGAAGCTCAACTCGATCTGCATCAACTTTGTGGCTGTTAGGTTTCGTCCCTCAACTCAACCTATAGATTAAATATCCACAAGATTGATTGAGTAATCAGTTTGTTGCCCGATCGCCCAAGAAAGGGTAGGGGCAGTGGATCGATCAATCGCTCGGAATTCCGCTACCATATGGGTCGCTTGACCGCTGTTGCTGAAAGTTGACCCCCTTGCCGTGACCGTTTCCCGCCGCCCGATCGCCGTTGACCTGTTTGCCGGAGCCGGAGGGATGTCCTTAGGGTTCGAGATGGCGGGGTTTGATGTGGCGGTGGCGGTGGAAATTGACCCGATTCACTGTTTAACCCATCAGTACAACTTTCCGCAGGGGGCGGTGCTTTGTCGGAGTGCGGCGGAGGTGACGGGGGCGGAAATTCGGCAGCAATTGGCGGCGGTGTTGCGGGGCGATCGCCCGAGTGATTCCGAACGGGTTCGTGATTCAGCGTTGACCAGCCACCTAGGGCTAGAAGAACCAGAGCTGGAAATTGATGTGCTGTTTGGGGGGCCGCCCTGCCAGGGATTTTCCATGATGGGAAAGCGGGCCTTTGATGATCCGCGAAATGCCTTGATGTTCCACTTTGCTCGGTTGGTGAATGAGCTGCGGCCCAAGTATTTTGTGATTGAAAATGTGCGGGGTATGACCCTGGGCAAACATCGGGCGTTTTTGAGCGAATTAATTGAGTTATTTGCCGATTTTGGCTACCAAGTGGAAGCCAACTATCAGGTTTTGAATGCGGCCCATTACGGCGTACCGCAGGATCGCCAACGTTTGTTTCTGTTGGGGGCCCGATCGGGCTGGCCGCTGCCCAGCTATCCAGCGCCCCAAACCCGCCGCCCGCCGGTTTGCAAAAGCACCAAGCGCGATCGAACCCTGGCCCATTTGCCCATTTGCCCCACCGTGGCCGGGGCGATCGGGGATTTGCCCGACGTGGATCAATATCCCGAGCTGCGATCGAGCGATTGGTTGGACTTGGGCCAACTGGCCGATCCCCCCGGCGACTATGCCCGCTGGTTACGGGGCGCATTGCGGGATCCCGCTGATTTCAGCCATCCCCGTCGATCGCCTCGATCGGGCCTGTCCGGTTGTTTGCGCACCGACCACAGCGCCGCCTCAGTGGCCCGGTTCCAAACCACGCCCCCCGGCGAAGTCGATCGGATCAGTCGCTTTTTAAAACTGCATCCCGAAGGCATTTGCAACACCCTACGGGCCGGAACCCCCAGCAATCGCGGTGCGTTCACCTCGCCCCGGCCCATTCACCCCATCCAAGGGCGTTGCATCACCGTGCGCGAAGCGGCCCGCCTCCACTCCTACCCCGACTGGTTCTGTTTCCACGGCACGAAATGGCATGGAATGCGGCAAATTGGTAACTCAGTGCCGCCCCTGTTGGCGCGGGCTGTGGCTGCCCAGGTGCGATCGTGCCTGCCGGGCGAACCCACCCTGCCCGATCGCCCCATCCCGATCGGCGATCCTCAGTGGTTGAGCTACACCATGAGCCAAGCCGCCGATTTTTATGCGGTCAGCCGCCATGCGATCGCCCCGCGTCGTCGTCAAAGGGATCAGGCCCCTGCGGAAGCACTTTCCTGAGCTGCGTTTTGCGAATTTCCCGGCTACTTCCCAGCTATTTCCTAGTTAGGATCAACCAGCTCTCTCAATTCCTAATTCTCAATTCTTAATTCCTAATTCTCAATTCTTAATTCTTAATTTTGGGACTATTCCTAAACCGCGCTCTTGCCTTGCAGTTGGGCCGGCTCGATCGGCAGCTCAATCACAAATTCCGTGCCCTGGCAAGGTTCCGAAATGCAGCGCAACCGGCCCCCGTGGCGTTCCGTCACAATTTTGTAGCTAATTGACATGCCCAGACCCGTGCCTCGATGGGCGGACTTTGTTGTGAAAAACGGCTCAAACATCTTCGATTGAATATCCCTGGGCATTCCGCACCCATTGTCACGGATCGAGATGCGCAGCCATCCAGAATTAATCAAAGCTGTTTCAATCCAAATTTTGGGTGATTCTCGTTTTGTGCCCGATCGCGCCGGTAACTCACAAGCCTGATTATGGTCTTCCAGGGCATCGATCGCATTCGCTAAAATATTCATAAAAACCTGATTAATCTGTCCCCCATAACAAGAAATCGGTGGCACATTACCATAGTTTCTAATAATTTCAATGTTCGAGGAAACTTTAGCTTTGTTGAGTCGGCTCTTCAGAATCATTAATGTATTATCAATACCTTCATGAATATCAAACCAATCAAGCGCACTAGCATCCAAGCGTGAAAATTGACGTAACCCCTCCACAATTTCACGAATTCGCTGACTGCCAATCCGCATGGACTGAAGCACCTTTGGAAAATCATCCAAAGCAAAAGCAAGGTTTTCCAAGTCCAAACTAGCCAAAGCCACAGCATCATCCAAAGAATGCTCAGTATCAATGGCTTGATCTTCAGTATTTGAGCCTAATGTGGCTTCGCTCAACCAACCCCTGGATGAATTGGCATGGGATATCTCGTGCCATTCCCTTGCTCGGGGAGAGGCTTTTAATAAAACCTGACAAGCCTCTAATAGAGCCTGAGCATAATTGAGGCAATGATCTAAGTTGCCATAAATGAAATGTAAAGGATTATTGATTTCATGAACAATGCCCGAGATCATTTGCCCCAAAGTGGACATCTTCTCAGCTTGTACAAGTTGAATTTGTGTTTCTTTTAGCTCCTTGAGTTGTTGTTCAAGCTGGCGGGCTTGTTTTTCCGCCTTAAATCGCAAATGTTCCTGAATGGATAAAGCGTCTTTTAACTGTTCTTGGCTAGCAATCAATTGCTGATTGAGAGTTTCCACCTGCTTCACGGACATCTGGGTGGTTTGTTGCAGAAAAACCAGGTCTGGGGTTACATCATGAAGCGGAAAATCTTTCAGTTGAATTCCTACATCTGTTAGTTTTTTAGCATCGATCGCGGATGGTGAGCACAGAAAAAGAAAGATTTCTGATTCCAGCAAATCCACCATCTGCCCCTTCAAAACCAAAGATAAATCTCGAGACTCCAGCAGAAAAAGGGATTGTCTTTTTTTAAGAAAGTCCTCAATGTTAATAGACATGCGAGGACGGTTAATCGAAAAATGATCCGCAAATGAGCGTCCCCTCAAGGGGTGGGGATAGATTCGATCGAGCGCCTGCCCCACCTGAACAATTTGCAGTTGATGATTGAGAGCCAAATGAAACGGAAAGAGCTGCACCAGCAACTCTGCTGAAAGCTGGAATGGGGGTAAGGGCAACTGATCCATAGCCCTAGTCAGTGGTGTAGTGGATGAGGAAGGTGTCGCATTCGTCACCCTGGGCGCGATCGGCAATTTGGGTAATTTCCACTTCCGTATCGAAGCGATCGCCCAGCCCTTCAATCAATCCCTCCACCATCGGCCCCAACCCTTGGCGGGTCGATCGATAGTGTAATTCCACCGTGTGATGGCCCACCTGATCACAGTCAAAGGACGGGGGACGAAACGCGGGAAACTGCACCCCTAGCCGCGTGTGCAAATCATCCAAATTGCCCAAAAAATCCACCAAGTTATCACCGCACATATTCATGATTTCTTGGTAGCCCGCTGTTTTGGTGTAACCCACCCAATAGTGGCCAAATTTGCGTAACAATTCCGTTGCAGAAATATCCAGAATAGTGGTCGCCGCTTGCACAATGTTGTGGGTGATGTCGTCAGGATAGGACTTCATCACAAAAAAATGCTCCTCCGAAAGCTGAGCATGGGCCATGATGTCGTCCCAAATCTCCTGGCCATATTGCTCGCACATCATCATCCGCAAGGCGCTGTTAATTAAGCCATACATAAAAATAACGTGAAATCCTGATCTGACGGAGTAGGGAGTTTTGAGCACATGATCAGCAATTCTGCTTAATCACGTTCATTATATAAAGACGGCAGTTTTGAGCGTCAAGGGATCTTTCTGGTTATCTGAATGGTGCTCAGGAATTTATGAGATTAACTTGGTTAAAATTAATGCCTACGGTCAAAATCAGTTACGGAAACTGCCTAGCCAATCATGGTTATTTTTGAGGACTTTCGTAAGCAATCGAACATAAATTAAAAATAAAGCTTAATTATTTCCGTCAAAAAGTTTTGTGTCTGTGACATTGCGGCATTAGGTTGGCTTGGTACGGGAGGGTTGGTAACGAAGTTTGGCGATCTGGATCCATTCCCAGTTGAGAAATAAATGATCTGGGCGATCGTGCGACACTGCATGACTTAATGATGAATTCTTTAATCGCTTCATGCTCTATCAGTGATTAAAGATGATGATGATTCACTCAGTGGCGGAGGGGTTGGCTCAAGGTTTCACCAATTTACGCCACCCAGAATGCCCCGATCGGCTGGGGTCATTTGGTGGCTTTGGGTTTGCGTTTGCGGGCGGGGGGCTGGCTGGCCCGTTGGGCGCGAATCCGTTCTAGGAGCACCGAGGCGGGTTCGTCGTTGGGATCTTGGGGCACGAGCTGACCGCGAAAGGCTTTGGCGAGGGTGGCTTGGTCGAGTCGATCGAGCAGTTGGATTGCTTTCTGATAGTGTTGTTCGATCGCCTCGATCGCTTTGAATCGTTCTTCAACGCGCCGTACAATCTCTTTTTGTTCAGTCAAGTCAGGCAAAAATAGTCTTAAAGATTTTAGCTCTTGGCTATTTATATTGTTTACGCCACTTGTTGACTTAGCCAATGCCTCGATTTCAGCACGAGTCTGAGGTTCGGTTAGATGAAAATATAGATATTTGGGTAGTATTGCTTTTAAATCAGGGCGAATCCTAATCAAATAGCCTGCGTAAAGAAATCCCTCTTCTTTGTCTGAAGCAATTGCAGCTTTTCCAACAAGATCTAAACTGCCATTAGATCGAATTACCAAAATATCGCCAGAGCAAAGCTGGAGATTTTCTATCTCTCGGGAGTTGAATGCTGCATATTTTAGATCATCCTTAATGACATGACCATCACCGATATTTGGGATGCGAAGAACAGGCGTATGAATAGGAAAATAGTCACATTTTTTTGCAGAAGTGTTGAATGACAGATTCAGGTTATAAAAAAGGGGTAAGAAGATGTAATTCTTACCCCAAACAATCAAAAAGTAATACACCAATGTTACGCTCATTCTCTCAAATCGTCAAACCTATTCTC